>NZ_MEHK01000001.1:5987210-6314245 GCF_001746425.1 Streptomyces subrutilus | reverse complement strand
TCGGTCACGGCCATAGACGTCCGGCGGGCCGTCGGCTCCCTGGGCCCCGAGCACCGCGAGGTGCTGATGCAGGTGTACTTTCAGGACCGCTCCGTGGCCGAGGCCGCCGCGGAGCTCGGCATCCCGGCGGGGACCGTCAAATCCCGTACGCACTACGCCCTGCGCGCCCTGCGCAGGGACCTCCAGGGGTACGGGTACGGGCTCGGGGCCTGAGCCCGGCCGGGTCGGGTCCGCGGGCCGCCCGCGAAGAGAGCGAGTACCGCCTCGAATGCGCGCTAACCGGACAGGAATCGCATGGATTGAGGCATCGATGCGTGCAAGTTGAGTAAACATCCCCCGCCCGGTGAGCCGCTCGGTGAAGGCTCAGGGCTGACGGCGGGACGCTGAACGCGCGGGAGAAGGTGGAACGGTGCAGCCCGAGGGTATGAACGGCACCAGTGACGGCGGGCTCGCGGTGCCCATGGCTTGGCTCTACGCCGAGTACATCGCAGACGAACTGCTGCGCACCGGCCGGCTGATCCCGGTCAGCACCCTGGAGTTCCGGGCCGGGCGGGACACGCTCGCGCTGACGATCTACCTCTCGGACGCGGCCGGGGAGCTGTCCGGGATCCGGGTGGTCTCCCAGCTCGACGAGTGGCTCTCGCTGACGGCGTACGGCCACCCCTGGCGCGACTGGGTGCACACCCGGTTCCTCGCGCTGGGCGAGGAGGCCCGGGAGCGCGGCCGCGCCGAGGAGCCGGACCTGGAACTGGCCCGGGCGGCCTGGCGCTGGCTGGACCGTACGGAGCTGTTCGCCACCAACCTCGACCCGGGACGGCACGGCCATGCGGACACCCCGCCGGGGCTGGACGAGAACGCGCGGGTGTGGACCCCGGCCTGGCAGCTCGGCCTGCCCCTGGGCCACTTGGCGATGCACCTGTTCTGAGGACCGGCGCGAGAGAGAGCCTAGAACGGGCGGCCGGGCCCCGGGGCCTCGGCCGGGTCCGCCACCAGGCCGGTGAAGTCCGCCTCGTTGCGCTCGGCGCGCAGGACGTACCACCGGGCGATCAGCCACATCACCGGATACACCAGCAGGCCCAGCGCCACCCACACCAGCGGCCCGGACGCCGCCCTGGGCAGCAGCAGCACCAGCGGCAGCGTCCCGACCGCCAGCGCGAGGCCGGCCAGCGCGCACAGCGCCGCGCGGAGCTGGCCGCGCATCAGGGCCCGTACGTAGGTGGCGCCCAGGGTGGTCTGCTCGGAGATCTCCGAGCGGGCCGGGGTGTGCACGGGCGGCCGGCGGCGGGTGCCGCGGGGCACCCCGGTGACGATCTCGCGCCGCGGCGGCTGCTGCTGTTCCTCGGGCATGGAGCCGGAGTCTACGCAGGGCCCCGCTATTTGAGGAGGCGCGAGAGCCGCCGGTCCGCGAGCGGCTTCCCGCCGGTCTGGCAGGTGGGGCAGTACTCGAGGGAGGAGTCGGCGAAGGAGACCGAGCGGACGGTGTCCCCGCACACCGGGCACGGCTCCCCCGCCCGGCCGTGCACCCGCAGCCCGCTCTTCTTCTCGGCCTTGAGCTTCCCGGCCGCCACCCCGTGCGCCCGGTCCACGGCCTCGCGCAGGGTGTCCGCGACGGCCGTGTACAGCCGGGTGGTCTGCTCCTCGTCGAAGGACGCGGCCAGCTTGAACGGCGAGACCTTGGCCCGGTGCAGGATCTCGTCGCTGTAGGCGTTGCCGATCCCGGCGATGACGCTCTGGTCGCGCAGCACGCCCTTGATCCGGCGGCGCTCCCCCGCGAGCAGGGCGGCGAAGGCGTCCCGGTCGAAGGCCGCGTCGAGGGGGTCGGGGCCGAGGCGGGCGATGCCGGGCACCTCTTGGGGATCCCGTACGACGTAGACGGCGAGGCGCTTTTGGGTACCGGCCTCGGTGAGGTCGAAGCCGCTGCCGTCCGCGAGGGCGACGCGCAGCGCGAGCGGCCCCTTGCCCGGGCGGGGCGGCTGCGCCGGCAGGGCATCCTGCCAGCGCAGCCAGCCGGCCCGGGCCAGATGGGTGACGAGGTGGAGCTCGCCGATGCGCAGGGCCAGGAACTTGCCGTACCGGGCGGTGGCGCCGGCCGTCTGCCCTTCGAGGGCGGTCAGCGGCGGGTCGTACGTCTTGAGCACGCTCACCGCGAGCGGGAGGACGCGCTCCACCACCCGCCCCGTGAGGTGCTCGTCGAGGTACTCCCGCAGGGCCTCGACCTCGGGCAGCTCCGGCATGGTCCCAGCCTGCCCCCGCCCCGGCCGGAACGCGAACCGTGCACGTACGGCCGCCGGCCCTCCGAACCCCGGCTCCGCCGCCGAAGCCCCGTACCCGGCCGACACGCCCCACTCCGAACCGGTCCGCGCCCACCGGAACCGGCCCGCACCCGCACCCGCACCGGCCCCGCGTCCGCGCCGGACCCTGCCCGCACAGGCCCCTCCCCCGCGGCTGCGGTCGGGCGTCAGCTCACCACGAACTCGCACCACACGCACTTGCCGCCGCCCCGCGACTCCACGCCCCACACGTCCGCCAGCCGGTCCACCAGCATCAGCCCGCGCCCCGACACCCCCGACTCCCCGGCCTCGCGCCGCCTCGGCAGGGCGCTGGAGCGGTCCTCGACCTCCACCCGCAGCCTCCGCTCGGGGCCGTTCAGCACCCGCAGGGTCACGATCGCGGGGCCGTCCGTGTGCATCAGGGCGTTCACGATCAGCTCGTCCGCGACGAGTTCGATCTCGTCGGCCCGCTCCCGGGCGCCCCACGCCCGCACCGCCGCCCCGATCATGTGGCGCGCCGCCACCAGCGCCTCCGGGTCGCCCGGCGCCACGTGCTGCTGGAGCCGGCCGCCGCCCTGCGGGCTGTCCTCCACCCGGCGGCGCAGCAGGAGCAGCGCCATGTCGTCGTCCCCGCCCCGCTCCTCGACGACGCCGCACAGCCGGTCGGCGAGGAGCTGCAGGTCCGCGGGGCCGCTGCGGACCAGGGAGGTGAGCAGCCGGATTCCGTCGTCCAGGTCGGCGCCGGGCTGCTCCACCAGGCCGTCCGTACACAACAGAATCGTTTCCCCGGGGTCCAGTTCCACCGTGGTCACCGGATACTCCAGGCGACCGAACTCCGCCGAGAGGCCGAGCGGCATCCCGCCCCCCACGGGGAGCCTGCGGCAGTCCCCGCCGCGGGTGCGCAGCAGCGGGTCGATGTGTCCCGCCCGGACCAGCTGGAGCACTCCCGTCGACAGGTCGGCCTGCACGTACGTGCACGTCGCGAAGCGGTCGGTGTCCAGCTCGTGCAGGAAGACCGAGGCCCGGGCCATCACGGTGCCCGGCGCGTGCCCTTCGGCGGCGTACGCGCGCAGGACGATCCGCAGCTGGCCCATGACCGCCGCCGCGTGCGTGTCGTGGCCCTGGACGTCCCCGATGACCGCGCCGACCCTGCCGCCGGGCAGCGGGATGACGTCGTACCAGTCGCCGCCGATGTCCTGGCCCATCCGGGCGGAGCGGTACCGTACGGCGATCTCCGCGCCCGGCACCGAAGGGATCCGGCGCGGCAGCATCGCCTGCTGGAGGCCCTCGGCCAGGTCGTGCTCCTGCTCCAGCAGCATGGCCCGCTGCAGGCTCTGCGCGATGCTGCTGCCCAGGGCGACGAGCAGGTTCCGCTCGTCCTGGGTGAAGCCGTCCTTGTCCTGGTAGAGCAGGCCGATCGCGCCGATCGGGCGGGCCTGGGCGATGAGCGGCAGATAGGCGGCCGCCGAGACCCGCATGTACTCGATCTTCGACCAGAGCGCGGGATAGTCCGCGGCGAACTCCTGCGCGGAGTCCAGGAACCGCGGCTGGAGCGAGCGGACGACCTCGCTCATCGGGTACTGCTCGTCCACGCGGGTGTAGCGCGTCCCCGGCACGAAGCTGCCCTGGGGGCCCTCGACGACGAGGTGGATCCGCCCGGCCTCGACCAGGCCCATGACCATGCCCATCGAGCCGAGCCGTTCCAGGCCGTGGGCGTCGCCGAGCGCGTCGATGACGTCCTGGACGGTCCGGGCGTGCGCGAGGGCGGCCGTGGTGCTCTCGACCACCGAGGTCTGGCGGCGGCGCTCCTCGTCGAGGCCGAGGCGTTCCGCCGAGTGGCTGAGCTCGTCGGTGGCGTCCCGGACTATGCCGATGATCCGGTACGGGCGCCCGTCGGGGCCGCGCATGACACGGCCCTGCGTGTGCGTCCAGCGCAGCCGGCCGTCGCGGCAGCGGATGCGGAAGTAGGCGCCGTAACTGTCCTCGCTGCTCTTGAGGGCGCTGGAGACGAGCGCGTCGAGCCGGGCGGCCTCGACGGCGGGCACCCGCGGCGAGAGGGATTCGGGCCGGCCGTCGTACTCGTGGGGGGCCGTATCGAACACGTCCAGGGCCGCCGCGTCCAGGTGCATGAGCCCGGTGACCAGGTCCCAGTCGAAACTGCCCATGCGGTTCAGTGCCAGCGACCGGTCCGGGTGCGCGGGCCAGTCGTCCGGCAGCGATACGGAGCTCGGCACCGGTCCACCATGACACACGGGCCGCTCAGGCGCTCTCCAGCGGGTAGCCGGGGTCGGAGGGCGACACCTGCTCCTCTTCCGGGACGGCATACGGGTCGGAGGGGTCGGACGGTTCAGCGGGATCCACGGGATCGGAGGGGTTGGAGGGGGCGAAGGGGTCGTACGGATCGCCCAGGTCCTCCGTCCCGTCGGACGGGACGTCCGACGGCAGGTCGCCCGGGTCGTCGGGCGGCAGGTCGGAGGGCAGGTCCGACGGCGGATCCTGCGGGGCGGCCGGATTCGACGGCGGCAGGCCCGGGCTCTGCCGCGGCCCGTCGCCCGGAGCGGACGGCGCGGAGGGGGTGCTCGGCGGGCCCGGGGGGCAGTCGGTGGCGGCGGGGCCCGGAACGCCCGTCCTGCCGTCGCGCGGGGCCGGCGGGGCGGTGCGGGCGAGGCTGTTGCCGGCGGGGCTCGGGCAGGGGTCCGCGGGTACGGTGCCGGGCGGGGTGACGGGCGCCTCGGGGATGCCGTCGGCGGGGTCGAACGGGGGCATGACCTGCGGCGGCCGGTCCTGGGCCCCGTCGTCGCCCCGCTTGCGCTCGATCCAGGTGTTGTCGGCGATGTTGACGATGACCAGGTTGTTGATCACGTGGGGGGTGGGTTCGATGACCACGACCTGATGGGGCTGGTAGCCGTTCCACGGGTCGCCCTTGTGCACCGGGGAGCCCTTGGGGGCGCGGGGCGAGAGCAGCGGATTGCCGCAGGCGCAGCGGACCCGGGGCATGCCGTGCTCGTCGACGAGGACGGCGGTGCCTGCCTGGAGCACGGACTGGAAGCTGTCGGCGGCGCCGCCGCGGAAGCCGTGGCTGGTGACCCGGGTGTCGGCGCGGAGCACGACGGGGGTGAGGCCGCGGAGGAAGTCGGGGATCTTCGCCTGTTCGATGTCCGAGGCCTGGGCGAAGGCGCGGGCCTTGGCCGCGTCCTCGGTCAGGTAGCGGACCTGCTGTTCCACATCGCAGCTGCCGAGCCGCTGGGTGCCGCCGTAGAGGCCGGGGGTCGCCGCGTTGACCGTGCGGATGCCCTGTCCGGTCGGGTTGGGCAGCGGGGGCTGTACGGGTGCGGACTCGCCGGTGGCCGAGGAGGCGGTGAAGGGGGCGGGGCCCGCGGAGGCCACGGGCTGGAGGTAGACGTCCGGGCTCTCCGCTCCCGCCGCCCCCCGCTTCTCCCCGGAGCCGCCGCAGCCCGCGGCGAACAGGCCGAGGGCGGCCAACAGAGCGGCGCCGGCCGGTGCGTGACGACGCGGCGCCTGACGAGGTGTCGGAGGTGTCGGTGCGTGCACGTGGATCTCCCTTTTCGCCCCGGTTGCTCCCTCTTGTCTGCCCCATGCGAGCGAGAGCCGCAACCGGAGCGCTTCTTGAACATGTTCAAGCAACCCCGTAGAGTCGCACCCAGGAGTTGAACATGTTCAACGCACTCGGGAGGGGGAGGCCGCCATGACGGCGTTGGTGAACGTGATCGTCACCTTGGGCATGCTCTACGTGGTCCCGGCCGGCCTGCGCCTGATCGATCCGGCCGGGCTCCGCCGGACCGCCCGCCTGTGGCCGCTGCCGGCCGTCCTCGGGGCGGTGAGCCTGTGGCTGCCGCGCGGCGGGGCCGCCACCGTCCTGGCCGCACTCTACGCGGCGGCCTGTCTGGCCCTCGCCGCCCGAGCACCGTCCGCACTGCCGCGGGGCCGGGCGCCGGGACCGGCCGAGGTCGCCGTGGTGACGGCGCTGACCTCGCCCGCCGTCGCCGGGACGGCCCTGGTCGCCGAGCGGGCCGGCCACCGGCTCTTCGGCTTCGACCTCGACATCCTGGCGCTCACCGTGCCCCACTTCCACTTCGCCGGATTCACGGCCGCCCTGGTCGCCGGACTGGTGTGCCGGGCCGCGGCCCCCGGACCGGGCGCGCGCTGGGCCGCGTACAGCGTCCCGGCCGGCACCCTGCTCGTGCTCCTCGGCTACTTCGTGGACGACTGGGCCGAGCTGGCGGGCGCGGTGGTCCTGACCGGCGGGATGTGGGCGGTGGCCCTGACGACCTGGCGGGAGATCCGCCCCGCCGGACGCGACCGGACCACCCGCGCGCTGCTCGCCGTCTCGGCCGCGGTCCTGGTGGCCACCATGCTGCTCGCCCTGTGGTGGGCGGCGGGCGAGGCCACCGGGATCCCGCACCCCACCCTGACCTGGATGGCCGCGACCCACGGCCTCGGGAACGCCCTCGGATTCGCCCTTTGCTCGCTGCTGGCCTGGCGCCGGCTGACCGCGGACCACCCGCGGAGCGCAGACCACCCCCGGACCGCCCGACAGGAGACCACGCCATGAACCGCCTCACCAGCGCCGCCCGGGACGGCCTCAGCTATCCCGACCGGGGTGCGACGGCCCGCCGGCCCCTGCCCGCCGGCTACCACCACCTGCACCACCGCACCCGGGTCGGGCGCGGCCGGGCCGCCTTCGAGGCCGCCGGCGTCGCGGTGACCACCTTCCAGGCCCACCGGACCTCCGGAATGCTGGTGCGGGCGGACGCCGGGGCCGTCCGCCCCGGCGGCCGCGTGGTGGTCGGGATCGGGTGGGGCCCGCTGCGGATCAGCGCCCCGTGCGAGGTGGTCTGGACGGCATACGAGCCCACGCGGGTGGGCTTCGCCTACGGGACGCTGGCCGGCCACCCCGAGAGCGGGGAGGAGTCCTTCGTCGTGGAGCTGGACGCCGACGGCACGGTGTGGTTCACCGTGACCGCCTTCAGCCGCCCGGCCGGCTGGTACACCCGGCTCGCGGGCCCGGTGGTCCCGGTCCTCCAGCGGAGCTACGCCCGCTGGCTCGGCCGCCACGTGCGCAGGCTGGCCGCGGCCGCCTGACCGGTCCGATACTGGAGGCGATGGACTGGTTCACGGCGCCGGGGTACTGGCTGGGCCGGCTGGTCTTCCAGCGGGCCCTGGCCGGTGTCTACCTCTTCGCCTTCGTCGGGGCCGCCCTGCAGTTCCGGGCCCTGATCGGAGCGCGGGGCATGCTGCCCGTGCCGCGCTACGTGCGGTACGTGCCCTTCCGGCGCGCCCCCAGCCTGTTCCAACTGCACTATTGCGACCGACTCTTCGCCGGCTGTGCCTGGGCGGGGGCGCTGCTGGCGGCGGCGCTGGCCGCGGGGGCGGGGGACGAGGTTCCGCTGGCCGTCGCGATGGTGATGTGGGCGCTGCTGTGGCTGCTCTACCTGTCCATCGTGAACGTGGGGCAGACCTGGTACTCCTTCGGCTGGGAGTCCCTGCTGCTGGAGGTGGGGTTCCTCGCCGTCTTCCTGGGCAACGCGCGGACCGGGCCGCCGGTGCTGGTGCTCTGGCTGCTGCGCTGGGTCCTGTTCCGGGTGGAGTTCGGGGCCGGGCTGATCAAGATCCGTGGGGACTCCTGCTGGCGCAAGCTCACCTGCCTCCACTTCCACCACGAGACGCAGCCGATGCCCGGACCGCTGAGCTGGTTCTTCCACCATCTGCCGGGGCCGCTGCACCGGGTGGAGTGCGCGGCCAACCACGTCACCCAACTGGCGGTCCCCGTCCTGCTGTTCACCCCGCAGCCGGTGGCCTCGTACGCCGCCGGGACCATCGTGGTGACGCAGCTGTGGCTGGTGCTGTCCGGCAACTTCGCCTGGCTGAACTGGCTGACGATCATCCTGGCGCTGTCGGCCGTCGACTTCACCGGGCTCGCGGGCGCGCCCCCGGCCTCCGCCTCCCGGGCGGCGCCGGTGTGGTTCGCGGTGCTGGTCTGCGCCGTGACCGTGCTGGTACTGGTGCTCAGCCGCCACCCGGTGCTGAACATGATCTCGCGCCGCCAGGTGATGAACCGCTCCTTCGACCCGCTCCACCTGGTCAACACCTACGGGGCGTTCGGCACGGTGGGCCGGATCCGCGAGGAGGTGGTGGTCGAGGGCACCGCCGACCGGGTGCCGCACGCGGACGGGGACTGGCGGGAGTACGGGTTCCGGGGGAAGCCGGGGGAACCGCGCAGGCTTCCGCGCCAGTTCGCCCCGTACCATCTGCGCCTGGACTGGCTGATGTGGTTCGCGGCGCTCTCCCCCGGCTATGCGCGGGACTGGTTCGGGCCGTTCGTGGAGCGGCTCCTGGCGGGCGACCGGGACACGCTGCGGCTGCTGCGGCACAACCCCTTCCCGGACGCCCCGCCGCGTTATGTCCGCGCCCTGCTGTACCGCTACCGGTTCACCACCTGGCGCGAACTGCGCGAGACGGGTGCGTGGTGGCACCGCACCCTGGTGCGCGAGTACCTGCCGCCCACCCGTCTCGCCGACGCGGCCTGGTCAGAGCCCGAGTAGGGCCGCTTCCCGCTCCGCGTCGAGGCCGGGAGCCGGCCGGTCGGAGCGCTGCGGGGCCTGGCCGCCGAGCGAGCGGAGCCACGCCCAGGTGTCCGCGACGGTCTCCTCGACGGGGCGGCACTTCAGGCCCGCGGCGAGGGCCTTGGAGACGTCGCCGCGGTGCATGAAGTCGTGCATTTCGCCCTCGGGGACCCAGACCGGGAGCTCGGTCCAAGGCTGTATGCCGGCCTTCTGGATCAGGTCCGGGTCGGTCCAGCGCAGTTCGGCGCGGCCTCCGGTGGCGGCGGCGCAGGCCTCCAGGAGGCTCCCGGTGGTGGCGTGCCCGGCCGGGGAGACCAGGTTGTAGGCGCCGTCGTGCCCGGCGGCGGCCGCGTCGAGGGTCCAGCGCGCGAGGTCGCGCACGTCGATGTACTGGAGCGGCAGGTCCCGCGGTCCGGGGGCGAGGACCGGGCCGCCGCGGGCGGTGCGGTTCAGCCACCAGGGCAGCCGTCCGACGTTCTCGTACGGGCCGAGGATCAGCCCGGCGCGTGCCAGCAGGGCCCGGTCGCCGAAGGCGTCGAGGGCGGCGAGTTCGCCGCCGCGCTTGTCCTCGGCGTACGCGGTGGATCCGGCGTCGGGCGAGCCCTCCACCAGGGGGCTGTCCTCGTCGATCCCGGCCGCGGCGGGATAGGCGTACACGGAGCGGCTGGAGACGTACGCGTACCGGCCGGCCCTCTCGCACAGCAGGCGGGCGCTGTCGCGTACGGCGGTGGGGGCGCCGCCCCAGGTGTCGACGACGAGGTCCCATTCCCCTTCGGCCAGGGCGTCCAGGCCGCCGGGGGCGGTGCGGTCCCCGTGCAGGGCCGAGGTGCCCCGCGGGGGCGCGTGGCGTCCCCGGTGGAAGACGGTCACCTCCCAGCCCCGGTCGAGGGCGTCCTCGGTGATCGCGCGTCCGACGAATTCGGTTCCACCCAGCATCAGCAGCTTCATGTCCCTCAGCGTGCCCGGCCTGCCGGGGCGGCGGAAGTCATGATCGCCCTCAGCGATGACGCTCACGGCGTAGGCGGTTGGGGAACCGACGGGCCGCGGCAGCGCCCCCGGCGCGGGTGGGCACGGGGGCGCGCGTACCGCTCTTGCGGGCTAGTCGATGCCGGGCAGGATGTGCGCTTCCGCCAGGTCGTCCTCGTACCCCGCCAGCCTGATCGGGGCGGACCGCGCCCAGACCTCAAGGCTTCCGAGCTCGTCGGTCCGCGGTTTGGCCCGCGTTCCCGTCCGCTCCAGCAACGTCGGTTCGGGCTTCGTCGTTTCTGTCACCGCGCACTCCTCTGTGTCGCGTAACCCGGCTGGCATGCCGCGCCGGGCTGGGAGGAAAGGGTTTCCGGACGCGGTGGCGCCTTGGTGGAGCGTGGCCCGGGTGGGGCCGTCTGCTGCCCCAGGTTACACATTTGAGCGGGCCCCCGCTCGATAGAAAGGCAAAAACCACGTCGCCCTCTTGTTTTCGCCGCGAGTTCAGGAAGTCGTCGGCCCGCGGGTGCGACAAGCATGGTCCGCTCGAGCCCGGATGCGCGCGGGGGGCGACGGAGGGAGCGGCGGTGGCGAGGTCCGCGGTGCGGGGGTTCGGCGTGCCCCACGTCTCGAGTGTTCCGGAGCTGATGGATCTTCTGCATGCCTGCCGCGGCGGCCGCGGACTGCGGACCGCGGCCCTGCTGCGGCGCGCCCACCCGGCCGACAAGGAGCTCCAGATCGCGGGCCTGGTACTGGATCTCGGCGAACTGCTCCGTCCGGGTGACGCAGCGTCCCCGTGCGATCACTATGTGGCGGAAGCGGTGCGCCCGTTGCTCGGTGAGCGGGTGGCCGGGCTGATCCGCCTGCAGGCGCGGGCCGGGGAGGGGAGCGGGCTCGTAGCCCTGGCGGCGGCCGGCCCGGACGGCGAGGCCGCGGCGGCCCTTCGCCAGACCCATGACGGCGCGGACGCGGCGGGCCCGGAGGCGGGCGTGCTGGAGGACTGGCAGCCGGTGCTGGAACTGGTCTCGGCGGGCGCCTACCGGGCCGTGGCCGGGCAGCCCTTCCTGCCCCGGACGTGACCGACCCCCTCGGCACGCCGAGGGGGTCGGTCACGGGGTCACGGGGTCACGGGGTCACGGGGTGAGGAGTCACGGGGACCGCCGCCCCCGGGTGGCTACCAGTTCGCGGGGGCGTAATCCTTGAGGAAGACGCCGAACAGGTCCTCGCCGGCCTCGCCGCGGACGACGGGGTCGTAGACCCGGGCCGCGCCGTCGATCAGGTCGAGGGGCGCGTGGAAGCCCTCCTCGGCGAGGCGCAGCTTGTCGAAGTGCGGGCGCTCGTCGGTGATCCAGCCGGTGTCGACCGAGGTCATCAGGATGCGGTCGGTCTGGAACATCTCCTGGCCGCTGGTCCGCGTCACCATGTTCATCGCGGCCTTGGCGGCATTGGTGTTCGGGTGGCCCGCACCCTTGTAGCCACGGCTGAAGACGCCCTCCATCGCCGAGACGTTCACCACGTACGCCCGCCCGCTGGACGCCTTCCGGGCGGCCTCGGCCATGGCCGGCCGGAGCGCGCTGATCAGGATGAAGGGCGAGGTGTAGTTGCACAGCTGGGTTTCGAGCAGCTCCACCGGGGAGATCTGGTCGATGGTCTGCACCCAGGTGTTGCTCTCGACGACGTCGGGCAGCAGGCCGCCCGCGTCGATGGCGGTACCGGCGAGGTGCCGCTCCAGGCTGGCGTTGCCCGCCACCAGGGCGAGGTCGGCGACCTTCTGCGCCTCGAGCCCGCTCACCCCGACGGGCAGCGCCGCCAGGCCGTCGACCGCACCGGAGTTGAAGGCGCCGATGACGCGGTGGGCGGGAAGCTCGCCGGCCGGCAGCGGGGCGCTCTCCCCCTCGACCAGCGCGGCGTACGCGGTGGGCAGGCGGCGCACGGTCTGCGTCGCGTTGTTGATCAGGATGTCCAGCGGACCGGCCTCGGCCACCCGGTCGGCGAGCTCGACCGCCTGGGCCGGGTCGCGCAGGTCTATGCCGACGACCTCCAGACGGTGGATCCAGTCCGCCGAGTCCTCCATCGCCTTGAAGCGGCGGATGGCGTCCTTGGGAAAGCGAGTGGTGATCGTGGTGTGGGCGCCATCGCGCAGCAGCCGCAGCGCGATGTACATACCGATCTTGGCCCGGCCGCCGGTGAGCAGCGCGCGCTTGCCGGTGAGGTCGGCGCGGGCCTCCCGCCTGGCCCGGTTCTCGGCGGCGCACTCCGGGCAGAGCTGGTGGTAGAAGTAGTCGACCTCGACATAGCGCGTCTTGCAGACGTAGCAGGAGCGCGGGCGCTGGAGTATCCCGGCGATCCGGCCGGTCTCCGTGACCGAGGAGGGCAGGAGGCCCTCGGTCTCGTCGTCGATGCGCTCGGCGGAGCCGGTGGCGGTGGCCTCGGTGACGGCCCTGTCATTGGCGGTCTTGGCGGCGCGGCGCTCCTGGCGGCGGCGCTGCTTGACCGTGCGGTAGAGACCGGCGGTCGCGCGGCGTACGGTGATCGCGTCGGGGTGGTCGACGTCGAGCTTGTCCAGCTCGTCGAGCACACTGAGGCAGAGGGCCAGCCGCTCGGGGTCGATGCCGGGTCCGTACGCTTGCCCCTGCTCCTGGCTGTCTTCGGTCACCGTCATGGCCGCTGCCGTTCCTCGATCACTCGTCCGCATCCGCCTGCTGCGGAAGTCCTCAAAAGAGGAACTGTACGGATCGGACGCACCGGGGTCCAAACCCGGCGCCGCGTACGTCACTCAGCGCGATCGGTTCGCGACTTCGCGTGCCGGAGGGCCTCGTCGGCGGCAGGCTCGGCTACTCCCGCACTACGCCGGGAGTATGACCCGTGACCGCCTGTGGGCTGCGGAATAGCGAAGTCCGGTCGGGCATTGTCGACTTCATGAGTGCACTGGCGCTGTCGGTCCTGCTCTGTCTGGTGTCCGCTCTGGCGTACGCGGGTGGCGCGGTCCTCCAGGAACAGGTCGCGGCGACCACTCCGGACCGTCCGTACGCACCGCTGCGGCGGGGCGGCTGGTGGGTGGCGGTCGCGCTCAACGGACTCGGCGCGCTGCTGCACGTCGCGGCCCTCGCGTACGGGCCGCTGAGCCTGGTCCAGCCGCTCGGCGCGCTCACCATCGTCTTCGCCCTCCCGATGGCGGCCGTTTTCGTACGGCGCCGGGCGGGCGCGGCGGCCTGGCGGGGTGCGGTGCTGGCCACGGCGGGCCTGGCCGGCCTGCTGGCCCTGACCGGCGGCGACGGCCGGGCGGAGCCGTCCCTCGCGGGCGGCGAGCGCGGCCTGCTGCTCGCGGTGACCGGGGCCTCGGTGGCGGCGCTGTTCGCGGCCTCGCACCGGATGCGCCGGGCGGTGCTGCGCGGTGTGCTGATGGCCGCGGCGGCCGGTGCGGCCTTCGGCATGGCCTCGGTGTTCACCAAGTCGGTGGCGGAGGGCTTCACCGGAGGGTCGCCGGGCGGCGCCCTGTGGCCCGATCTCGCGGCGATGGCGCTGCTGGCCTGCGGCGGGCTGCTGCTCTCGCAGGCGGCCTACCGTGGCGCCGGGCTGACCGCGCCGCTGGCCACGGTGACCGTGGTCAATCCCGTGGTCGCGGCGACGGTCGGCATCTCGCTCTTCGACGAGGGCTTCCGCTACGGGGCGGCCGGCACGGCGGCGGCGCTGGCCAGCGCCGTGCTGGCGGCGGCCGGACTGGTCCTGCTCACCGCCGTGCCCGCGCACGTGCGGGGGTCAGATGGCGACTCCACGGGCGCGGAGGTACTTCAAGGGGTCGATGTCGCTGCCGTAGCCGGGGCCCGTGCGCATCTCGAAGTGCAGGTGCGGCCCGCTGGAGTTGCCGGTCGATCCGGAACGGCCGATCCGCTGCCCGCCGGACACCTGCTGGCCGGCCTTGACGCCGAGCGCCGACAGGTGGGCGTACTGCGAGAACCGGCCGTCGGTGTGCCGGATGACGACCTGGTAGCCGTACGCACCGGCCCAGCCGGCCGAGACGACCTGGCCGGGTCCGACGGACTTGACGGCGGTGCCGGTCGCCACCGGGAAGTCGACCCCCGTGTGGTAGCCGCTGGACCAGGAGGAGCCCGCGGCGCGGTAGGCGGTGCCGAGGCCGGCGTCGACGGGGGCGAAGTAGCCTCCCGCGACCGGCTTCTGCTGCGCTGAGGCAGGCTGCTCGGCGGGTTTGGCGGCGGGCTTCTCGGCCTGCTTCGGCGGCTTCGCGGCCGGCTTCTGCGCGGGCTTGGCCGCGGGCTCGGCGGGCTTCTGGGCCGCCGGCTCCACGGGCTTGACCGGCTCGGCCGTGCGCGGCGGCTTCTCCGGGTTCTGCGCGGGCGGCGCGGCGGTGATCCGCAGGGTGAGCCGCTGTCCCGGGAAGATCAGGTTCGGGTTGCCGCCCACGGTGGCGCGGTTGGTCTCGTACAGCGCCTGCCAGCCGCCCTCGACGCGCTGCTCGGTGGCGATGGCCGAGAGCGAGTCGCCGGGCGCGACGACGTACGGGTTCGGCAGCACGGACGTCCCGGTCGGGCGGGGCGCGGCGGCCTGCTGCCCGGTGCCCACCTTGGCCTGCTGCGGCAGGATCTGCTTCTGGGGCCGGATCTGCGTTTGGGCCAGGGCCTGCTTCTGCGTCGGGGCCTGCTTGCCCGGCGCGACGGCGGGGGCCGGGCCGCTGCGGCTGAGGCCGGCCTTCTTGCCGCAGTGGGGCCAGGCCTGCGGGCCCTGGCCCTTGAGGACCTTCTCGGCGACCGCGATCTGCTGGTCCTTGGTGGCCAGGTCGGCGCGGGGGGCGTAGGCGGCTCCGCCGAAGGCCCGCCAGGTGCTCTGGCTGAACTGGAGACCGCCGTAGTAGCCGTTGCCGGTGTTGATGCGCCAGTTGTTGGTGGACTCGCAGGCGGCGACCTTGTTCCAGGTGTCCACGGACGCGGCCTGCGCGGTCCCGGCTCCGATGAGCGGGAGCGCTATCCCGGCGCCGCCGGCGGTGACGACGAGCGAGGCCCGGTTGATGCTGCTCGGCTGATACCGGCGGTGCCGGCCCCGTACACCCATGGGAGCCCCCCAGGAAGACATCAGGAACCGCACAACCTAACGTCCCGATCAGGGCATGACAAGGGGCGCAACAGGGCGCTCACGCACGGAATCTGACGTTGTCTCGGCTGCGCTCCGGCCGCTGGGCGGCAGCCTGCGTGTAGCGTCGGCCGTCCCCGCACACCGAGGCACGCAGGAGCGCAGCGATGAGCAGCAGCACGGCCCACATCGGCATCACCGGGCTCGCGGTGATGGGCAGCAACCTCGCCCGCAACTTCGCCCGCAACGGGTTCACCGTGGCCGTCCACAACCGCACCGCCGCGAAGACCCGCGCGCTGGTGGCGGAGTTCGGCCACGAGGGCGCGTTCGTGGCGGCCGAATCCGCGAAGGAGTTCGTCGACGCGCTGGAGCGCCCCCGGCGCATCGTCGTCATGGTGAAGGCCGGGGATCCGACCGATGCGGTGATCCGCGAGTTCGCTCCGCTCCTGGACGAGGGCGACGTCGTCATCGACGGCGGCAACGCGCACTTCCAGGACACCCGGCGCCGCGAGAGGGAACTGCGCGAGCGGGGCATCCACTTCGTGGGCGTGGGCATCTCGGGCGGCGAGGAGGGCGCGCTGCTCGGCCCGAGCATCATGCCCGGCGGCTCGCCGGAGTCGTACGCGTCGCTCGGTCCGCTGCTGGAGAAGATCGCCGCGAAGGCCGCCGACGGCACGCCCTGCACCTCGCACATGGGACCGGACGGCGCCGGACACTTCGTCAAGATGGTCCACAACGGCATCGAGTACGCCGACATGCAGCTCATCGCCGAGGCCTACCACCTGCTGCGCGAGGTCGCGGGGTACTCCCCCGCGCGGATCGCGGAGACCTTCCGGGCCTGGAACCGGGGGCGCCTGGACTCGTACCTGATCGAGATCACCGCGGAGGTGCTCGCGCACACGGACGCCGCGACGGGCCGGCCCTTCGTGGACGTGGTGGCCGACGCCGCCGAGCAGAAGGGCACCGGCCGCTGGACCGTGCAGATCGCCCTGGACCTCGGCGTGCCGGTGTCGGGGATCGCCGAGGCGGTCTTCGCCCGCTCCGTCTCGGGCCACGCGGAGCTGCGCGCCGCCGCCCGCGGGCTCGCGGGGCCGACGGCCGAAGCCCTGTCCCGGGAGGCGGCCGACGCGTTCGCCGCCCGGGTGGAGCAGGCCCTGTACGCCTCGAAGATCGTCTCGTACACGCAGGGCTTCCACCAGATCCGGGCCGGCAGCGAGGAGTACGGCTGGGGTGTGGACCTGGGCGCCGTGGCCTCGCTGTGGCGCGGCGGCTGCATCATCCGGGCGGCGTTCCTGGACCGGATCCGGGTGGCCTACGACGCGCGGCCCGCACTGGCGAGCCTGCTGGCGGACCCGGGGTTCGCAGCCGAGATCGGCGCGGCCCAGCAGGACTGGCGGACGGTCGTGGCGGCGGCGGTGGGCCACGGCATCCCGGTGCCCGCGTTCTCCGCCTCGCTGGCGTACTACGACGCCCTGCGCGCGGAGCGGCTGCCCGCCGCCCTCACCCAGGGGCAGCGCGACTTCTTCGGGGCGCACACCTACCGCCGCTCCGACCGCGAGGGCTCGTTCCACACCCTCTGGAGCGGTGACCGCTCCGAGGTCCGGACGGACTGAGGCCGCTCAGCTCCAGGGCCCGGGCTGCGGTACCGGCGCGGGCCCGGGCGGCGGGGGCACCGGGTCCGGCTCCGGGACGGGGCCGGGCACGGGCGGCACCGGGCGGGGCATCGGCGCGGGGTCCGGGAAGGGGCTGGGGTCCGGATTCGGCTCGGGCTCGGGGACGGGCGGCTGTGTCTGTTCTGCTTCTCGCACCATGCAGCCCATTTTCCCGCGTTCACGCGGGGAATGCCCCTGCGACGCCCTCTGCGCCGCCCCACCCTGCGGCAGGCCGCAACGGGCGCCTGGGCCGGCACGATGACGTCGGCGTCCGCAGGAGCAGCCCGGGGGCGGTCACCACAAGGAGCTGTCGCCGTCCAGCTGGGCCTTGGCCGCCGCCACCACCTCGACCGGCGGCTCGGGCGCCTGGTCGGGGTGCTTGGCCGCCCAGGCGGCCGCGTACGGACAGAGCGGAACCACGGGCACGCCCTCGGCGGCGGCGATCCCGTAGAAGGTCCTCACGAGCCCCCCGGCGATGCCCCGGCCCTCGTGGCCCGGCTCGACGACGGTGTGCACCGCCACCAGGGCGTGGGGCGCCTCGGCGAGCACGAAGTAGGCGACGAACCCGACCACCGTCCCGTCCTCGGCCGCCAGCAGCCGTCCGGCCTCGCGGGCGTCCTCGAACTCGACCGCCACGATCCGACTCCTCTCAGATCAGACAGCCACCGCGTGGGGGCTGCGCTCCTGATCCGTGCCCGGCACCGGGGCGGAGGCGTCCGCGCCCAGCTCGACGATCCGGTTGTCCGCGTCCACGTGCACGACCCGGGGCGTGAGCGCCCGCGCCTCGGCGTCCTCGACCTGTGCGTAGCTGATGAGGATGACCAGGTCACCGGGGTGCACGAGGTGGGCGGCGGCGCCGTTGATCCCGATGACCCCGGACCCGCGCTCCCCCTCGATGACATAGGTCTCGAGCCGGGCCCCGTTGGTGATGTCCACGATGTGGACGAGCTCCCCGGGCAGCAGATCGGCCGCGTCCAGCAGATCGGCGTCGATGGTCACGGACCCGACGTAGTTCAGGTCGGCCTGGGTGACCGTAGCCCGGTGGATCTTGGACTTGAACATGGTACGAAGCATGAGGAAACTCCCGATTTGTCTGCTCCCTGCCTGCTCAGCGCAGGTCAAGGGCGTTCTCCGCAGGCTACAACCATTCGCATGTTCGGTCAGCTTTCCCCGAGTCTTTCTGGACTCGTGCTGACCGTTCGCTGACCTTCCCGACGCGCCGTCGGGCCGACGGGGCAGCTCTCCCCCCGCCACCGCCGGTAGGCGAAGACAGGCTCTACTCGACGTTACGCGGGCTCGCCGGGGGCGGACTGCGTCTCTAGCACGTCTTCGATGGCCGCTACGGCGGCCAAGAGACGGCGGTGCCACCCGTGTCGAGAGCCCCGCCCGCTTCAGACCGTGCTGGAGTGGGCCGCGCATGTGCTTCTCGCACATAGAGGGTGTCGCTGTCAGTGGTGTTGTGCATGATCGGCGTGTCAGGTCTCCGCGGAGGTGGGAAAGCGCCATGCCGATCACAAACCAGCAGGTAGAGGGACACGCGTTCCTGCGGCAGATGTACGACGACTCGTACTTCCCTGATCGCGTAGTCGACCGGGGGAAGGCGATCCTGCTGCGGCTGTGCGAGCGAATTGAGGCCGAGCAGCCGTCGGATCTGAGGACCTTGTATGCGCTCACCCAGGCTGCGACGGAGGAGTTCAACCTGCTGGACAGGGAGTTCGTGGCGGCCGGGAGCGGGATCGAGACGGCTGCGCGTGAGTGGATCTGTGACGAGTTTTGCTTCGTCGCGTCGGCATACGGCTTCACGGACGCGGATGCGGAGGTGCTGACCGCTGGCCGGGACTGGTGAACGAAGACGGGAAAGCCACCTCCGATCAGAGGCATGCGTTGAGGGCTGCGACCAGGACGGTCGCCTCGTAGCGGACGGCGAGCTTGTCGTAGCGCGTGGCGACAGCGCACGCCGGCTCGGTCAGCTGCCGCCGTGACCAGGTCGCACCGGCCGGCTCCGACGTCCCCCATCCGACCGGCGGAGGGCCCCGCCTGTCAGCGCCTGCCAGGTGGCTTCCAGCGCGCCGCCGAGAACGAGGTCCGCCGCGGGACGGTGCAGGGTGCGGAAGGAGACGATGAGCTGACGCTCGCCGGGCGGCAGTGTGGCGGGGTGACGATCTGCAGGGACCGGTCGCTCTCCACGGTGGCCCGCAGGGCTTCGGAGAGCCAGCTCGTCATGGGGACGACCGGGCGGTCTTGGAGGACGACCGCGGCCGTCTCGGTGAGCATGTCGACGGCCGGCTGGGCGGCCGCGGGGGCCGGTACGGCAGTGATGCCCGAGACATCGACCGGGCGGGCCGCGACGACGGTGCCGGGGCGTCCGGCGGCCAGACCCGGCCGCCCAGCAGCATGGTCAGACGGGCCGCAGGCTCCCGCAAGCTGCTCGGCCGGGGGAACCCCCGCGGCGGCGCGGGCCTCGACCCACCACGCCGGGCCGTCGCCCGACGGCTCGGCGCCAGGCCCCAGGTGCCGGGCCACCTCGCCCGGCACCTGGAGCATCAGGGGGCCTCGATCGAGACGATCGTTCACCCTCGACAGCAGCACGCACCATGAATACCGGCGGATCATGGCGCTTGCGTTCAGTTGTGCCGGCCTTGCCGCTGCCACTCCGCTCCTCTGCGAGGCTGCCGTCGGACAGGTCCTACGCCACTGGACCACCCCGCGGGAAACCCGGCGCACATCAACTCGGAAATCTGCGTCTCCGATCGCGAACTGATCTACTGCAATGGCGGCAGCGGCACCATCGTCATGATCGACCTGGACGACTTCGCCACCCACCGGATCATCGACGAATGCCCCGGCCTGCCCGCCCAGCTCCTCGCCGGACGACAATCGTTCGCCAGGTGGCCGACGCCTTCACCGCGGCTCACCGGAGCAGGTGGGGGGTCTCCGGCACCTTGGAACCATCCGCATGTTCGGGCGGGTCCCGCCCAAGCCAGAGGGTGTTCACGGACGCGATCGTCCCACCGATCGAGTTCTCGTCGGCCCTGGCCACCAGGCGGCGCCACGCCCCTCTTCCAGTCGGGCCGGATACGAGGACGGCGGTATGCGCGGGGGCCGTCGTCAGGGGTTCCGGGCACGGATGACCACCAGCTCTTCCCGCTCCTCGGCCCCGCTCGCCAGGCCTTGCCGCTCCAGCCAGACCCGCCGCGAGCGCAGGACCGGGCCCCAGGGAACGCACGCCGTGGCCGTGACCTGGCCGGACAGCCCTGCCGCGGTCAGCCGGTCCAGGGTCGCCTCGGCCCCGCACATGCCGGAGTGCACCATCAGCAGGGCGCCGCCGGGACGCAGCCGAGCGGAAGCGGTGGCGCAGATCCGGTCGATCACCAGACGCCCGTCCGGGCCCGCGTCCCAGGCGCGCTGCGGCCCACGCGAGGGCAACCGCCCGCCCGGGGCGGGGACGTACGGCGGGTTCGCCACGATCAGGTCGAAGCGTTGGCCGGTGGTGCGGGCCGCGAAGTCGCCGTGCAGGACGCGCAGGGGAAGCCGGTGGAGCAGGGCGTTCATGCGCGCTGACGCGACGGCCGCCCAGGAGACGTCGACCGCCGTGACCGTGGCACCTCTGCGAGCGGCGTGCAGAGCCAGTGCGCCGGTCCCGGTGCCGATTTCGAGGACGCTGGTGCGGGGCCCCAGGTCCTCGCCGGCGAGGACCTCGGCGAGCAGGTGGGTGTCCGCCTGCGGGCGGTAGACACCCGGCAGGGCGACCAGGCGGCCGGGGAGGGTGACCGAGGTCAGTGCCGTGCTGGACATCGCGTACCTCCGGGAGTCGCGGCGCCCGTACAGGCCGCTCCATGGACGTCACACGGCGGCTGCCCCGAGCAGGCCGCCCCGCAGTCCGGCGATCTTCGGAGCATCCAACGTAACCCGGAAGGGGAACCCTCGCTCCTCGCACGGATCCGCTACGCCGTCCGGCGGACCGGCGGCACGGGTCGGAGATGGCCGTGGCTACCGCCGGGCGTAGGTGAAACCGGTCGGCGGTGCCCGTCCAGCCAGGCGCGCGGCTGATCGGCGACCTGGTCGGCTCGCAGGTCCGGTACGAGCCTGAACACCAGGTCGCACCGGCCTGGGCCGGAGTGAGCGTGCGGGATTTCTTGCGCCGCGCCGGATTTCCCTGGGGGGACGACGTGGACATCGAGGAGCCCGGCCTCTTCCGGTGGGAAGGCGGGGAGCCCGGCCCCTCAGGACCGGCCGCCCGCGGCCTCCAGGCAGCAGTGGAGCGGATGCGGCAGGGCTCGTTTCGTCGTCCGCTCCCCCGGAGCGGACGCGGCTCGTCACCCGGCAGATCCACGACGCGGATCAGCGCCTGGGTGAAGCCGCGCCGCCCCTGTGGGCAGCCAGAGCCCCGCCGCGGGGCCGCTCGTGCGCCCTACGCGGGAGGACGCTGTGCGCCGGGCTCCCCGCGCACCTCGGCGGCGGTGTCCCGTCCTACCTGGCGCAGTTCGTCGGCGGTTTCCTGTCCTGCGTCCTGCGCGTGCCCGGTCGTGGTGGACACGGCCTCCTGAGCCGTGTCCTTCACCGTTCCCACGGCCTCGGCGACCGGTTCCCTCAGCTCTTCCCGGACCTCCTCGGCGGCTTGGAGGGCGGTCTGCTTGACGGGTTCCAGCAGCTCGTCCGAGTGCTCCCGCAGCTGCCGTCCCGCGTTCTCCTCGACCTCGGTGGTCGGCAGGAGGGCGGCCGCGAGCATGCCGGCGCCGAAGGCCATGAGGCCGG
Source organism: Streptomyces subrutilus (assembly GCF_001746425.1). Lineage (GTDB taxonomy): Bacteria > Actinomycetota > Actinomycetes > Streptomycetales > Streptomycetaceae > Streptomyces > Streptomyces subrutilus_A. The sequence goes on along the minus strand of NZ_MEHK01000001.1, from coordinate 6,292,936 downwards.
CGGCCAGGGGGCTGCCCTGGGTGTGTCGCTTGATCTGGGCGGGGGTCTGCTGGAGGCCCTCCTGTACGGTGCCGCCCACTTCCTTGGCCGCGCCGGTGAGGCTGTCCGCAGTCTGGTGCAGGCTCTCGGAGGTACCGTGCGCAGCATCGTGTGCCGTGCCCATCACGCGCTCCTTCACTCCGGTGACCCGGTGGCGCATCGAGTCGACCTTGCGCTGGGCCACCTTGCTCGGGGTCATCCTGTCCGCCAGCATGTTGACGTTGTGCGCCAAGTGCGCGCGCCGGTACTCCACGTCCTTGGTCAGCTCGTCGGGTGTCGCGCCCATCGGGCATCCTCCTTCAAGGTCTCCACGGTCTGTTCCGGCTTGAGGTTGACGGTGCGCAGGCGCTTTCGCCCGGCCGCGTACAGCACCCCGCCCACCACGGCCCACAGGACGGTGACGATCAGGGCGGCCCATGCCGGGTCCATCACGTTGGCCAGGGCGAAGACCAGGGTCAGGCTGCCGAACAGCAGCGCCACGTGCCCCGCGTAACCGGCCCCGCCCAACATGCCGACCGCTTTGCCCGCCTTCGCGGACTCCTGCTTGATCTCGGCCTTGGCCAGTTCGATCTCGTCTCGGACCAGCTGCGACAGATCCTGGCCGATCTCACCGATCAGATCACCGATGGACGGCTCGGAGGCGGGCGGTCCTGGGGGCGGAGCGGGCGCGGCCGGTCGGTCGTAGGAGGAGAGAGCCATACTCAGATCCCTCCCCCGGGCTGCGCGGGGCCGCCGTAGGGCGGGGAGCTCGCCGGCGGGTAGGTCGGCGGCGCCGGGGTGACGTGCGGCGGCTGCGACTGCCCGTAGGTGTCGAGGGGGTCCTCGTAACCGGCCGGGAGACCGCTCTGCGCAGGGCGGGGACGTGCCCCTGCCGCCGGGTCGTCCGAACGCGTGGGCGGCCTGTCGATCATGGCGGGAGCAGCGGCGCCGCGGTCCTCCGAGGAGCCGCCTGAGGCATCGGACGAGGTGGCCGCGCTGACGCCCTTGCCGGCTCGCGCGACGACGAAGCCTGCCAGCGCCGCGCCCGCGAGGAAGACGCCCGGGCGACGGCGCGCGAAACCCTGCAGGTCGCTGATCAGCCCGTCGGGCCCACGCTTCTCGACGTGGGCGGCCATCTGATGGCCACCGTCGGCTATCTGCCGGGCGACTCCTGCCATGGTGGAGTCGGGCTTGCCGTTCTCGCCCAGTTCCCGCAGCTCCTGCGAGAGGCGGCGCACGTTCTCCGCCAGCCGCTGGGTCTGGGTCTCGGCCTGACCGGTCAGCTGAGTACGGAGTTGTCCGACGAGATCCCGGGCCTGCGCGGTGGCCTCGCCGACCACGTTGGCCGCCTGCTCCTTTGCCGTACCGCCCACTTCGGCGGCCTTGGCCCCGACCAGCGACGCACCCTCACCGGCCTTGTCCTGAACAGTGTGTGCTACCGCCGTCGTCCTGCTCTCGTCCTGGCGGCTCGCATCCTGGAAGTCACTCAAGGCTCCTCCTGGTGAATGGCGTTTCAACGTTGCAGAGGGCGCCTGCCCTCCTTTCGACGCCTCACCCCCGTGCGGACGCCCGAATGCCCGCCTGCCCCGGTCTGCCCGGCCCCAGGCGCATGGGTATGCGCGGCGGGCGGGAGGGCAGACGGGCCGTATGGCCGTTTTCGTCGGCACCTCCGGATGGCAGTACCGGGACTGGTCGGGCGTTCTGTATCCGCCGGACCGGCCACAACGGCTGTGGCTGGAGGAGTACACACGGCACTTCCCCACCGTCGAACTCAACAACGCCTTCTATCGGCTGCCGTCGCCCGAGACGTTCACGCGATGGCGCGCACGGACCCCGCCCGGGTTCGTCATGGCCGTCAAGGCGAGCCGTTTCCTGACGCACGTCAAACGCCTCCGTGACCCGGCGGAGCCGGTCCAGCGGCTGATGGAGCACGCCGCTCCCCTGGGCGACCGGCTCGGTCCGGTCCTGCTCCAGCTGCCGCCCACGCTGCGCGCCGACCCTGCCGCGCTCGACGCCTGCCTCGCCTGCTTCCCCGTCGGCGTTCGCGTCGCCGTCGAACCGCGGCACGAGTCGTGGTGGACGGCGGAAGTACGCTCCGTCCTCGTCGGCCGCGGCGCCGCCCTGTGCTGGGCCGACCGCCGGTCGCGGCCCGTGACACCGCTGTGGCGGACGGCGGACTGGGGCTACGTACGCTTCCACGAAGGCCGTTCCCGGCCGGCGCCCCGGTACGGCCGAGCGGCCCTGCGGAGTTGGGCCGACCGGATCGCGGACACCTGGCCCCCGGACGCGGACGTCTTCGCCTACTTCAACAACGACGCCGGCGGCGCGGCCGTTGCGGACGCACGGTCATTCGGCCGTTTGACGGCCGGACCGCCGCCCTGAGGGCACGGGCGCGGCGTGGGCCGGCCTCGCGGGGGCTCGGCCGGCTGGGTCAGGTGCCCTTTGCCTCCAGGAACTTCCGCAGCTTCGTCAGCGGCCAGGTGTTGACGACGTCGTCCGTGGTCAGCCAGCCGCGCTGGGCCGTCGCCACGCCGTAGCGCATGTACGGCAGGTGGGTGGTGGCGTGGGCGTCGGAGTTCACGGCGAACTTCACGCCGTACCGCTTCGCGCGCAGGATGTCCTCGTCGCACAGGTCGAGCCGCTCGGGGTGCGCGTTGATCTCCAGCACGGTGCCCGTCCGCGCGCAGGCCTCGAAGACGGCGTCGAAGTCGGCGTCGATGCCCGGGCGTTTGCCGATCCGGCGCGTCGTGGGGTGGCCGATGACGGCGACGTGCGGGTTCTCGCAGGCGCGGACCAGGCGGCGGGTGAGCTCCTGCCGGCTCTGGTTGAAATGCGAGTGGACGGAGGCCACGCACAGGTCGAACTCCGCGAGGAAGTCGTCGGGCCAGTCCAGGGTGCCGTCCGGGCCGATGTTGAGCTCGGTGCCGTGCAGCAGCCGCATCCGCTTGTGCGCGCCGTCCAGGGCGCGCACCCGCTCGCGCTGGGCGAGGATCTTCTCGCTGGTCATCCGCTGCATGGACAGGTTCGGGGCGTGGTCGGTGACCGCGTAGTACGCGTAGCCGCGGGCGGCAGCGGCGGCGACCATGTCCTCCAGCGGGGCCAGCCCGTCGGTGAGGTCGGTGTGGGTGTGCAGATCGCCCCGGATGTCGTTCTCCGCGAGCAGGTCGGGGAGTTCGCCGCGCAGCCCGGCCGCGATCTCGCCGCGGTCCTCGCGCAGGGTCGGCGGTATCCACGGCAGCCCGAGCCTGGCGTAGACCGCCTCCTCCGTCTCGGAGGTGATGCTCTCGCCGCTCTCGGCGTCGAAGAGCCCGTACTCGGAGAGCTTGAGGCCCTGGCGCACCGCCAGTTCGCGCGTGCGGATGTTGTGCGCCTTGGAGCCGGTGAAGTACTGCAGTCCGGCGCCCCAGGAGGCCGGCGGGAGCACCCGCAGGTCCACCTGGAGGCCCGTGGCCGTCCGTACCGAGGTCTTCTTCTCCCCGTGCGCGATGACCTCGATCGTCTGCGGGTGGGCGGTGAGGGCCTCCATGAACGGGGCCGACCGGCGGGCCGCCACCAGGATGTCGATGTCGCCGATCGTCTCCCGCATCCGGCGCAGGGACCCCGCGTACGTGCACCGGACGCAGCCGCGGACCGCCGAGAGCTCGGCGACGAGCTGCTCGGCCACGTCCATGGCCGCACTGACGAGGATGCGGCCCTCGCCGGCCTTCCGCAGCACCGCGATGCCGTGCAGGATGTTGTCCTCGGTGCGCTCGCCGAAGCCCTTCAGATCGCGCAGCCGCTCCTGCCGGATGGCCTCGACCAGCTGGTCGACGGAGCTGATGCCCAGCTCCTCGTACAGCAGCATGGCCTTGCGGGGGCCGAGCCCCGGGATCGCGACCAGCTCGCGCACTCCGGGCGGCACGGACGCCCGGGCCTCGTCGACGACGGGCATGCGGCCGGTGCGCAGGTACTCCAGGATCTTGTCGGCCAGCGACCTGCCCACGTTCGGGATCTCGCGCAGGCCCTTGGCGTCGAGGACCGAGACGTCCTGCGGGTAGCCCCCGACGGCGCGGGCGGCCTTCTCGTAGGCGCGGGCCTTGAAGGCCTCCCCGCCTCGGATCGCGATGAGGTCGGCGTACTCCCGCAGGAGCGCCTCGACCTCGTCGTTGGCTCGGGCCATGTCTCCAGGGTGCCCCCGCGTGCCCCGGGTGGGCACGCGGGGGCACCTGCTTCCTGTTCACCCGTAACCGATCGGCCGCCGCCGGGGTTGGCAGAGAGGCCTTCGAGCGGCCGCCGATCCGAAGGAAGCTGGCATGGCGCAGGAGCACACGACGTCCCTCCGATTGCGCCTCCGGTACCGGTTCGACCATCTGGTGGCGGGCGGAACCACCGCGCTGATCGGCTGGCTGGGCCTGGCCTGCCTGGCCGTGGTGGTCCCGGCGAGCACGGTCCTGGTGTGGTCCGACCGGTCGGCCCCGGCCACCCTCGCCGGACGGCTCACGGCGGTGTGGGTCAGCGTCGGGCAGACGCTCAAGATCGGGGGCGCGGTCGGCTCCCCCGTCTACGTCCTGGCATCGGTGACGCTCGCGCTCGTCGCCCTGCTGTTCGTGTCGACGCTGGTCAGCCTGATCACCACCGGCATCAACCGGCGGATCATGTCGCTGCGGCTCGGCCACTCCACCGTGCTGGAAGCGGGCCACACGGTCGTCCTGGGCTGGTCCGACCAGATCTTCCCGGTGGCCGGGGAGCTGGTGGCCGCCAACGCCAACCAGCGCCGCTCCGCCATCGCCGTCCTCGCCCCGAAGGACAAGGTGGAGATGGAGGAGGAGATCGCCACGCGCCTTCCGGACCGGGGCAGGACCCGGATCATCTGCCGCAACGGCAGCACCACCGACCCCGCCGAGCTGGCCCGGGTGAGTCCGCGGACGGCGAAGGCCGTGCTCGTGCTGCCGCCCGGCGGGCGGACCGGCGACGCCCACGTGGTGAAGACCCTGCTCGCCCTCAACGCCGCGGTCCCCGAGGCCGGTCGTGGCGCGGTGGTGGTGGCCGCCGTCCGGGACAGCCGCCACCACGCCACCGCCAGGCTGGCCGCCGGGCCGGACGGGCACGTCCTGTGCGTCGACGACATCATCGCCCGGCTCCTCGTACAGACCGCCCGCCGGCCGGGCCTGTCCCTCGTCTACCAGGAACTGCTGGACTTCGCGGGCGACGAGTTCTACACCGCCCCCGCCGACGGGCTCGCCGGGCGCACCTTCGGCGAGGCCCTGCTGTCGTTCGCCACGTCCTCCGTGGTCGGTCTGGTGCGCGCCGACGGGGGCGTCGCCCTCAATCCGCTGCCGGGCACGACGATCGGCACGGGCGACCGGCTCATCGTCCTGTCCCGGGACGACGACACGGCCGTACCGGCGGACGTGTCCGCCCTCGTGGACGAGGACGCGATCGTCACGGCCCCGCCCGCGGCCGCCCTGGCCGAGCGGGTGCTCCTGCTCGGCTGGAACCGCCGGGCCCCGTTCGTCGTGGACCAGCTCGACCAGTACGTGAGCCCCGGGAGCTGCCTCGACGTGGTGGCTCTGGACGACGGGGACGCCCGCGGCGGCACCGCGGCGGCCCGGCGCAACCTCGATGTCGTCTTCCACGGCGGCGACATCACCGACCCCCGTGTCCTGGCCAAGCTGGACGTGCCGTCGTACGACAGCGTGATCGTCGTCGGCGAGGTGGATCCGGGGGCCGCGGGCGCGGCCGCGGCGGGCGGCGCCGCCGAGCCCGCCTACAGCGAGGAGGCCCTGGCGGACGACAGGACGCTGGTGACGCTGCTGCACCTGCGGGCCATCGCGGAGGCCGCGCGGCGGGAACTCGTCCTCACCACCGAGATGTCCGACGACGGCAACCGGCTCCTCGCACCCGCCCGGGAGGGCGCCGACTTCATCGTGAGCGGCCGGCTGATCAGCCTCCTGATGACCCAGATCTCGGAGAGCCGCTACCTCGCCGACGTCTTCGAGGAGCTCTTCGACGCGGAGGGCAGCGAGTTCCACCTCAAACCGGCCTCGGACTACGTCCGGGCCGACCGCGAGGTCCCCTTCGCCACCCTCGTGGAGGCGGCGCGCCGCCGGGGCGAATGCGCGGTCGGCTACCGGCTGCGCGCCGGGGCGGGGACGGGTCCCGGCCACGGGCTGCGGATCAACCCCGACAAGCGGGAACGGGTCCGGCTCACCGGGGAGGACTGGCTCATCGTGCTCGCCGAAAGCTGACGGCGAGGGCGGTGCGGCGGCCGCGGCGGCTCGGGACGCCGCCGCGGCCGCGGCCGCTCACAGCGCCAGGTGGACCTCCAGAGCGGTCCGCACCGCGGATTCCAGGGCACCTTCGATCCACGCGGGCTTGATGGAGGTGTGGCACCCGGCGAAGTGCAGGTTCCCCTCGGACGCGCGGACGTGCGGGAACAGTTCGGTGTGCTGGCCGGGCAGCAGCACGGAGGCCTCACCGTAGGCGTACGGGTCCCGCATCCAGGACTGGGTGCGGCCGACGCCGGTGTAGAACACCTCGATCCGCTGTCCGAACACCTCCTGGACACCGGCCAGGGCGCGCGGGTAGCGCTCTTCGTCGTCCAGGGAGTCCCACTTCAGGGCGTCGTCCGACCAGCTGTAGGAGGCGAGGACCACACCGCCTGCGCTGCCCTCCACCGGGTAGGAGGGCTGGAACATGAAGCGGTTGGGGTTGTCGGTCGCCGAACCGCCGCCGATGACGCCGGCGGCCTCCGGCTGGTCGCGGGTGACCGGACGGCAGGCGGCGTAATGGGCGCGCTGCGCGTCGGAGATCCGGCCCTTGGGCACCGAGGGGTGGGCGCCCAGCAGGCCCCCGGCCTCCGGGGTCTGCGCGGTCTGGTACTTGCGGTACAGGCCGGGCTGGACGGCCTCCAGCTCGCGCTTCCAGTCGGCCTCGTCGAACTCCCACCAGCGGCGGCTGAATTCGAGCAGCACCTTGGTGGCGGCGTCGTAGTGCAGTTCGGTGACCGCGCGCCGCTTGCCGTACGAGAGGGCCGGCGTGACCGGGATGTGGCGCAGTCCGGAGAAGGGGACGGTGATGATCGCGGTGTCGGCGGTGAAGGTCTCACGGCGCACCGGGCTGCCGCCGCGGCCCTCGGAGACGGTGTCCACGGTGACCTTGCCCTCGCCGTGGGTGATCCGGGTGGCGCGGCGGTCGAGCCGTACCAGGTCCTTGACCCGGTCGTAGAGCGCGTCGACCAGGGTGGCGGTGCCGTCGGGCAGTTCGAAGAAGGCGGTGTCCGGGCTGATCAGGGAGGCGCCGATGAAGCTGTGCACGAAGGCGAGGTGCAGCCGGGAGGTGAGGTTCTCGACCGTTCCGATCAGGTCGACGGTCCGCTCGTCGAGCTCCGCCACCTCGGTCAGGTAGCGGTACATCGACATGTGGCCGTAGCGCTGGATGACGCGGGCCCAGCCCTCGACGAGCTCCCTGTCCTTCTTGCCCTCGATCTCCTTGCGCACGGGGGCGAAGGCGCCCCGCACGATCTGCGCGGCGGGGACGGACTCGTAGGCCGCCGGGACTCCGAAGGAGCGGTTGACCGCCTGCGGGCTGCGGGCGTAGTCCGCCCGGCGCACGCGGACGCCGTTGACGAAGATCCACGTGCGGTAGGCGGGGCGGCCGGCCCCGTCGACGTCCACCAGGTGGAAGCGCCTGCGCTTGAGGCCGAGGCTGTCGATCAGCCCCGTGACCAGCGGGTGGCTGTCGGGGATGCGCATGGCGCCGGCTTCGGCGTACTGCTTGGGGTCCGCGAAGGGCGCGGCGGCCTTCTCGTGGCCGCCGGTGCGGAAGGTCTTGATGCGGCCGCCAACCCGGTTGGCGTTGGCCTCGACGACGGTGACCTGGTGCCCGGCCTCGCGCAGGAGGTGGGCGGCGGTGAGTCCGGCGGGCCCGGCGCCGACGACCAGCACCTTCTTGCCGGGGCGGCGGGAGCGGGGCAGGCCGTTCTTGAGGAGGATGTCCGCGTAACGCGGCACCAGGGGCTGGTCGTCGTCGTCCCGTACGAGGATGGCCCGGGCGATGGTCAGGCAGGTCTCCCAGTCGGGGCGCGCGGAGCCGGACGGTGTCTGCGGGGTCCCGGCGGAGGCGGCCGCGACGGAGAGGGCGCCGGCTCCGGCGACCGCGCCGGCGATGACGGTACGGCGGGAGGGGCGGCGGGCGGGCGCCGGGGCGCCCTCGGCCGGGGAGCCGGAGGCGGGGGGCGGGTCGATGATCATGGGTCAACTCTTGCGGCCCGCCGGAGGCTTGAGCACCGAAAAGCGTCCGTACGGGGAACAACCACCCGGACGTGGGGCGCGGAGCGGCCGACGCTGACGAACGGGGTTTCGAACCCGGCGCCGCCACCGCCGCCCGGTGCTCGGGGGCGGGGACGCGGCCGGTCAGTACCGTGCAGGCGAGCGCGACGGACCACAGCCGGGAGGCCGTCCCCTCCGGGCAGCACGCAGCGCGGCAAGATATCAGTCCTCCGGGGGCTTGCCCGGATGTTTATCCAATGGTGATGGTCCGCCGACAGGCCACGGCCCGTGGCACTAGCGTCCCGTGACACCCCGGGAATGCGGGTGTGCAACGCACGGCGCGTGCGGACCCTCCGACCCCGCTGCCCCTCCCGGCCCACGGACCTAGGAGGCACTGTGCTGTCATTCGGGCGGCGTTCCATCAGCAGGTTTTCGGTGGCCACGAGATACACGATCGGCAGCGGCTTCGTCATCACCGCACTCGCCGTCACGCTGATCGCGCTGCTGATCCCCGTGGAGAAGTTCGGTACGCAGGCCTCGGCCTCGGCCGGACCACCGGCAGCCGAGGACGACGGCGCCGGGATCATGAGCACGGCGTACGGGCCGCTGACCCCCGCGGACCGGGACTTCGTGCGCAAGGTACGGCTCGCCGGCCTGTGGGAACTGCCCGCCGGACGGCAGGCCCAGCAGCGCGGGACGCGCGCCACGGTGCGCACGGCCGGCGAGCACCTCGTGGAGGGCCACACCGAGCTGGACCGGCAGGTGATCCAGGTGGGCCAGGCCCTCGGGGTCGACCTGCCCAACCAGCCGTCCGCGCAGCAGCGGGGATGGCTGGACCAGCTGACCCGGGCCCAAGGGGAGGAGTACGAGCGGCTGTTCATCCAGCTGCTGCGCCGAGCGCACGGCAAGGTGTTCGCGCTGCTGGCCCAGATACGGGCGCAGACCCGCAACTCCATGGTCCGCACCCTGGCCACGTCCGCCAACGCCACGGTCCTGGACCACATCACGGTCCTCGAGGACAGCGGGCTGGTCGACTTCGACGCGCTCAACGTCCCCGACGGGACCCCTGCTCCGTCCGATGTCCGACCGACGAAGTGAAGTGAAGTGATCGCATGAGTGAAAAGGGCCATAAACGCCCCCGGGTGACGAACAAACTGCTGGCCGTGGTCTGCGCGCTGGTCCTGGGCGGCGGCGCAGTCGCCGTCGTGGCGGGCAGCGCCAACGCGGGCCAGGACGGCCGCCTCGACTCGGCCGGGGAGACACAGGTGACCGCCACCATCGACTGCCCCGACGTCGGTGACCGGCTGACCTCCGTACCCAACCAGGCCCGGACCGAGGTCGACGAGGGCCTCGCCCAGCTGGACGTCCAGGTCGCCGACGCCTACCGGCGGCTCGCCGCGGGCGAGGCCCGGGGCGAGGAGCTCATCGGCGGGCTCAGGCAGCAGCGCGAGCAGACCATCGGCCGCATGTCCGACGCGATAGCCCGCTCCGCGGCCCGCCCCGAGGAGCTGAAAGACCTGAGCGGCTGCGAGGTGAAGCAGGCGGACGCGCAGGACGACGCCGGGGCCGACGCCCAGGCGGCCGATGCGGGCACCGCCCGGAGCACCGGCGGCAAGGGCGGCCCGGCGCGGAGCGACTTCGTCGCCATCGGCAAGGTACGGCCGAACGTACGCACTCCCGCGGCCGCGGCCGGGGCCTCCACGGGGTCCTTCAGCTCGCAGTGCGGACGCAACGAGAACGGCCACTTCAACCCCGACAACGTGATCGTCGCCCCCGGTGTCTCCAACGGCGCCCACCACATGCACGACTACGTGGGCAACGAGTCCACCGACGCCTTCTCCACCAACGACAGCCTGGCCGCCGCCGACACCACCTGCGCCAACGGCGATCTGTCCAGCTACTACTGGCCCGTGCTGCGGCTGCGCGACGGCAAGGCGGAGCGGGACGCGCAGGCGCCCGGCGGCGGCCAGGACGGGAACGTGGGCACGATCCTGCAACCCAAGCAGGTGTCGATCACCTTCAAGGGCAGCCCCGCCGGCAAGGTCAAGGCCATGCCGCGCTTCCTGCGGATCATCACCGGGGACGCCAAGGCCTTCACCAACGGCACGGCCAATGCCAACGCCTCGTGGAGCTGCACCGGTTTCGAGAACCGCCAGTTGAAGGACAAGTACCCGATCTGCCCCAAGGGCAGCGACGTGGTGCGCACCTTCACCTTCCAGAGCTGCTGGGACGGCCGCAACACCGACAGCGCCAACCACCGCACCCACGTGGCCTTCGCGAACGGCGACGGCCGCTGCCCCAGGGGCTTCAGCGCCATTCCGCAGCTGGTGCAGCGGATCACGTACGGGGTCGCGCCGGGTGCGCGGTTCGCCGTGGACAGCTTTCCCGAGCAGCTCCACAAACCGGTGACCGACCACGGCGACTTCATCAACGTGATGGACGACCGCCTGATGAACACCGCGGTGGACTGCATCAACAGGGGGCGCAGCTGCCGCTGACGCGGCGGGCGCGTGAACTCCACGAACGCCACGAACGCCACGAATCCCACGAACTCCCGGACGGGGTGCGGCTCCTCCCCCCTCGCACCGCGCCCCGTCCGGGAAAGGTGTTGGCCCGAAGCCGACTTCGGGCCAACGCCGCACACGTGCGCCCAGCCGGTTCCGGCACCTGACGCACCTGACCCTGCGAGGAGTGCCATGTCCGCCTCTCGTGCGTCCGAGGACGACCCGGAGCATCCGGCCGCCCCCTCGGACGGAGAACTGACCGGGCGGCTGAAGAGCGGGTACGGGACGGGCACCGCGGACGCCGCCGTGTGCGACCTCCTCTACCGGCGCCACCGGCGGGCCGCCCTCGCGTACGCGCGCACCTGCTGCCGGACCCCGCAGGACGCCGAGGACCTCGTCTCGGAGGCCTTCGCCCGGACCCTGCAGGCCGTCCGCTCCGGCGCGGGGCCCCGGGGTCCGTGGCGCGCGTACCTGCTGGCCGTCGTCCGCCACACGGCCATGCAGTGGCGCGACGGCGACGGCAGGACGCTCCTGACACCGGACTTCGACACCTGGTGCCCGCAGGCCGCGGCGGGCGGCGATCCGCAGCGCCGGCTGCTGGCGGGTGAGGACCGGCGGCTGCTGGCCCGCTCCTTCCAGACCCTGCCCGCCCGCTGGCGGGCCGTCCTGTGGCAGACCCTCGTCGAGGAGGACCCGCCCCACGAGATCGCGGCGCGGCTGGGCATCACCCCGAGTGCGGTGACCTCGCTGGCCTTCCGGGCCCGGGAAGGGTTGCGCGAGGCGTACCTGCTCGCCCATGTGGACACCGCGTCCGACGGACGGTGCGGCCACTACAGCCACATGCTCGGTTCGGCGGTACGGCGCAGCGGCAGGCGGCAGCCGCGCGCCCTCGCCCGCCACCTGGCGGCGTGCGAGGACTGCGCACGGTCGTACGAGGAGCTGCTGGACCTCAACTCGGCCCTGCCGGGCGCGGTGCCCGCCGCTTCGTGAGCGCGGCCGGCCCGGCCCCCGCGGTTCCGGGGGCCGGGCCGGCCGGTGTTCCGCCTCGGCCGTCTCACAGCCCGTTGACGCGGGCCATCCGTCCGACCAGCGGGGTGAAGTCCGCCGTGACCACGCGCGCCGTCCTGCGCCCCACCTGCGAGTGCATGCGACGCACCTGGGCCATCAGCCGGCGGCTGCGCAGGGCCATCTCCAGTTCGAACCGGGTGCGGGGGTCGCGCAGTCCGGGCCCGAAGAGCTTCTCCAGCTGGCGCATGCGGTAGCGCACGGTCTGCGGGTGCACGCTCAGGGCCTTGGCGGCCTCGGGTGCGCCGCCGCCCTCCAGCCAGGCGAGGAGGGTCACCTCCAGCCGTTCGCTCTGGCGCGGGGTCAGGTCCGCCAGCGGCCTGAGCCAGCGGGCGGCCAGCGCGTGGGCCAGGGGCTCGTCCTGGAGCAGCAGCAGGGTCGAGAGGTGGTCGTCGACGAAGACGGGGCGGGCGTCCAGGCCCGCGCGGACGGGGGTCAGCGCGAGCAGGCGCAGGGCCCAGCGCAGGGAGGACGCGGTGTCCCGCAGGGGTACCGCGTGGCCGACGGCCGCGAAGCGTCCGCGCAAGGGGAGTTCGAGCGGGGCCCGGGTGTCGGGATCGGGGCTCGGGACGAGCAGGCAGGGGCGGCCCGCGAAGGTCCCGGCGAGGGCGTCGTCCAGGACGGCCGCCAGTTGCTGCGCCTCGCCGGGTACGGCCGGCGCGATGGCCCGTACGGCCACCGGGAGGGGCCAGCCGGCCGCCTCGGCGAGTTCGGCGAGGGAGGTGCCGGAGGGGTCCCGGTCATCGGTGAGGGCCTTGAAGAGGTCCTGTCGCGCGCGGTCGGCGCCGGGCCCGAGGGGCTGCCTGCCGTGGCGGCCGCCGTCCTGCGCGTCCTCCTGCCGGTCGCGGTGGGTGTCGTGGCCGCTGTCGCGGTGGCCGTCGTGGCCGCTGTCGCGGTGGTTGTCGTGGCCACTGTCGCGGTGGTTGTCGTGGCCGCTGTCGCGGTGGTTGTCGTGGCCGCTGTCGCGGTGGTTGTCGTGGCTGTTCTCGCGGTGGGCGTCGTGGCCGCTCTCGCGATGGCCGTCGTCGCGGCTGTCGCGGTGCCGGTCGTGGTCCCTTCCGGCGACGACCTCCAGGGCCGCGTGCTGGTGTCCCCGTTCGGTGTCGGCGGGCAAGCCGGCCGGCTGCCGCGGGGGGTGGTCCTGCTCCTGGCCCGGGGGGCAGCCGCGGGGGTCGCGGTAGCCGAGTGCGGTGAGAAGGGCTTCTTCCACCCGTTGTCTGAGCAGTTCGTCATCGATGGCATCGTTGTCATCGATAAGGGCGGAAAATTCCGGAATTCCATGCAGAAGCTCCTCCACTATCTCGGCGGCCAATGCGGGGAGTTCCCGTCGAAGGACGCGGGTCCACTCGCCGCGGGGGCGGGACCAGATGCGGTTCAGAAGTTCGCACATCGTTTCCTCGTTCATGCCGGGGTGAGGCCTGTCCGGTAGCGGAGGACAGGCCCGCCGAGGTTGCCCCTCGCGCCAACGTCCGTGTCTGACACGAGAGTTGTGGCCCCTCGTACTCCCTCCTGGAGGGGTCCGACCCCATTCGGTCCCGCGGTTTTGCCGTGATTTTGCCGTCGGGGACGCGTAGGCGGCGGGCGGCGCGGTGGCCAGTCGCAACCTCCGCTGGAGGGGAATCTTCCGGTGTTGTTCGATGCCCCGGAGACGCGGTCGCGAGAAATTATCACGTTTCGATAAATCCTGTGGAGGCGCCGTGTGGCTCCACGATGCTTCTGCACTCCGGCCCTAGCTCCTCGGCCGGCGCGGGGATTTCACAGCGCTGCCGGGCACGAGCGACAACGACCCCCGGGTACCGAGCGCCGAGGTGGAGCGCTCGGGGCCCAGGCGCACAGGAGATCTGGATGCCCCTGTCTCAGCCGTATCTACGCCGCTCGCACCGGGCCCGCCGCAGGAGCCGTCATCCGGCCACGGCCCCGGCCGTCCTCGCGGCACTCGCCTCCCTCATCGTGGTGGTCCGCGCGGACGCCCTGACCCGCCTGTGGGACTTCCTCGACTTCGGGGCGGGCGTGCTCTCGCTCGTCTCGCTCACCGCCACCGTCCTGTGGGGGCTGGTGGCCACCGACCGGGTGCTGCTCGGACCGGGCCACCGACTGCTCGCCCAAGGCGCGCACCGCGGACTGGCGGTGGCCGGTCTGGGCTTCCTGGCCCTGCACGTCTGGGTCAAGGTCGCGGAGGCACAGACGACCGCGGCCGCCGCGGTGCTGCCCTTCGCGGACGCCGAGCGGCCCGTCCTCATCGGGCTCGGCACGCTGGCCGGCTACCTCTTCGTGACCGTGGCGGTTTCCGGGGCGGTGCGCAGCGTGTTCGCGACCAAGAGCCGCTCCCTGTGGTGGCGGGCCCTGCACTTCGGCGCCTATCCGGCCTGGGGCGCCTCCCTGGTGCACGGTCTCAAGGCGGGCCGCCCGGGCGGCGCCTGGGTGACGGCGGCGTACGCACTCTGCCTGATCGGTGTCGCCGGGGTGCTGGTGTTCCGGGTGAAGTCCCGGGCCCGTGACGCACGTTCGCGGCCCACTGCCGTGCCGGGGCCCCGTCCGGGCACGGGCCCGGGTGCGGGCACCGGGCCCCGCCGCGGCGTCGGTCCGGCCTCGGGCGCCGGCTCGGACCGCTCGGGCGCCGGCGGCGCGACGCCGCCGCTCGCACCCCGCGGGCGGCCGCCGCTGCCGCGGCCGGGCCCCCGGTCCTTCGCGACGGCCGGCCGGCGAACGCGGATGTACGGCGAGCAGCCGGCCGCCGCGGAGCGGTGGCTGTGACCGGCGACCCGCGCCCCGGCCTCGGCTGTGTGGGCGCCCCCAGGCTGCTGGCCGGGCTCGACCGGATCCCCCGGCTCGACCGCTCGGCCCATCTCACGGCGCACGGCACGCTGCCCCGCTACCGCCCGGACGAGCTCATCGGGCTGGCCGACGACATCGACCTGCGGGGCCGGGGCGGGGCGGGTTTCCCGTTCGCACGGAAACTGCGGGCCGTCACCCGCTCGGCCCGGGGCCGGGACGCGCCCACCGCCGTGGTCGTCAACGGCAGCGAGGGCGAGCCGAGTTGCCTCAAGGACACCGCGCTGCTGCTGCACGCCCCGCACCTGGTGCTCGACGGAGCCCTGCTGGCCGCGGCGGCGCTCGGCGCGGACGACGTCGTGGTGGCCGTCACCCGGGAGGACGTGGAGCAGTCGGTGCGCGACGCCGTGGCCGAACGCGGCCCGGCCGGGCGCCGGGTGCGGGTGGCGCGGCTTCCCGAACGCTTCGTCACCGGCGAGGGGACGGCCCTCGTCAGCGGCTTGAACGGCGGAGCCGTGCTGCCGTCCGGCCAGAAGGTGCGCACCAGCGAACGGGGGCTGGGCGGGGTGCCCACGCTGCTGTCGAACACGGAGACCTACGCCCAGCTAGGCGTCGCCGCGCGGCTGGGCGCGCCGGAGTACCGCTCCGCCGGGCTGCCGGGCGAGCCGGGCACGGTCCTGCTGACGGTGGCCGGCTCCACGGTGGTCGAGACGCCGACCGGCGCCTCGCTGGCGTACGTCCTGGAGCTGTGCGGTACGGATCCCGGGCAGGGCGTCCTGGTCGGCGGCTACCACGGCAGATGGCTGGACCCGGTGGCCGCGCGTTCGGCGCTGGTGTCCCGGCAGTCGCTGGCGGGCTTCGGGGCGGTGCTGGGGGCGGGGGCGGTGCTGCCGCTGCCCGAGGACACCTGCCCGGCCGGCGAGGTCGCGCGGGTGACCCGGTGGATGGCCAAGGAGTCGGCGGGCCAGTGCGGGCCCTGCGTGCGGGGGTTGCCCGCACTGGCCGACGTACTGGACGACGTCCTGCGCGGCGGGGGCGGCGAGGCCCTGGAGGCGGTGGAGGCGCGTATGACGGCGGTCCGGGGGCGCGGTGCGTGCAGCCATCCCGACGGCACCTCGCACTTCGTCGCCTCGGCCCTGGCCGCCTTCCCCGACGAGTTCCACGACCACGCCTTCGGCGGCGGGTGCGGCCGCCGGGTGCTGGGCGCGCTGCCGCTGCCGCGTGACGAGAGTCCCGAACGGCTCGTCGTGGACTGGACGTTGTGCAAGGGGCACGGGCTGTGCGTCGACATCCTCCCCGATGTCGTGCGGCTCGACGCGGACGGCTATCCGGCCAAGGCGTCCATGCCGGTTCCCGCGCGGCTGCGGCCGAAGGCGCTGCGTGCGGTCCGGCGCTGCCCGGCGCTGGCACTGCGCATCCAGGACTGAGCCGGTGCACGTGTGCGGCCCGTCCCCCGGTTCATTTCTTGGCGCGATCCGACAAATTCCCCGGGGATTGTGTCTGCGCCGCTCCCGGCCCCGTATCAATTACGGCAGGGACGAACGGAAATCGCTGGACCGGACCTGAAGGAGAGATCGTGAAGAAAATGCGTCGTGAGATATTCGCCGGGTCGGCGGCGGCCGCGGTACTGCTGCTGACCGCCGGATGCGGACTCGCCGAGAAACCGCCGGGACAGGGGAATGCGGTACAGCCGGCGGGTGACAGCAAGAAGATCGGGTCCGTGTACGGGGCGGACGGCGGGGACGGCGCGTACGGGTCGGGCTCGGGCGCGGATCCCGCCTACGGGGACGGCGGCTCCGGCGCCGACCCGGCGGGTGGCGCCGCGAAGAACGGCCCGGCCGGTCAGCTGAAGGTGGCCGAGCTCCCGGAGCTGGGCGCCGCGGTCACCGACAGCGAGGGCTTCACGCTCTACCGGTTCGACAAGGACACGCCCAAGCCCCCCAAGTCCGCCTGCGAAGGGGACTGCGCCACGGCGTGGCCCGCTGTCGCGGCCGATGACGTCACCGCAGGTGAGGGGATAGACGCGGGCCTGCTCGGCTCGGTCGCCAGGGCCGACGGCACCCGGCAGCTGACGCTGGCGGGCTGGCCCGTGTACCGCTACGCGAAGGACGCAAAGCCGGGGGACGCGCTCGGCGAGGGCGTGGGCGGGACCTGGCACGCGCTGGGCGCGGACGGGAAGCCGGCCGCCGCCGCGAAGGCTCCGGCGCAGGGCGCGGGCGAGGAGCCCGGCGCCGGGGCGGGCGGCGGGGCCGAACTGTCCGTCGCGCGGAATCCGATGCTCGGCGGCATCCTCGCGGACGCGGAGGGCCGCACGCTCTACCGCTTCGACAAGGACAGCGCCTGGCCGATGAAGATCGGCTGCCTCGATGCCTGCCTGGACACCTGGAAGCCCGCCAAGCCGGTGGACAAGTCGAAGCTGTCGGGAATTGCCGCCGAACTGGTCGGCTCCGTGAAGCGTCCCGACGGTTCGGAACAATTGACGATCGACTGCTGGCCGGCCTATACGTTCACCGGGGACAAGGAGCCCGGCGATATCACCGGGCACAACAAGCAGGGCCTCTGGTTCGCCATGACCGACAAGGGAAAGAAGGCGAAGGCGGCGCACTAGGAAAGGCCCTTCGGACCCGTGGTGCCCGGCCCCCTCCCACCCGGGCACCACGGCCGCTCCCCCGTCAGCCCATGAGGAAGCGAGAGCAGCCATGCCGCCGTCGACCGCCCGTTCGTACCGCCGTGTTCCGCGTGCCGCAGCCGTGGCGGTCGCCGCCCTGTGCGCCGTGCCGGCGGCCGGCGGCTGCGCCGGAAGCCCTGCCGCGTCGCACGGCGCGCATGCCCGGGAGAGCCGGGAGCCGTCCGCCTCGATCGAGGAGATCGCCGCCGCCGTCGGCTGCACCGCCCATGTGGACGTCCAGGCCGACGAGTTGCGCGAGGGCGGCTGCCAGACGGGTGAGGGCGCCTACCGCATGGTCACCTTCGCCGCCGACGAGGGGCAGCGGTCCTGGCTGGCCGAGGCGCGGATGTACGGCGGCACCTACCTGGTGGGAGGCCGGTGGGTGGTCACCGCGCCGTCGGAGCAGGCCCTGACCGCCCTGCGCGGCCGGATCGGCGGCGATCTCGAAGCCGGCGACTCCCACGGCGGCGGCCACCACTGACCGGTCCGGCCCGCGTGCACCGGCGGCGTGTCGGCCAGTTGTCCGGATATCGGCTCGTTCGTGAGACGCACATGCCCCGGCCTTCGGGATGATTCGCCCCGCCTCCCCGTACAACAGGGTGAGCGAGTAAGCGACTTCACCGAAAGGAACGGCAACCCGTGCGCATGAAACGCCTCGCACCGCTGCTCGCCACCGCCGGACTCATCGCGTCCACCGTGCCCCTGCTGACCGCGACCCAGGTCTCGGCCGCCTCGGCGCCGGAGTACCTGAACCAGAAGCCCTCCTGGCACCGGTGCAGCCCGGACCAGCCGGCCTCGTACGAGTGCGCCACCCTCAAGGTGCCGCTCGACTACCGGCGCCCCCAGGGCTCCACGATCGACCTCGCGATATCCCGGGTGAAGAGCGAGAACCCCGCCAAGCGGCACGGCGTCATGCTCCTCAACCCCGGGGGCCCGGGCGGGGGCGGGCTCGACCTGCCGCTGGCGATGGGCGGGGTGATGTCCCAGGAGGTACGGGACCAGTTCGACCTCATCGGCTTCGATCCGCGCGGCGTCGGCGCGAGCAGCCCGATCAGCTGCGGCCTCACCGACACCGAGCAGAACTTCGACCGGCCGTACCGGCCCGAGACGTACCCCTCCGACGTGACGTGGGCGCGTACGGTCGCCGACAAGTGCCGTGAGAAGGCCGGCGCCGTCCTGCCGCACATCACCACCCGCAACACGGCTCGCGACATGGACACGATCCGCGCGGTGCTGGGCGAGCGCAAGCTCTCCTACCTGGGCTACTCCTACGGGACCTACCTCGGCTCGGTCTACTCGCAGATGTTCCCGGACCGGACCGACCGCTTCGTGCTGGACAGCGGCGTGGACCCGCAGCGGATCTGGCGCGGCATGATCCAGGTGTGGGCGACCGAGGCCGAGCCCGCCTTCGCGCGGTGGACGGGCTGGGCGGCCGAGCGTTCGGCCGAGTACGGGCTCGGCGACACCCCGAAGGCGGTGTCCGACACCTTCTGGGGCCTGGTGGAGCGCGCCGACCGGGATCCGATCGACTTCGAGGGGCAGAAGGTCGACGGGGACCTGATCCGGTCCGCGCGCGGAATGTTCTTCTACCCGGGGCAGGCCAGCCCGCTGATCGCCGCGCTCAAGGCGGCGGCCGAGGGCAAGCCGCAGCCGGCGGGGCCGGCCGCGGCCGACCTGAAGCGGCTGCTCACCGGTGAGCGGGCGGCGGCCGAGCCCGTGTCGGACAACGGCACCGCGGTGTTCTGGGCCGTGGTGTGCGGGGACACCGGCAACTGGCCCCGCTACACCGAGCAGTACGAGCGGGACGCGGCGAAGGACAAGGTGAAGTACCCGCTGTACGGGGACTTCGCGTCCAACATCAAGCCGTGTGCCTTCTGGGACCGGCCGGTCGAGGCGGCCACCCCGATGAAGAAGCGGGCGAACGTGCTGACGGTCCAGAACGAGTGGGACTCGCAGACCCCGCTGACCAGCGGCGAGGGCATGCACCGCGCGCTCAAGGGCTCGCGGATGGTGCTGGTGGCCGGCGGTGAGGGCCACGGGGTGTACCTCACCGACCCCGCCTCCTGCGCCGACGCCCAGGTCAACTCGTACCTGACGACGGGCCGGCTGCCCGCCGAGGACGTGACCTGCCAGAGCCCGGCGGCCGCCGGACAGCGCGGCTCCGCGGCGCCGTCCAAGCGGCTGCCGATCCCGGCCGGCCCCGGCCGGTTCTGACCCGCTCCGTGACGGCGGCCTGACCGCTACCGCTTGAGGGACGCCTCCGCGGCCGCCTTGATACGGCGGCCGAACGCGGGGGCGTCCTTGCGCGCGGCGCCGACGGCGAAGCCCACGAGCGGCGTGCCGCCCCCTCCCGGCAGCACGCGGCCGCCGGTGGTGTCAGGGGTGCGTCAAGAGCGGCCCCGCCCCCGTATGGAGCCCGTCAAAGTGGCTCAAGGCCCGGGTGAAGAGGCGGTTGTCTCGTTATCGGCCGACCCGCTTGGCCGATACGTCTCTTCCCTCTTCACTCAGGAGTTCGCGATGGCCGATCCGGCCTTCGTCGTCACCACGATCGCGGTGTTCGCGCTCGTGGCTCTCGTCGCCCGGGGGGTGACCAAGCTGTGACCGCCGAAACCATCGTCGGCCTGGTCGTGGCCGTCTCCCTGCTGGGATACCTCGTCCTCGCCCTGGTGTACCCGGAGAGGTTCTGAGCGCCGACATGAGCCCCGTCACCGCTGGTGTGCTCCAGCTCCTCGCGCTGATCGCCGCGCTCGCGCTGGCCTACCGCCCCCTGGGCGACCACCTGGCCCGCGTCTACTCCTCCGAGAAGCACTACAGGGCGGAGAAGTGGATCTACAAGGCCATCGGCGCCGACCCCACCGCCGAGATGCGCTGGCCCGCCTACCTGCGCGCCGTCCTCGCCTTCTCCGCGGCCGGCGTCCTCTTCCTCTACGCCCTCCAGCGGGCGCAGGGGGTCCTGCCCGGCTCGCTCGGGTTCTCCGCGATCGACCCGGACCAGGCCTTCAACACCGCCGCCTCGTTCGTGACGAACACCAACTGGCAGTCGTACGCCGGCGAGCAGGCCATGGGCCACGTCGTGCAGACCGGCGGCCTGGCGGTGCAGAACTTCGTCTCCGCCGCCGTCGGCATGGCCGTCGCCGTCGCCCTCGTACGGGGCTTCGCGCGCTCGCGCACCGGTGAGCTGGGCAACTTCTGGGTCGACCTGGTGCGCGGCACCGTCCGCGTCCTCCTGCCGATCTCGGTGGTCGGCGCGCCCGTCCTCGTCGCGTGCGGCGCGATCCAGAACTTCGCCGGCATCCACGAGGTCGGCCAGTTCCTCGGCGGGTCGCAGCAGTGGAACGGCGGCGCGGTGGCCTCCCAGGAGGTCATCAAGGAACTGGGCACGAACGGCGGCGGCTACTTCAACGCCAACTCCGCGCACCCCTTCGAGAACCCGGGCCCCTTCTCCAACCTCTTCGAGATCTTCCTGATCCTGCTCATCCCGTTCGCGCTGACCCGCACCTTCGGCAGGATGGTCGGCAGCGTGAAGCAGGGCTACGCGATCCTCGCCACGATGGCCACCCTCTGGATCGGCTTCACCACGCTGATGATGTGGACCGAGTTCGCCCACCACGGCCCGGTCTTCGACGTCTCGGGCGGGGCGATGGAGGGCAAGGAGACCCGCTTCGGCATCGGCGCCTCGGCCGTCTTCTCGGTCGCGACCACACTCACCTCGACCGGCGCGGTCAACTCCTTCCACTCCTCGTACACGGGACTGGGCGGCGGGATCCAGCTGCTGGGCATGCAGCTCGGCGAGATCGCGCCCGGCGGCGTGGGCTCCGGCCTCTACGGCATGCTGGTCATGGCGGTCATCGCCGTGTTCATCGCGGGCCTGATGGTCGGCCGCACGCCCGAGTACCTGGGCAAGAAGATCGGCACCCGCGAGATCAAGTTCGCGGCCTGCTACATCCTGATCACCCCGGCCCTGGTGCTGGGATTCACCGCCGCGGCGATGGCCCTGGACACCCCGGCGCACTCGATGACGAACACCGGCGCGCACGGCTTCTCCGAGATCCTCTACGCCTACACGTCGGGCGCCAACAACAACGGCTCCGCCTTCGCGGGCCTGAACGCCGACACCCAGTGGTTCAACAGCACCATCGGCCTCGCCATGCTGCTGGGCCGCTTCCTGCCGATGGTGTTCGTCCTGGCGCTGGCCGGCTCGCTCGCCGAGCAGGGGCCCGTCCCCGCCACGGCGGGAACCCTGCGCACCGACAAGCCGCTCTACACCGGCCTGCTCGCCGGCACCATCCTGATCATCACCGGTCTGACCTACTTCCCCGCCCTCGCGCTGGGACCGCTCGCCGAAGGGCTCGCGTCATGAGCACCATCACCCCCGTCCGCGCGCCCCACGAAGACATCCCGGCGGGCCCCGAGCCGGCCGGGCGGGTCGGCGGCGGTCTCTTCGACCCGAAGCAGCTGCTGAAGTCCTTCCCCGACGCGGTCCGCAAGCTGGACCCGCGCGTCATGATCAAGTCGCCGGTCATGTTCGTGGTCCTGATCGGCTCGGTCGTCACGACGGTCCTGGCGGTCAAGGACCCGGCGGACTGGTTCGGCTGGGCCATCACCGCCTGGCTGTGGCTGACCACCGTCTTCGCCAATCTCGCGGAAGCCGTCGCGGAAGGCCGGGGCAAGGCCCAGGCCGACACCCTGCGCAAGGCCAAGACCGACTCCGTCGCCCGCCGCCTGGGCCAGGACGGCGCGGGCGAGGAGCGGGTACCCGGCACCCAGCTGAGGATCGGCGACCTGGTGGTCTGCGAGGCCGGCGACATCATCCCCGGCGACGGGGACGTCGTCGAGGGCGTGGCGTCGGTGGACGAGTCCGCGATCACGGGCGAGTCCGCTCCGGTCATCCGGGAGTCCGGCGGCGACCGCTCCGCGGTCACCGGGGGCACGAAGGTGCTGTCCGACCGGATCGTCATCAAGATCACGACGAAGCCGGGCGAGACCTTCATCGACCGCATGATCGCCCTCGTCGAGGGCGCGGCCCGGCAGAAGACCCCCAACGAGGTCGCCCTCAACATCCTCCTGGCCTCCCTCACGATCGTCTTCCTGCTGGCCGTCGTCACCCTCCAGCCGTTCGCGATCTACGCGGGCGCCGAGCAGTCCATGATCGTGCTGACCGCCCTGCTGGTCTGCCTGATCCCCACCACGATCGGCGCGCTGCTGTCCGCGATCGGCATCGCGGGCATGGACCGCCTGGTCCAGCGCAACGTCCTGGCCCTGTCCGGCCGAGCCGTCGAGGCGGCCGGCGACGTGTCGACGCTGCTGCTCGACAAGACCGGCACGATCACCCTCGGCAACCGCCAGGCCTCCGAGTTCGTGCCGGTGGAGGGCACCACCGTCGGCGAACTCGCCGACGCGGCCCAGCTCTCCTCCCTCGCCGACGAGACCCCCGAGGGGCGCTCCATCGTGGTCCTCGCGAAGGAGAAGTACGGCCTGCCCGGACGCCACCAGGGCGAACTGGCCCACGCCGCCTGGGTGCCCTTCACCGCCCAGACCCGCATGTCGGGCGTCGACGCGGACGGCACGAGCACCCGCAAGGGAGCGGCCGGTTCGGTCATCGCCTGGGTCACCGGGCGGGGCGGCCGGGTCGCGGACGACGCCGGCCTCCTCGCCCACCGCATCTCCGAGGCCGGCGGCACGCCCCTGCTCGTCGCCGTCCACGACGAGCAGGGTGCCCGGGTCCTCGGTGTCGTCCACCTCAAGGACGTGGTCAAGGAGGGCATGCGGGAGCGGTTCGACGAGCTGCGCCGGATGGGCATCAGGACCGTCATGATCACGGGCGACAACCCGCTGACGGCCCGGGCGATCGCGCGGGAGGCCGGTGTCGACGACTTCCTCGCCGAGGCCACGCCCGAGGACAAGATGGCCCTCATCAAGCGCGAGCAGGCCGGCGGCAAGCTCGTCGCGATGACCGGCGACGGCACCAACGACGCGCCCGCCCTCGCGCAGGCGGACGTCGGCGTGGCGATGAACACCGGCACCTCGGCCGCCAAGGAGGCCGGGAACATGGTGGACCTCGACTCCGACCCCACCAAGCTCATCGAGATCGTCGAGATCGGCAAGCAGCTCCTCATCACCCGGGGCGCGCTCACGACCTTCTCGATCGCCAACGACGTCGCGAAGTACTTCGCGATCATCCCGGCCATGTTCGCCGTGGTCCATCCCGGTCTGGACAAGCTCAACGTCATGGGCCTGTCCTCCCCCGACTCCGCGATCCTCTCCGCGGTCGTCTTCAACGCGCTCGTCATCATCGCGCTGGTGCCGCTCGCTCTGAAGGGCGTGCGGTACCGGCCCACCAGCGCCGACAGGATGCTCCGCCGCAA
Organism: Streptomyces subrutilus; assembly: GCF_001746425.1. Taxonomy (GTDB): domain Bacteria; phylum Actinomycetota; class Actinomycetes; order Streptomycetales; family Streptomycetaceae; genus Streptomyces; species Streptomyces subrutilus_A. The sequence continues at coordinate 6,269,295 of NZ_MEHK01000001.1, read as the reverse complement.
CCTCGGGATCTACGGGCTCGGCGGCCTCGTCGCCCCCTTCATCGGCATCAAGATCATCGACATGCTCCTCTCCCTCATCCCCGGAATCGGCTGAGACGACCATGAACAACTCCGTCAGCAACACCGCCCGCCTGCTCGGTGCCGGACTGCGGGCCCTGCTGGTCCTCACCGTGCTCTGCGGGATCGTCTACCCGCTCGCCGTCACCGGGATCGCCCAGGCCCTCTTCCGCCACCAGGCCAACGGGTCCGAGGTCAAGGACGACAACGGCCGCGTCGTCGGCTCCTCCCTCATCGGCCAGACCTACGACCTGCCGAAGCAGGACCCCGACGACCCGGAAGAGGCCGCCAGGCCGGACCTCAGGTGGTTCCAGCCGCGCCCCTCGGGCGGCCTCGGCGCCAACAGCGTCAACACCCGGTACTCGCTGCTCCTCTCCGGCGCCACCAACCGCTCCGCCGACAACGGCGCCGTCGACGGCAGGTGCACCGCCCAGGCGGCGGAAGGCACCCTCTGCGCCCAGGTCCTCGGCGCGAAGGAAGCCGTGATCGCGGACAACTCCACGGCCGGCCACCAGGTCAGGCCGCAGGACGTGCCGGCCGACGCCGTCACCTCCTCCGGCTCGGGCCTGGACCCCGACATCTCCCCCGCCTACGCCAAGCTCCAGATCCACCGGGTCGCCGAGCGGAACGGCCTCGACGTCCATCGGGTCGAGAAGCTCGTCGCGGACCACACCACCGGCCGCACCCTCGGCTTCATGGGCGAACCCCGCGTCAACGTCCTCGAACTCAACACCGCTCTCAAGGCCCTGGCCGAGAGCTGACGCGACGGGGCCGCCGGCCTAGGCCCGGTCGACGGGAACGTTGCTCGTGACGGTGCCGTCCGTGCCCGAGACCGTGACCGCGTGGCGGACCCCGTCCGGTCCGAGGACCACGGCGAGCCAGGCGCTGCCGCCGCCCTCCTGGGCGACCACGCGGATGCTCTCCACCTTGCCGCCGTCCACCGCCCCGGCCGCCTTGTCGGCCGCCTGCCCGACGGCCAGCGACGGCAGGGGCGCGGGGGCTGTCTTAGCGGAGCCGCCGGGGCCCTGTTCGGCGGCGCGCGGGGCCGGGGCCGCGTCCCGCTTCTCCTTCAGGGCCTTGAGGTCCTTCAGGTCCTTGGGGTGCTTGTGGTTCTCGGGGCCGCCGAAGGCGCGGTCGCCGTGCTCGCCGCCGACCGCGGGGCCGCGCCGCGGCCCGCCCTCGCGGTCGGCCTCGTGCCAGGCGAAGCGGGGCCCGGCCATCCGCTCGTCGTGGTGCTCGTCCACCGCCACGGCCACGGCCGCCGCCGCACCGCCGACGATCACCACGGCCGCGCCCAGCGCCGCCCATCGGGCGCCCCTGCGCCGGGGCACCAGACGCCCCAGGTCCACGCGCTTGCGCGGGCCGGCTTGCGGGGCGGCTTGCGGGGCGCTTCCCGGCCGCGTGGGCTGCTCGGGCTGCTCGGACGGCGGGAAGGATTCAGACATACCGGGGCTCCTCATGCACAACCGGGCACGGCACCCGGCTCGTTGCAGAGCATGCTGAGCGGATCCTGAAGCCCACCTGAAGCAGGCTGAAGACCTCTTCAGCCTGCCGCGGACCGGGCCTGAGACCCTGGTCGGCATGCGCGTACTGGTGGTGGAGGACGAACGGCGGCTGGCCGTGGCCCTGCAACGGGGGCTCCAGTCGGAGGGGTTCACGGTGGACGTGGCCCACGACGGGCTGCAGGGGCTGTGGATGGCCACCGAGCACGGATACGACCTGATCGTGCTGGACATCATGCTGCCCGGCCTGAACGGCTACCGGGTCTGCGCCCGGCTGCGCGCCGCCGGGAACGAGTCGGGGATCCTGATGCTGACCGCGAAGGACGGCGAGTACGACGAGGCGGAGGCCCTGGACACCGGCGCCGACGACTTCCTGTCCAAGCCCTTCTCCTACCTGGTCCTGGTCGCCCGGCTGCGCGCGCTGGCCCGGCGCACGGGCCGCCGCGGCCCGCAGGTCATGCGCTTCGGCGACCTGGTGCTGGATCCGGCCCGGCACAGCTGCTCCCGCGGCGACACCGAGATACGGCTGACGGCCCGGGAGTTCGCGGTACTGGAGTGCCTGGCCCGGCGCCCCGGCGAGGTCGTGCCCAAACGGGAGATCCTGGAACAGGTCTGGGACATCGCCTTCGCCGGCGACCCCAACGTGGTCGAGGTGCACATCAGCGCCGTGCGCCGCAAGATCGACGCACCGTTCGGCCGCGCCGCGCTGGAGACCGTACGCGGCGCGGGCTACCGGCTGGCGGCCGACGGTGGCTGAGCCCGCGCTCCCCCGCCGCCGCTCCCGCCGCCCGCGCGCCCCGCGAGGGCCGGGGATCCTGGGGCGCCTGCTCCGGCGCTCTCCGCTGCGCCGCCTGCTGCCCACCACCGTCCGGGCCCGCGCCACCGCCGGAGCCGTCCTGGTCGTCGCCGCTGCCCTGACCCTGGCCTCCTTCGCCCTCCTGGGGCTGCTGGAGGCCAACCTGACGCGCAACGCCGAGCGCGACGCCGCGCGGCAGGCCGAGACGATCGCCCGGCTCGCGGCCTCCGGGGACCTCGACAGGATGCGGCCGAACCTGCACGGTGTCGAGTTCTTCCAGGTGGTCAACGCCCGCGGCCGGGTGCTGCGCGCCTATCCGAACCTGGCCGGCGAGTTCCCGCTCGCCCCCGTCCCCCCGCGGCCCGGGAGGGAGTCCCAGACCTGGAAGGCCGGCCCGCTCGGCGGCGAGCACCGCCAGCGGGTCGTCCAGGTCACCACACAGACCCCGCAGGGCATGGTCACGGTGTTCGTGGGGACCTCGCTGCGCGACGTGGACGCCGCCGACGACACGACCGCCGCCGCGCTCGCGGTCGGCGGCCCGCTGCTCCTCGCCACCGTCGCCCTCGTCACCTGGCGGGTCACCGGCCGGGCGCTCGGGCCGGTCGAGGCGATCCGCGCCGAGGTCGCCGGGATCAGCGACCGGGACCTGCACCGGCGGGTCCCCGTACCGCCCACCCACGACGAGGTCGCCCGCCTGGCGCAGACGATGAACACCACCCTGGACCGGCTGGAGTCCGCCGGAATCCGCCAGCGCCGGTTCATCGCCGACGCCTCCCACGAACTGCGCAGCCCCATCACGGTGCTGCGCACCCAGCTGGAGGTGGCCCTGGCCGTCCGGGACCCGGAGTTGTGGCCGGAACTGATCGGCGGCGCGCTCCAGGACATCGAACGGCTCCAGCAGCTCTGCTCCGACCTGCTGCTGCTCGCCCGGATCGACGCCGCCCAGCCGATGGCGCCGGGCCGGCTGGACCTGGGCGCCGTGGTCCGGGACGCCGTGGAAGCCCGCCACGGCGACCGGGTCCCGGTGCGCGCGGAGCTGGCGGGCGGCATCGCGGTGCGGGGCAGCGAGCTGTGGCTGGCCCGGGTGGTCACCAACCTGCTCGACAACGCCCAGCGGTTCGCCGTCCGGCGGGTGGACCTAACCCTCGGCGTCTGCGGCGGCCCCGGCGGGCGGACCGCCGTGCTGGAGGTGACCGACGACGGCCCGGGCATCCCGCCCGGCGACCGGGAACGGGTCTTCGAGCGCTTCACCCGCCTCGACGACGCCCGCAGCCGCGACCACGGCGGGGCCGGCCTCGGCCTCGCCATCGCCCGTGACCTGGCCGCCCACCACGGCGGCACCCTCACCGCCGAGGACTCCCCGCGGGGAGCCCGGCTGGTGGTGCGGCTGCCGGTGGCGGAAGGCGGGGAGCCCTCCCCGGAGGTCCCCGCGGACGGAGTTCGGGGAAGGTAGCCGGGGGGTCAGCCCAGCAGGGCGTAGACCGTGGAGGCGGTGGCGGCGGGCTCCGCCGCGCCCTCGGGGGTCATGGTGATGTCGGCGAAGGCCATCCGCCGGCCGAGTTTGGTCACCCGTACGTGGATCAGGACGTCGGCGCCGGTCACCGGGCGCTGGAAGCTCGTCGACTGCTGGACGGTGGTCATCGGGCCGTACGCGCCGCGTGCGCTGGAGATCGCGATGACGGTCGCGGTGTCGGCGGCGGCCATCAGGGCCTGGCCCGAGAGCCCGCCGCCGTCCCGGGCCAGGTCGTCGGACCAGGGCAGCCGCAGGACGGCGTGCCGCTCGCCGGTCTCCTGGACGCTCAGGCCCAGGGCGAGCACCCAGGGGGCGAAGTTGTCGGCGAGGATCTTGTCTGCGTCTGCGGGGGAGAACGTCACCGGGCGATTGTGGCGGTCCGGCCGGACCGCCACAATCCCCTGTCGGTTTTCGGTCAGAGGGTCGCGGCGAGTTCCGTTCCCTGGCGGATGGCCCGCTTGGCGTCGAGCTCGGCGGCCACGTCGGCGCCGCCGATCAGGTGCGCCTCGACACCGGCCGCGCGCAGCGCCTCGTACAGGTCGCGGCGCGGCTCCTGCCCGGTGCACAGGACGACGGTGTCGGCCGGTACGAGCCGCTGCTCGCCGTCGACGGTGATGTGCAGGCCGTCATCGTCGATGCGCTCGTACGAGGCCCCCGCGACGGAGACCACCCCGCGGTGCTTGAGCTCCGCCCGGTGGATCCAGCCGGTGGTGGTGCCGAGCCCGGCGCCGACCTTGGTCGTCTTGCGCTGGAGCAGGTGGACCTGGCGCGGCGGCGCGGGGCGCTCGGCGGCGGTGAGCCCGCCGGGACCGGTGTACGCGGTGTCCACGCCCCAGTGGCGGAAGTAGACGGCCGGGTCCTGGGACGCGCCCTCGCCGCTGTCGGTGAGGTACTCGGCGACGTCGAAGCCGATGCCGCCGGCGCCGACGACGGCGACGCGCTCGCCGACGGGGGCGCCGTCGCGCAGCACGTCGAGGTAGGTGACGACGCTGGGGTGGTCCACGCCGTCGATCGCGGGGGTGCGGGGGGTGACCCCGGTGGCGACGACGACCTCGTCGTAGCCCTGGAGGGTCTCCACGTCGGCGCGGGTGTTCAGGCGGACGTCCACGCCGCTGTCCACGAGCTGGGTGCCGTAGTAGCGGATGGTCTCCTCGAACTCCTCCTTGCCGGGGATGCGGCGGGCGATGTCGAGCTGGCCGCCGATGTGGCCGGAGGCCTCGAAGAGGGTGACCGCGTGGCCGCGGCCGGCGGCGGAGACCGCGCAGGCGAGCCCGGCCGGGCCGGCGCCGACGATGGCGACGCGCTTCTTCAGCTTGGTGGGCGAGAGGACCAGCTCGGTCTCGTGGCAGGCACGCGGGTTGACCAGGCAGCTGGTGATCTTGCCGCTGAAGGTGTGGTCGAGGCAGGCCTGGTTGCAGCCGATGCAGGTGTTGATGGTCTCGGAGCGGCCGGCCGCGGCCTTGGCGACGAAGTCGGCGTCGGCGAGGAAGGGGCGGGCCAGGGAGACCAGGTCGGCGCGGCCGTCGGCGAGGAGTTCCTCGGCGATCTCGGGGGTGTTGATGCGGTTGCTGGTGACGAGGGGGACGGACACCGCGCCCATCAGCCGCTTGGTGACCCAGGTGTAGGCGCCGCGCGGTACGGAGGTGGCGATGGTGGGGATGCGGGCCTCGTGCCAGCCGATGCCGGTGTTGATGAGGGTGGCGCCGGCCGCCTCGACCTCCTTGGCGAGGTGGACGACCTCGTCGAGGGTGGAGCCGCCGGGGATCAGGTCGAGCATGGAGAGGCGGTAGATGAGGATGAAGTCCTCGCCGACGGCCTCGCGGGTGCGGCGGACGATCTCCAGCGGGAAGCGGACGCGGTTCTCGTAGGCGCCGCCCCAGCGGTCGGTGCGCTTGTTGGTGGCGGCGGCGATGAACTCGTTGATCAGGTAGCCCTCGGAGCCCATGATCTCGACGCCGTCGTAGCCCGCGAGCTTGGCGAGGCGGGCGGCCCGGACGAAGTCCTCGACGGTGCGCTCGACCTCGATGTCGCTGAGCTCGTTGGGGACGAAGGGGCTGATGGGGGCCTGGAGGGCGCTGGGGGCGACCAGGTCCTTGTGGTAGGCGTAGCGGCCGAAGTGGAGGATCTGCATGGCGATCTTCCCGCCTTCGGCGTGCACCGCCTCGGTGATCACCCGGTGCTCGGCGGCCTCGTCCTCGGTGGTGAGGCGGGAGCCGCCCTCGAAGGGGCGGCCGGCGTCGTTCGGGGCGATGCCGCCGGTGACGATCAGGCCGGCGCCGCCGCGGGCGCGCTCGGCGTAGAAGGCGGCGAGGCGCTCGAAGCCGCCCGCGTGCTCCTCGAGGCCGGTGTGCATCGATCCCATGATCACGCGGTTGGGCAGGGTGGTGAAACCGAGGTCCAGGGGGCTCAGCAGGTGCGGGTACCGGGACATGGGGGCGCCTCCTCGCGCGGGGGTGATGACCCTGTTCTAGCGAGGGGAGGCCGGTTTTGCAACTAGGTGCAAAACCAAGGGGACCCTCACCGGCCCCGGGATTCCCGGGACCGGAGGGCCTGTGGGCCGGAGGCTGTGGCGGAGTTCACGCCGCCGCGGGCCCCGGGGCCGGGGCGGCTCAGTGGATGACCCGGAAGCTGCGCCAGGACAGGCTGGCGGGCGCCGTCACGTTGGAGAGCGTCGTGGCCACGTAGGTGCCGTCGCCCCGGTCGGCCTTGCCGCAGTCCTCCGTCCGGTACAGGACGACGTCGACGCGGGTGTTGTTCTCCACGTGGGTGGCACCCTTCGGGATGCCGATCTTGTGGCAGCCCCGGACGAGGGTGTTCGAGTAGCTCAGCTCGACCGGCGAGTCGTGGCCGCGGAAACTGAGCATGCCTACGGTGCTCCGGCCCAGGCCGGAGCAGGCGGTGGCGGTCAGCAGCAGCGCCGCGACCCCCACGATGGTGCTGATCCGTCGGCTGTGGGACATGGCGCGGTCCTCGTCTGTGCGGTGGCGGCGGTTCCTGCCCACAGCTTTGCCCCGCGGAGCGCCGGAGGCTTGCGTTGCTCGGCCGACCGGATGAACGGGGTGGAGCCGGGCCCCGGCGGGGGGCCGGGGCGGACGACCCGGCGCGGGGCCCGGCTCCACGCGCCTCAGACGCGGCGCACGCGCCTCAGGCCCGGCGCAGGCGGAGCGTCAGGATCTGGAACGGGCGCAGGGTGAGGGGGACCGCGCCGTCGGGCGCGGGAGCGCCGACCGCCGACCCCGGCAGGGGGCGTTCGAGGAGGTCGCTCTCGACCGCCTCCGCCACCGGGAAGCCCGCCGCGAGCACGGCTTTGGCACGGCCGCCCCGGGACTCGTAGAGGCGGACGACCACGTCGCCGCCGCGGTCCTCGGCCAGCTTGACCGCCTCGACGACCACGGCGTCGTTGTCCACGGCCAGCAGCGGGGCGACCGGGCCCGCACCGCTCACCACCCGCTCCGGCAGGTTGAGCGCGTGCCCCTCGCGGACGGCGTCGCCGATCTCCGCGCCGGGCGCCAGCGAGAACCGCAGGGTGTGGGCGCCCTGGTCGGTCTCCGGGTCGGGATAGCGCGGCGCGCGCAGGAGCGAGAGGCGCACGGTGGTGGTCTGGCCGCCGTCGGCCCGCACGTCGCGGGTCACGTCGTGCCCGTAGGTGGACTCGTTGAGCAGGGCGACCCCCCAGCCCGGCTCCTGCGCGTGGATCCAGCGGTGGGCGCAGATCTCGAACTTGGCCGCCTCCCACGAGGTGTTGGTGTGGGTGGCCCGGTAGACATGGCCGAACTGGGTCTCGGAGGCGGTCCGTTCGGCCTTCACGCCCAATGGGAAGGCGGCCTTCAGGAACTTCTCCGTCTCCCGCCAGTCCACGTCGGTGACGATGTCGAGGGTCTTGGCCCCGGACCTCAGGGTGAGGGACTGGACGGCCGTCGAGGAGCCGAAGGAGCGGGTGATCCGGACGGTGACGGCCGACGGGCCGTTCTCGGCGACCTCCATGGCGTCCAGGTCGACCAGATCGGTGACCTTGTTGCGGTAGAAGGCGTCGATGTCCCAGGCGTCCCACATGTTCGGGAAGTCGGGGTGGATCTGGAGCAGGTTCGCCGCGCCGCCCGGCGCGACCGCCTCGCGGTCCGCCTCCAGGTCGTAGGCGGAGACGACCAGCCCGCGGCCGTCGATCTCCACCAGCAGCCGGCCGTTGGCCAGGACGTGGCCGCCGCCGTGCCGCCCCTCCACCGTGACCGGCTGTCCCGGCCCGGCGGGGACGCCCGCGCCGCCGGCCGGGATGCCGCGCCGGGCGTGCGGGGCGCAGTTGAAGACCAGGTCCTGCCCTCCCTCCCCGGCCAGGGCCTTCTGCGCGGCCAGGGTGATCCCCTCGAGCTCCGCGCGCACCGTCCGGTAGGTCTCGCGCGCCTCGCGGTGCACCCAGGCGATGGAGGAGCCGGGCAGGATGTCGTGGAACTGGTGCAGCAGCACCGTCTTCCAAATCCGCTCGAGGTCCTCGTACGGGTAGGCGTACCCCGCCGCGCGGACCGCGGCGGTCGCCGCCCACAGCTCGGCCTCGCGCAGCAGCGATTCGCTGTGCCGGTTGCCCTGCTTGGTCTTGGCCTGGGAGGTGTAGGTGCCGCGGTGCAGCTCCAGGTAGAGCTCGCCGGCCCAGACGGGCGCGTCCGGGTACTCGGCGTGGGCCTTCTCGAAGAAGGCGTCCGGCCGCTCGACCTCGACCCGGGGGGAGCCTTCGAGGTTCTGCTGGCGCCTGGCGCGGGCCAGGTGTTCGCGCGTGGGGCCGCCACCGCCGTCACCCCATCCGAAGGGCACCAGGGACCGCGAACCGCGGCCCTTCTCCCGGTAGTTGCGTGCGGCGTGCGCCAGCTGGGCGCCGCCGAGGTCGGAGTTGTAGGTGTCGACGGGCGGGAAGTGGGTGAAGACGCGGGTGCCGTCGATGCCCTCCCACCAGAAGGTGTGGTGGGGGAACTTGTTGACCTGGGACCAGCAGATCTTCTGGGTCAGGAACCAGGTGGAGCCGGAGAGTTTGACGAGCTGCGGCATCGCGGCGGTGTAGCCGAAGGAGTCGGGCAGCCAGACGTTGCGGGTCTCGATGCCGAACTCGTCGAGGAAGAACTTCTTGCCGTAGAGGAACTGCCGGGCCATGGCCTCGCCGCCGACCATGTTGGTGTCGGACTCCACCCACATCCCGCCGACCGGCACGAACTGCCCGTCCGCGATCTTCTTCTTGATCCTCTCGAAGAGCTCGGGGCGGTGCGTCTTGATCCAGTCGAACTGCTGGGCCTGCGACATGGCGAACACGAACTCGGGGTGCTCGTCCATCAGGTTGACCATGTTGGAGGAGGTGCGGGCGACCTTGCGCACCGTCTCGCGCAGCGGCCACAGCCACGCGGAGTCGATGTGGGAGTGGCCCACCGCGCTGATCCGGTGCGCGGAGGCGTGGGCGGGGGCGGCGAGCACGCCGGCCAGGCAGGCGCGGGCGGCGGCGGCGCTGCCCGGCACGTCGCCGAGGTCCACGGCGTCCAGTGCCGCGTCGACGGCGCGCAGGACGGCGTACCGCCGGGCGTCCTCGGTGTCGAGCTGGGTCATCAGGTCGTGCAGGACCTCCAAGTCCTGGACCAGTTCCCACACCTCGGTCTCGAAGACGGCGAGGTCCATCCGGGCGAGCCGGTAGAGCGGCCGGTCGCCGCTGGTCAGCCGGTCGCCCTCGTACGTGGCCGTGTGCTCGACGAGGACCGGGTTGGAGGCGGCCTCCACGTACCACTCGACGCGCTCGCCGCCCTCGGCCCGGTCGGCGACGCGCACCCAGTCGTTGTACGGGTTCAGCGCCTTGACCTCGCTGCCGTCGGCCCGGTGGACCAGTCCCTCGCACTGGAAGCCGGGCATCATCCGGTCGAAGCCCAGGTCGAGGACGGCCTCGACCGTACGGCCGGCCCAGTCGCCCGGGACCCTGCCGGTGACCTTGAACCAGGTGGTGCCCCAGGCCGGGCCCCATGCCGCCCCGACCGCGCAGGGCTCGTACTGCGCCGCCAGGCCCTCGGCGACGGGGACCGGCTCGTCCGAGGCCTCCCAGCGCGCGAGGGTCAGCGGGACGGAGCCGGAGTGCACGGCGGGTTTGATGCGTTCCTTGAGGACCCTGCGGAGGCGCTGTTCGGTGATGCTGCGGTCGTCGTGCATGACGGCTGCTCCAGGAGGGAGGGGGGTCGGGACACGGGTGGGGCGGGGGGCGGGTGGTGGGGCGGCGGGTCAGGTCTTGACGGCTCCCTCTCCGACGCCCCTGAAGAAGAAGCGCTGGAGGGCGAAGAACAGGAGCATCATCGGGAGGAGCGCGGCCATGGCGCCGGCGGCGATGAGCCGCTGGTCGTTGACGGTGGTGGCGCCGGCCAGGGTCTTCAGGCCGAGCTGGAGCGTGTAGTGCTCGCTGTCGGTGAGGACCAGCAGAGGCCACAGGAAGTCGTCCCAGGCGCCCATGAAGCTGGTGATGCAGACGACGGCCAGGGCCCCCTTGGCGCCGGGGAGGAACACCCGGGTGAAGCGGGTCCATTCGCCCGCACCGTCCAGGACCGCCGCCTCCTCCACCTCCTTGGGCACGGCCAGGAAGGCCGCCCGCATGATCATGATGTTGAGCACGGAAACGGCGCCGGGCAGCCAGACGCCGATGAGTGTGTCGACCAGGCCCAGCTCGCGGACCGTGAGGAACATCGAAATCATCACGGACTCGAAGGGGAACATCAGGGTCGCCACGAGCACGGTGAAGACGGCCCTGCGGCCCTTCCAGCCGGGCCGGGACAGGGCGTATCCGCCCATCGCCCCGAAGAGCACGTTCGAGGTGACGGCGAGGGCGGCCACGACGAGGGTGTTGCCGACGTACTGGAGCAGCGGGAACGACTCGGCGACCCGTACGTAGTTGTCGAGGGTGGGCTGCGAGGGCAGTACGCCGTCGTACACGTTCTCCGTGCGGCCGCGGATCGAGGTCAGGAACTGCCACACGATCGGGCCCAGCATGAGCCCGAGCATCAGGACCAGCGTGGCGTACCGGCCGGCGCGTCCGGTCCAGTGGCGCCTCAACTCTCGTCTCCCTTCGACAGGCGGCGGCCGAGCAGGCTGAAGACGAGCGTCAGCAGGAAGAGCAGGATCGAGAGGGCGGAGGCGTAGCCGGTCTCGCCGGCGAAGCCGAGTCCGACCTGCCGGATGAGGAAGGGCAGGGTGCGGGCTCCGCCGCCGGGGCCGCCGCTCTCGCCGCCGAGGATGTAGATCTCGGTGAAGACGCGCAGCGCGGAGATGGCGGAGAGGGTGCCGACCAGCAGCATCATCGGCTTGACCTGGGGGATGGTGATGCTGAAGAAGCGGCGGACGGCGCCGGCGCCGTCGAGGGCGGCCGCCTCGTGCAGGGAGGCGGGGACGTTCCCGAGGGCCGCGAGGTAGAAGACCATGTAGTAGCCGAGGCCCTTCCACACGGTGACGATCATCGCGGAGACCAGCAGCATGGTGCTGTCGGTCAGGAACGGGACCGGTTCGGAGACGATGCTCAGCTCGCGGAAGACGGTGTTGACGAGCCCGTCGCTGCGCAGCACCCACTGCCAGATGAGCCCGACGACCACGGCGGAGGCGATCACCGGGGTGTAGAAGGCGGAGCGGAAGAAGCCGATGCCGGGGACCTTCGTCTGGACGAGGACGGCGAGGGCCAGCGGCAGGAGGACCAGGCAGGGCACGACGACGGCGAGGTAGAGGACGCTGTTGACGGCCGCGGTCCAGAAGTCGGGGTCGGCGAAGGCGCGGGTGTAGTTGGCGAAGCCGATGAAGGTCCCGCCGCGCAGGATCTGGGAGTCGGTGAGGGAGAGGATGACGGTGTTGACGAACGGCCAGAGGCTGAACAGCGTCACCATCAGCAGGCCGGGGGCGAGGAAGAGGTACGGGGTCCACCAGGCGCGGTGGCGCACGGCGGTCACTTGCGGGCCGCGGCGGCGAGCAGCTCGTTGGCCTCCTCCTGGGCCTTCCTGACCGCCGTCCGGGGGTCCTGCTCGCCCTTGATGGCCTTCTGCATCTCCCGTACGACGGCGTCGCCGACCTGGCTGGTCCACTGGACGGGGGTGTTGGCGTCGAGCTCGGCTGTCTTCAGCTGCTCGGCGCCGACCGCACGGGCGAGGGTCTCGGCGTCCGTGCCGTCGCCCTTGTCCGCGAAGTACGGGTCGGCGAGGCCCTGGGCGTTCGACGGGTAGATGGTCGCCTTCTTGGAGAACGCCACCTGGTTGGGGCCGTTGGTGACCCACTTGGCGAACTCGGCGGCCGCGTCGAGGTGCTTGGTGTCCTTCCTGATGCCGAGGGACTGGGCGTAGATGCCGATGTGGCCGAGGGTGCCGGTGACGGCTCCCGCGACCTGCGTCTTCGCGTAGACCTGCGGGGCGTTCTGCTTGATGTCCTTGACGAACCCCGGGGAGCCGGGGCCGAAGACGAGCTTCCCGCCGCCGTAGAGCTGGTTGATGTCGTCGGACTTGAGGAGGGACTCCTTGGGCATCGCCCCCTTGGCGTACAGGTCCTTCATCCGCTCCACCCACACGACGGCCCGGTCGGTGTCGAAGGTGAACCGCTCCCCCTTCGCGTCGAGGATCGGGACGCCCATCTTCTGCCAGTCCCCGGGCAGCCGGCCCTTGGGGTCGGCCATGAAGGCGGCGGTGCGGCCGCCGGAGGTGGCGGCGATCCGCTCGGCGTAGTCGAAGAACTGCTCCACGCTGGTGGGCGGCTTGGCCGGGTCAAGGCCGGCCTTCTCGAAGAGCTCCTTGTTGTACGTGAGGATCTCCGGGGTCACGTACCAGGGGTAGGCGTACACGCCGTCGCCCCTGCCCGGGAGCTTGAACTGCTCCCAGGCGCCCGGCACGTACTGCGCGGCCAGCGCTCCGTCGAGTTCGGCCACGTCTGCCAGCATCCCCCGGTCGGCGAGGAGCTGGAAGGAGTCGGTGGACAGGTTGACCACGTCCGGCAGGGCTCCGGCCTGGGCGTCGGCGACGAGCTTCTCGTTGTAGCCGTCGCCCGGTACGTCCTCCCACTTGACCTTCACTTCGGGGTACTCGGCCTCGAACCCGTCGATGACGCCCTGGACGTAGGCGGTGAAGACGGGCTTCAACTGCAGGGTGCGGAAGGTGATCTCGCCCGCCACTCTGCCCGTCCTCCCGGCCTCCTCCACGTCCCCCGAACCGCCGCTCATTCCGCACGCGCCGGTCGACAGGAGGGCGCCGGCCACCAGCACGGCGACGGCCACACGGGTCGGGTTCGAACGGGTCATCGTCGCCGCCTTCGCAGAAGTCCGGCCTCGTTGCCGGAGGCGGTGCCCACGGTCGTCGGGAACCAGGACCTCGTCAATGAGGCAGGGGTCCCCGTGGCCGACGGGGGCCTGGTCCGGAATGCCGAGACCCGGATCCGCAGGACGTGCGGGGCCGCTTGGACACCCGCCTCCAGCTGGACTGATGCGCTTTAGTGCAAAGGCAGTGGGGGGTGGTTCCGATTCGACGGGGAAGCGGTCTCCGCCGCTCGATCTGACGCTTTGTCGCCGGTCCGCGAGAGCGGGTACTAATGCGGTTTACCTCATCGGGTACTCGGCCTTCTCCGCGAGCTTGCCGTCCTTGAAGCAGAAGCGGAACACGGTCTCCTTGCCGTTCACCGGGTCGGCGCCGGACATGTACCAGGCGCAGGTGCTGCCGTCGGGCTCGGCCGGGCCGCCCTCCTTCAGCGCGCTCTTGAGGAACGAGTCGCCCGACGGGAGCTTGGCGCGCACCTCGCTCTCCGCGTCGCCGGCCTCCACCGCCGCGTAGGCCTCGGGGCCGATCAGCGACTTGTCGGCCACGTCGAGGACCTTCCCCACGCCGAAGACCGCCAGCACGGCGAGGCCGATGCCCAGCACCAGAGCCACCCCGCAGCCGATCAGACAACCCTTGCGCTGTGCCACGATTCCTCCGTGTCGCTCGTGTCCGGCGGCGGTCGCCTGGACACTCCGACCTTCGCAAGGGGCACGGGCCCGGGACTGTCCTCGAAAGTCGTCGCCTGCCGCGACGATCGTCGTTCGAGGTCAGACCACCTGTCGGACCGAACAGCGGCCGGGGGTGACCGGATGGCGGCGGACGCCGGTCAGGCGGCCCCCGTCACCGCGCCAGGTCGCCGGGGTCCGTGTTGGCGCCGCACAGCAGGACGGCGACCCGCTCGCCGAGCGGCTCCAGGGCGCCGCGCTGGGCCGCGAGGGCGGTGGCCGCGCCCGTCTCGACCACGATCCGGTGCTCCTCCCAGAGCGCCCGCCTGGCCTGCGTGATCGCGGAGTCCGGGACGAGGACCGAGGCGACGGCCCCGTCCTGGGCGGCGGCCAGCGCGTCCGCCGAGACGCGGGTGGCCCCCAGGGAGTCGGCGGCCACGGAGTCCACGGCCACGTCCACCGGGCGCCCCGCCGCCAGGGCCGCGTTCAGGGCGCGGCAGTTCTCCGGCTCGGCGGCGACCACCCGTACCCCGTGTTCCCGGGCGGCCGTGGCGATGCCGGCGAACAGTCCGCCGCCGCCGACCGCGACGACCACCGCGTCCAGTCCGGGCAGGGCGGCCCGGATCTCGTCGAGCAGGGTGCCGGCGCCCGCGGCGATGAGCGGGTGGTCGTAGGCGTGGCTGCTCAGCGCCCCGCTGTCGGCGGCGAACTCCTCGCAGGCGGCCAGCGCTTCGGCGTACCGGTCGCCGACGAGCCGCACCTCGGCCCCGTACCCGCGCAGCCGCTCCACCTTCACCCGCGGGGCGTTGACGGGCAGGAACACGGTGGCGGGCACGTCCTGGCCGCGGGCGGCCCAGGCGCAGGCGAGTCCCGCGTTGCCGCCGGAGGCGATGGTGACCCCGGCGGCCGGGAGGGTGCCGGCCCGGTGGTGGGCGGCGAGGAAGTTGCGCGCTCCGCGGGCCTTGAAGGAGCCGGTGTGCTGGAGGTGTTCCAGCGCGTACCAGACCCCGTCGGCCGCGGGGGCCACGGCGACGGGCCGTACCGATCCGGCGATGCGGTCGGCGGCGGCGCGGACGGCGGCGTAGTCGAGCTGCTGTTCCATGGCGGGTCTCCCCCTCAGGCGGTGGGTCGGATCGCGGGCCGGGCGGCCTCGATCAGCTGGCGCAGGGCGCCGTAGTACACCTCGTGGTCCGTCAGGGGCGGCAGGACGTCGGCCAGTCCGGCGCTGAGCACGGGGAACCGCTCCGGGTCGAGTGCCGCGAGGGCCGCCCGGGAGGCGGCGGTGGCCCCGGCCGGGTCCCGGTGGTCCACGAAGGCCGCGCTGCCCAGGGTGAGCAGGTACATGCGGCGGTAGACGGTCATCGCCTCGGCGGCGGTCATGCCCGCGGCCACGCTGTCCGCGAGGGCGGGCTCGACGAGGCGGGCGAGCAGCTGCCGCCCGAGCCAAGGGCGGCCGCCGCGCAGGACGAGCAGTCCGGGGTGGGCGGTGAGCAGCCGGTACAGCGCGCCGAACCGCTGTTCGCAGGCCTGTGCCCAGTCGGTGCCGGCGGGGATGTCCGGCAGCTGCGCGGCCAGGTGCTCGGTGCACAGGTCCAGCAGTCCGGCGAGGTCGGCGCAGCGGCGCTGGACGGTGGCGTGGGAGACGCCGAGCCGGTCGGCCAGGGCCCGGAAGCTCAGGGCGGCCGGCCCCTCCTCGTCGAGGAGGCGCAGGGCGGCGACGGCGATGGCCTCGGGGGTGGCCTGATCCAGGGCGGTTGATCTCCTCGGCATGAGATACACCGTAACATACGCCGTATCACGCGGACGCGGGCCGCTCGTCACCCCTTTGGTGTGACATCGATTGCGGCCATATTGCTGGTCAATGGCGGATATCAGCCGACTTTCGTTGACAGCGGGTAGTCGCCTCGCTGCACTGGGCGCACGACTGCCCCCCACGTCAAGGAGACTCCGTGCCGCCTCGCCTGCGCGCCTCGCTCCCCTGTCTGACCGCGGCCGCCCTGTTGGCCCTGGCGCTCTCCCCCGCCCCCGCGGGGGCCGAGCCCACGGCGACCTCGGACACCCCCCTCGCCCTCACCCCTCCCATGGGCTGGAACAACTGGGCGCACTACATGTGCGACATCGACGAGGCCACGGTGGTGGCGAACGCGGACGCCCTCGTGTCCACCGGTCTCGCGGCCAAGGGCTACGACACGGTGACCGTCGACGACTGCTGGATGACCAAGAGCCGCGACGCACGGGGCGCGCTGGTCGTGGACACGGAGAAGTTCCCGCACGGCATGGCCTGGCTCGGCGAATACCTGCACGCCAAGGGCCTGAAGTTCGGCATCTACCAGGACGCCGGCTCGCTCACCTGCGAGAAGTACCCGGGCAGCGGAGCGCCGCAGGGCGGCGGCCCGGACCACTACGCGCAGGACGCCCGGCAGTTCGCCTCCTGGAAGGTGGACTACGTCAAGATGGACGGCTGCAACCTGTGGGTGCCGGAGGGCAAGACGAAGGAGCAGGCCTACCGCGACGCCTACAACGCCGTCGCCGCGGCCCTGCGCGCGAGCGGACGGGACATGGTGCTGTCGGCCTCCGCGCCCGCCTACTTCCAGCAGGGCGAGTGGGGCGGCTCCGACTGGCACAAGGTCCTGGGCTGGGTCGGCGAGACCGGCCAGCTGTGGCGCGAGGGCCGGGACATCAAGGTCTACCAGCCCGCCGCCCCGGCGACCTCCCGGTGGAGCTCGGTGCTGGGCAACTACGGCTACAACCGCTGGCTCGGCCGGTACGCGGGCCCCGGCAACTGGAACGACCCCGATTTCCTGATCGCGGGCGCTCCCGGCCTCAGCGCGGCCGAGGGCCGCAGCCAGGTCGCCCTCTGGGCGATGATGGCGGCTCCGTTCATCCTGTCCTCCGACGTCTCCGAGCTCACCCCCGAGGGCCTCGCCGCCCTCGGGAACACCCGGATGATCGCCCTCGACCAGGACCCCATGGGCCGGCAGGGCGCGGTGGTCTCCTCCAACGCCACCTTCGAGATCCTGGTCCGGCCGCTCGCGAACGGCGACCGGGCGGTGGCCGTGCTCAACCGCTCCGGCGCCGCCCGCAACATCAACGTGCCGCTCGACGAGATCGGGCTGCCGTCCTGCACGGCGGACGCGCTGGACCTGTGGAGCGGGGAGCGCCGGGAGGTCTCCGAGACGCTGACCGGCCGGGTCGGCGCCCACGACACCGGGGTCTGGCGGCTCACCCCGCGCGGCTGCGGCGAGGCCGTGCCGACCGGGCAGATCGTCGGTGACGGCGCCAAGTGCGCGGACGGGGCCAACACCACCGGGGTCGGCGCGGTCGTGCTCGGCACCTGCACCGGGGCTCCCGACCAGCGGTGGACCCTGGGACGGGACGCGAGCCTGCGGATGGCCGGCGAGTGCCTGTCGGCCGGCGAGGACGGCCTGGTGGAGCTGGCGGACTGCGCGCCGGCCGAGGAGCGGGAGCCCGGCCAGAGCTGGGCGCACCGGCGCGACGGGGCCCTCGTCGAGGAGGCGAGCGGCAGGTGCCTGACGGCGCCCGCCGCGGCCGCCACCCCGGACGCCCCGGCCGAGCGGCTGCGGCTGGCCCCGTGCGGCGACCACCGGGTCGACCAGGCCTGGGCCCTCCCGGTCTGACGGCGCCGAGAATGACGCACCCGAAGCCCACGCCGCCGCCCGTGCCGGCACCCGAGTCCCCCGAACCCCGGCCCGAGCCCCGCCCCCTGCCCGGGGCCTCGGCCGGATCCCCGCCCGAGACCTTGACGGGATCCCTGCCCGAGTCCCAGCCCCTGCCGATGGCCTCGCCCGGACCCCTGCCCGGGGCCTCGGCCGCATCCCCGCCCGGGTCCCGGCCCCCGCCCGGGACCACGGCCGGATCCCTGCCCGAGGCCTTGGCCGGACCCCTGCCCGGGTCCCCGGAGTCCAGGCCCCGGCCCGGGGCCTTGGGCGGGCCGCCGGCCGGGACCGGGACGTGCCGCGGGCCGCGGGCCGGGGTGCGGTCCCGGCGGGCGGCTCTTCCGCGGCCGGTCGCGCTCGCCGCCGTGCCGGCAGTGCTCCTCGCCCTGCTCGGGGCGGCGGCCGCGCCGGGTGCCGCGTCGCCCGCACGGGCCGCCGTAAGGGCCGATGTACTGGCGGACGCGCCGGCCGGAGCGCGGGCCCGTACGCCCGCGCCGGCCGCCGCGCCGCGGGCCGACGGCTTCGACACCGCGCCCGCGCGGGCCGCCCTGGAGCGGCTGCTGCCGCGCCACGCCGGGCAGTTCACCCTGCTGCCCGGCACGGCGACCGCCGCCGACACCTTCACCGTCTCCGGGACGCCCGGCGCGATCACCGTGCGCGGCAGCACCGGGGCCACCCTGCTCACCGGCGTCGGCTGGTACCTCCAGCACGTCGCCGGGGTCGACATCGGCTGGCCCGGCGACAGCATCGGCATGCTGCCCGCCGAACTGCCGGGCGTCCCGGAGCCGGCCACCCGCAGGGCGCTCGTGCCCCACCGGTACGCCCTCAACGACACCGACGACGGGTACTCCGGCCCGTACCGGACCTTCGAGGAGCACCAGCGGCAGATCGACCTGCTCGCCCTGCACGGCATCAACGAGGTGTTCGTACAGGTCGGCGCCGAATACCCGTACTACCGGGCGCTCCAGCGCTTCGGCTACTCCGCCGAGGAGCTGCGGCACTGGGTGCCCGGGCCCGGGCACCAGAGCTGGTGGCTGCTGCAGAACCTGAGCGGCTTCGGCGGACCGGTCTCCGAACGGCTCATGCGGGAGCGCGCCGAACTGGGCGGCCGGATCGCGGAGCAGCTGCGCGGGCTCGGCATGACGCCGGTGCTGCCGGGCTACTTCGGCACCGTGCCGCCGGAGTTCGCCGCCCGCAACCCGGGGTCCACCACCGTGCCGCAGGGCGACTGGGCGGGCTTCGACCGCCCGGACTGGCTGGACCCGGCGTCCGCGGCGTTCGGGAAGCTGGCCGCCGCGTACTACGCCGAGCAGCGGACGGTGTTCGGGGACAGCACGATGTACCGGATGAGCCCGCTGCACGAGGGCGGCCAGACGGGCGCGGTGGACGTGAAGTCCGCCGCGGGAGCCATCCAGGACGCCCTGCACGCCGCCCATCCCGGCGCGCTGTGGGCGGTGCTGGGCTGGCAGGACGACCCGACCCCGGAGCTCCTCGCCGGGGTGGACACCTCGAAGCTGCTGATCCTGGACGGGCTCTCGGACCGCTACAACCGCCTGGACCGGGAGGCCCGTTGGGGCGGGACCCCGTACGCGATGGGCACCATCTACAACTTCGGCGGGCACACCACGATCGGCGCGAACACCTCCGTGTGGCTCGAGCGGTTCGGGCCCTGGCGGGCCAAGGCCGGCAGCGCGCTCGCCGGGATCGCCTACCTGCCGGAGGCCACCGGGACGAACCCGGCCGCCTTCGACCTCTTCACCGACCTGGCCTGGGAGCCGGGGCCGGTGGACCACCGGCAGTGGTTCGCCGACTTCGCGGCCCGCCGCTACGGCCGGCCCGACGCCGAGGCCGCCGCGGCCTGGGAGGAGCTGCGCAAGGGGCCGTACAGCACCTCGTCGGGCCTGTGGTCGGAGTCCCAGGACAGCCTGTTCACCGCCCGGCCGAGCCTGACCGCGGCGGGAGCGGCGTACTGGAGCCCCAAGTCCATGCGCTATCCGGCCGGTTCGGTCCGGCGGGCGCTGGACCACCTGCTCCGGGTGGATCCGCGGCTGCGCGGGTCCAGCGCCTACCGCTTCGACCTGGTGGACACCGCGCGGCAGGCGCTCGCCAACCACTCGCGGGTGCTGCTGCCGAAGATCAAGGCGGCGTACGAGGCCAAGGACCTGGCCCGCTTCCGGGCGCTGACCGCCGAATGGCGGGACGGGGAGCGCAGGCTGGACGCCCTCACCGGATCCGACCCGAACTTCCTGCTCGGCAGCTGGCTCGCGAAGGCGCGCTCGCAGGGCGCCGACACGGACGAGCAGGACCGGTACGAGTACGACGCGCGCTCGATCCTGAGCGTGTGGGGGCACCGCAGCACGAGCGAGGGAGGCTTCCTGCACGACTACGCCAACCGTGAATGGAGCGGTCTGGTATCGGAGTTGTACGCCCCGCGGTGGGACGCCTACTTCGACTCGCTGGAGGAGGCCCTGGTCGGGCGGACCGCGCCGCGGGCCATCGACTGGCACGCCTTCGAGGAGGAGTGGGCCCGGCGGACCACCCGCCACCCGGCCCGGGCCGGCGGGGACCCGCACGCCCTCGCGGCCGGGATCGCCGCGTTCCTCCCGGCGGCGAACTGACCTACACCACCGCTCGGGTGGCGATCACCCCATCCGGTGATCGTCACCCTCCCGTGGGAATCTCGGTCCTCGTGCGAGGGAGAACCCGCTTCTTGGAGCACCGCGCGGGAGCGGCACTCGGTTCACTGACCCGGACACGACCAGGGGCGGCCACCGGAGCGATCCGGCGGCCGCCCCTTCCGATGCCGTGGCGGCCGGACGCGACCAGGAGCGCCGAACATGTCCCAGACCGAGCACGAGCCGCCCGCGCAGGAGCGGGCGCGGGAGGAGCGGGCGCGGGAGGAGCGGGCGCGGGAGGAGCGGGCGCGGGAGGAGCGGGCGCGGGAGGAGCGGGCGCAGCAGTCGGCGCACCGCTCGGATGTGCGGGAGCTGCTCGTAGACGGGGTCGTGGAGCTGCGCAAGCGCGGGGAACTGGCCACCCGCCGGGCGGACGCGGGCGACGTGGACCACCTGGAGGCCATGGCCCGGCTCGCCGCCCAGCGCGTCGCCGCCGAAGCCCGCCCCTGTGCGTGACCGGACCGGCTTCGAGGAGCGCGCCGCGAGGACGCGCGGCGGGCCGGGGCGCGTCACACTGGCCCTGTGACAGCGGATCCGGGGCGTCGGCAGCGGCTGCTCGGCGCCCTCGGCGGGGTGGTGGCGGCCGCCGCGGGACTGGCCGTGGCCGAGCTGGCCGCGGCGGCCGTCCGGCCCGAGTCCGCCCCGGTCACCGCGGTCGGCGCGGCCGCGGTCGACGTTACGCCCACGGCCATCCGGGAGTGGGCGATCCGGCAGTTCGGCGCCGCTGACAAGCTGGTGCTGACGCTCGGCATCCTCGCCGTGCTGGCCGCGGTCGCCGCCGCGGCCGGGGCGCTGGCCGTGCGCCGCCTGCCCGCCGGGATGGCCGTCGCGGGCGTCTTCGGGCTGCTGGGGGCGGCGGCCGCGCTCGGCCGGCCCGAAGCGGGATGGCGGGACGCCCTGCCGGCGCTCGCCGCCGCAGTGACGGCGGCCGGGGTGCTGTGGCTGCTGGTGACCGCGATCCGGCGGCCCCGCCCGGGGTCGGCGTCCGCCGGCGCCTGGGCGTTGGACCGCCGCGGCTTCGGCCGGCTGGTCGTCGCCACCCTGTCCGTCTCGGCCGGCGCCGCGCTCGCCGGGCGGCGCCTCGGCGGCCACGGCTCCGCCGGTGCGACGGCCTCCCGGGCCCGCTTCCGGCTGCCCCGGGCCGCCGTGCCCGCGCCGCCGGTTCCCGCCGGGGCCGACCTCCGGGTACCCGGGATCTCCCCCTTCCTCACCCCCAACCGGGACTTCTACCGCGTGGACACCGCCCTGGTGGTGCCGCGCGTGGACGCCGGCGGCTGGCGGCTGCGCATCCACGGGGAGGGGGTGGGCGGGCCGCTCACCCTCGACCTGCGGGATTTGCTCGCCCGCCCCCTGGTCGAGCACGACATCACCCTCACCTGTGTGTCCAACGAGGTCGGGGGCCCGTACGCGGGCAACGCCCGCTGGCTGGGCGTCCGCCTCGCCGACCTGCTCCGCGAGGCGGGGGTCCGGCCCCCCTCGGAGGGCGGCCCCGCCGACCAGCTGGTGGCGCGCTCGGTGGACGGCATGACGATCGGCACGCCCGTCGAGACCGTCATGGACGGCCGTGCGGCGCTGCTGGCCGTCGGGATGAACGGCGAGCCGCTGCCCTTCGCGCACGGGTTCCCGGTCCGGATGGTCGTACCGGGCCTGTACGGGTACGTCTCCGCCTGCAAGTGGCTGCGCGAGCTGCGCCTGACCACCTTCGACGCGTACGACGCCTACTGGGTGCGCCGGGCCTGGGCGGCGCGGGCCCCCGTCAAGACGCAGTCGCGCATCGACACCCCGCGGCCGTTCGCGCGGCTCGGGCCGGGCCCGGTGCCGGTCGCGGGGGTCGCGTGGGCGCAGCACCGGGGCATCGAGCGGGTCGAGGTACGGGTGGACGGCGGCCCCTGGCGGGAAGCGCGGCTGGGGGTGGCGGACGGGATCGACACCTGGCGGCAGTGGGTGTGGCCGTGGCAGGCGGCCGCGGGATCGCACACCCTTCAGGTGCGCGCCACGGACGGGACCGGCGCCGTGCAGACCGGGGAACGCGTCGGCACGCTGCCCGACGGGGCGACCGGCTGGCACACGGTGACGGTACGCGTGGCGCCCGGCTCGTGACGGCGCCGCCGGTAGATTGACGGACCATCGAGACATCCGACACATGCCGCCCGGACTGCCCTGCCCGTCCCGCACGTCAGGAGCGTTCTGGCCACTCGACGCAGGACAAGCACAGCACGAGCAGCGGGTCGTCCCCGCCGGCACCGGGTTGGGCCTGCTCGGGGTCAGGCCGGCGCGGCGCGGGTGAGGCGGACCGGAAGTGCTTCCACGCTGTTGCCGATGAAGCTGCGCTGACGCGGGAGTTCACCCTCGGGCAGCGCGAGGTCCAGGTCGGGAAAGCGGGCGAAGAGCCGTTCCAGGGCGATGGTGGCCTCCAGGCGGGCGAGCGGGGCGCCCACGCAGTAGTGGCCGCCGTGCCCGAAGGACAGGCTGCGGGCGGCGGTGGGGCGGGTGAGGTCGAAGCGGTCGGCGTCCGGTCCGTGGAAGGCCTCGTCCCGGCCGGCCGCGGTGTAGCCGGCGAGGACGGGGGTGCCCCGCGGGATCACGGTTCCGTCGAGGGTCAGATCGCGGGTGGGGTAGCGGAAGGGGAACCAGCTGACCGGACCGTCCCAGCGCAGGGTTTCGTCCACCACGTCCGACCAGGTGGCCTTCCCCTCGCGGACGAGGGCGAGCTGATCGCGGTGGGTGCACAGCGCGCGCACCGCGTTGCTGATGAGGTTGAGGGTGGTCTCGTGGCCCGCGATGAGCATCAGCCGCATGGTGCCGGTGAGTTCGGCCTCGCTGAGCCGGTCACCGTCGCCCTCGCGGGCGGCGATCAGGGCGCTGGTCAGGTCCTCCCCGGGGTCGGCCCGGCGGGCGGCCGCGATGGCTCCGATCAGCTCGACCAGTTCGCGTACGGCGGCCAGCACTTCCGCCGGCGCCGTGTCGGTGGAGACAATCACCGTGTTGGACAGGTGGTGCAGCCGGCCACGATGCTCGGGATCCACGCCGAGCAGCTCGCAGATGACGCTCATGGGCAAGGGCAGGGCGACGTGCGTGCGCAGGTCGGCCGTCCCGTCGGGGGACCCGGCCGCGGCGCGTTCCAGGTCGTCGAGGAGTCCGGCGGTCAGCTCCTCGATGCGCGGCCGGAGCCGTTCCACCTGGCGGGCCGTGAAGGCCTTGCCGACCAGCGCGCGCAGCCGGCGGTGGTCGGCCTCGTCGGCGGTGTGCATGCCCTGGGCATTGGCGAAGACCCGCAGCGGCCAGTCCGGGGGGATGGTGCCGTCGTGCAGGGCCGGGAAGTGCCGGCCGTCCTTGGCCACGTCGGGGTGGGCGAGGAACTCCTTGAGCGCCTGGTGCCCCAGGACGACCGCGCCCGGCACCCCGCCGGGCAGGACGACCTCCGCGACGGCGCCCTGGGCACGCAGTCTGGAGTTGAGGGCGTGCGGGCAGCCACCGGCGGGGTCGATCACGTGCGGGGTGTCCGAGGCGTGCGGGGCGGACGAGAGGGGGGACGACAAGCCGCTTCTCCTGACCTGGCAACGGGACTCGGTCAACAGTGCGGCCTGGCAGGCCGGTTGGACAAGGGCGCCCGGCGGACGAGGCCGCCCCGCCGCGCCTCAGAACCAGGTGAGGGTGAGCGCGAAGGTCGTCCCGGCGCCGGCGCCGGTGGAGTCGGTCGCGGTGGCGGTGACCTGGAGGGTGCCGGAGGCCCAGGGCTTGCCGGTGATGCGTCCGGTGCCGCTGTCCAGGGTCAGGCCCCACGGCAGGCCGGCGGCGGCGTAGCGGACGGGGGGCTTTCCGCCCGTGGCGGTGAGCTGGATGGTGCAGGACTGGTTGAACTTGCAGGTCTGCGGGCCGGGGTTGGCGAGCTTCAGGTCGCCGGGGGTGGGAGTCGGGCTTGGGGTCGGAGTCGGAGTCGGGGTCGGAGTCGGGGTCGGGGTCGGGGTGCCGCCGCATCCCGGAGCGGCCTCCGGTGGCAGGGGTATCCGCCAGATCTGGGGGTCGTTCTCCGATCCGACGAGCAGGTTCGCGCAGTCGGCGTACGTCACCGTCTCGCCCTGGGACTGGGCGGGCAGGGCGACGTCCGCGAGCTTGGTCCCCGAGGCGTCGTACACCGAGGCCGTGTTGGCGCCCAGCGGCCCGCCGCTGCGCAGGGTGTACGAGGCTCCCGTCGGCGAGAACGCCCCGTCGGTGGCGAACACCGGGCCCGGCCGGACCGCGGTGAGGGTGTTGACCTGGCCGGCTAGGGGCGGCAGCGGAGCCTGGTACAACCGGCCCGCCGACCCGATGAGTTTGCTGGCGATGTAGAGCCTGCCGGTGGCGGGGTCGGCGAGCAGGGACTCGGCGTCGTGCCTGCCGTCGGCGTAGGCGAACCGGTAGGTCACCGGTGTGACGGTGGCGTCGGCGAGCTGCTCGGGCTCGGCGAAGGAGTGCACGGCGATCTCCGCGCGGCCGCTGAAGTTGTCCCCGATGTCGCCGACGAGGACCGCCGGGCGGCCCGCGGCGTCCTTGCCGATCGCCAGGCCCTCCCAGTCGGTGTTGCCGGCGCCCGCGACGGTGAGCGTGGCCACCAGCCGGCCGGTGGCGGCGGTGCAGTCGATCGCGAAGACCTGGTTGGTGTTCCCGCTGTCGTTGACGGCGTAGAGGACGCCCGGGTGGCGGCGGCTCACGGCGAGGCCGCTCTGTTCCGCCAGGCCGCCGGGGAGGGTGCACTTCTTCTCCGGCGCGAGGCTGTCGGCGGACCTCTCGGCGGTCGCGGTGAAGGCGGCGGAGGGGGCGGAGGCAGCCAAGGGGGAGGCGCCGGCGTCGGCCGTCCAGGCGACGGCGGGCAGGATCGTGGCGAGGGCCGCGGTCGCGAGGGCGGCGGCCCGGTGGGGTGTGAGGACTCGGGACATGCCCACAAGATGATGGGACATCAGCCGGTGGCACCAGGCCGAACCGCCTCCCGTTCGAGCATCGTTCAATGCCGGGACGGCATGGCCCGGTCAGCGCACCGGCTCGCGTACGGGAGCCTTGTGACCGGCGTGGGCGATGAAGGCGCGGGCCGCGCGGCTCAGCGGGCGCCGGGCGTGCGCGATGCCCACGGGACGCAGCAGGGGCGGGGTGAAGGAACGGATCTCCGCCCGGCTGCCGAAGGCTCTCAGCACCACGTCCCGGTACCAGATGAGGGAGCCGCGGCCGTCGGTCACGCCCGTCACCCAGGCGAGCCGCTCGTCGACCTCCAGGGAGGGTACGGGCCGCACGCCGAGGCAGCTGAACATGGCCTCCATCTCGGTGCGCCGGCCGGTCCCCGGCGTGGGCAGCACCATCGGCAGCCCGTCCAGCATGCGGAACGGCAGCGGGTGGGGCAGCCGGGAACCGAGCGGCGAGATCAGCACCACCTCGCGCTCCTGGATGAAGTGGGTGGCGAGCTCCTTGTCGATGGGCAGGTCGACCAGGGCCAGCTCGGAGCGCCCGTGGTTGAGCTCCCCGACGAGGGCCTCCCGGCTGTCGTGCTGCTGGAGCCGGACGTCCACGCCGGGATGCCGCTCGGTGAAGGCCGCGACCAGGTCGGCGGCCAGGTCGAGGGCCAGGGTGGGGGTGGTGACGAGGCTGAGGGCGGACCGGGTGTTCTTGCCGTGCGGGGTCCCGATGTCGTCTATGGCCTCCACCGCGTTGAGCACCGTGCGGGCCAGCCGGACGACCCGGGCCCCCTCCGGTGTGAGGTCCACCCCCCTTCCCCGCCGGGCGAGGAGTTCCACGCCCAGATCGCGTTCCATGGCCTGGACGGCCCGGGACAGGGCGGACTGGGCGACGAAGACGGAGGCGGCGGCCCCGGTGATGGAGCGGCAGTCGGCGACGGCGACGAGGTAGCGCAGCTGCGCGAGAGTGGGCGTCATGACCGGACGGTAACCGCGTGAGGCCGCACCTGTAAGGGCCCGTCGGGTGAACAACCACCGGGCCGCGGCGCGGCGTTCATGCCCGGTCGGCGGTGAGGCATGCCGGTACGGCATGTCCGCGCGGAGGCGGTGCGGCGGCCCGCCCGGCGGAGCCGGCGCGGTTGCGCGGGAATCGCCCCAGGCCACCGGCTCGGCGGGGGCGCGCCGCGGGCCGCCCGGGGTGCGGGCCGGGTGGTCCGACCGGGCCGATAACGCGAAGCACCGTATTCCGCATGGCCGTTGACAGTGCGGGAGGACCCCCGCACGATGCATCGCGGCGTGAGGGTGTTTGACCATCGCTCAAGCCCGCCCTACCGGTGGCGGGCCGCCCGGCCGACGTGCGAGACCGACGCACCCCCCGTTCTCACGTTCTTCCGTTCTTCCGCTCTGTACTGCGCCATGTCACACAGCATTGGAAGAGGAGCGCCCGTGACCCCCCATCCCCCGCAGTCCTCCGCCGCCCGCGATCTGGTCGTCGCGGTGACCCCGTTCGAGGAACCCCACCCCCGGATCGTGACCGCCGCCGAGCGCGCCGGCGCCCTCGGGCTGCTCGATCTCGGGCGTGACCCGGCCGCCGCACGGCGCGCGTTCGCGGAGCTGGCCCACCGGCTCGGTGACGGGGGCGGCGGTGGCGAGGCCGGCGTCAGCGCGGGCAGCGGCGGCCGGTACGGGGTACGGGTGCCCGCGGGCTGCCCGCTCGGCCCCGGGGACCTGCCGCCCGCGGTGGACACCGTGCTGCTCGCCGACCCCGCCTCCCACACCCCGGAGCAGGTCGCCGCCTGGGCCGCGGCGGCCGGCCGGCCCCGGGTGTGGGCCGAGGCGACCAGCCGCGCCGAGGCCGCGCGGGCCGTGGCCGCCGGGGCGGCGGCGCTCGTCGCCAAGGGGCACGAGGCCGGCGGCCGAGTGGGCGGCGCCACCACCTTCGTGCTGCTCCAGCAGCTCCTCGCGGGCCCCGGGGCAGGGGTACCCGTACGCGCCTGCGGCGGGATCGGGCCGCACACGGCCGCCGCGGCCGTCGCGGGCGGGGCGGCGGGCGTGCTGCTCGACGTGCAACTCGCGCTGACCGCCGAGGGCGAGGCGGGCCTGCCCGCCGAAGTGGTCGCGGCACTGCGGTCGATGGACGGCTCGGAGACCCGGCTGGCCGACGGGCACCGGGTCTTCGCGCGGCCCGACCTGGCGCCGCCCGAGGGGCCGGTGCCCGCCCTGCTCGGCGCCCGGGACCTGCGGACGCAGCTGCTGCCCGTCGGCCAGGACGGGGCCTGCGCCGCCCGGCTGGCCGCGCGGCACCGGACCACCGGCGGGGTGATCCAGGCGGTCCGGGCGGCCGTCCCCCGGCACCTGGCCGCTGCCGTACGGGCCCGGCCGCCGGGGAAACCGCTCCCCGTCGCCCAAGGCCCGATGACCCGGGTGAGCGACCAGGCGGCCTTCGCCGAGGCGGTGGCCGCCGCGGGCGGGGTCCCCTACCTGGCCCTCGCCGTCATGGAGGGCCCGGACGTGCGCGGGCTGCTGGCCGAGAGCGCCGAGCGGCTCGGGGACCGCCCGTGGGGCGTGGGCCTGCTCGGCTTCGCCCCGGCCGAGCTGCGGCGGGAGCAGCTGGCCGCGGTGGCCGAGGCCCGGCCCCCGTACGCGATCATCGCGGGCGGTACCCCGGCGCAGGCGGCCCCCCTGGAGGCGGCCGGCATCCGGACCCATCTGCACGTGCCCTCGCCCGGGCTGCTGGAGCGGTACCTCGCGCAGGGTGCCCGGCGGTTCGTGTTCGAGGGGCTGGAGTGCGGCGGGCACGTCGGACCGCGCGCCTCGTTCCCCCTGTGGGAGGAGCAGATCGAGCTGCTGCTGTCCTGCCCCGAACCCGAAGCCCTGGACGTGCTGTTCGCTGGCGGCATCCACGACGCCCGCTCGGCCGCGATGGCGGTGGCGGCCGCCGCCCCGCTGGCCGAACGGGGGGCCCGGGTCGGCGTGCTGATGGGCACCGCGTACCTGTTCACCGAGGAGGCGGTGGCGGCGGGCGCGGTGGTGCGGGGCTTCCAGCGGGCGGCACTGGACTGCGAACGGACCGTGCTGCTGCACACCGCGCCCGGCCACGCGACGCGCTGCGCCGCCACGCCGTACGCCGACACCTTCGAGGCGACCCGCCGCCGCCTCGGCGAGAGCGGCACCGAGCCGCGCCTCGTGTGGGAGGAGCTGGAGGGCCTCAACCTGGGCCGGCTTCGCATCGCCAGCAAGGGACTGCGCCGGGCCCTGCCCGGCGGCGCCGGTTCTGCCGGGACCGGGAGCGCGGGCTCCGCGCTGGAGGCGGTGCCCGAGCAGGAGCAGCACGACGAGGGGCTGTTCATGCTCGGGCAGGCAGCGACCCTGCGGTCCGAGACCACCACCGTCGCCGCGCTGCACGCGGAGGTCACCGACGGGGCGGGCGAACTGCTGGAGCGGCGGGCGGCGGAGTTCGCCGCGGCCGCCGCCGAGCCGGCCCGGACCGCGGATCCGCTCGACATCGCCATCGTCGGGATGGCCTGCGCCTATCCGGGCGCCCCCGACCTCGCCGCCTACTGGGCGCGGATCCTGGCCGGGGCGGACGCGGTGACCGAGGTGCCGGCCGAGCGCTGGGACCCGGATCTGTACTACGACCCCGACCCGGCCCGCGCCGGTGAGCGCACCCCCTCCCGCTGGGGCGGCTTCCTCGGCCCGGTGCCCTTCGACGCCCTCGCGCACGGCATCCCGCCCGCCTCCCTGTCCGGGATCGAACCGGTCCAGCTGCTGGCCCTGGAGATCTCGGCGCGGGCCCTCGGCGACGCCGGGTACGGCAAGGACCGGGAGTTCGACCGGACGCGGACCTCCGTGGTCTTCGGCGCGGAGGCCGGCACCGAGCTGGCGGGCGCCTACGGGCTGCGGGCGCTGCACCCCGCCTACCTGGGCGAGCTGCCGCCCGAACTGGACGGGCAGCTGCCGCGGCTCACCGAGGACTCCTTCCCCGGGATCCTCGCCAACGTGATCGCGGGCCGGGTCGCCAACCGCCTCGACCTCGGGGGCGCGAACTGCACGGTCGACGCGGCCTGCGCCTCCTCGCTGGCCGCGCTGGACCTGGCCTGCCGCCAACTGCGCGACCGGGACTCCGACATGGTCATCTGCGGCGGAGCGGACGTGCACAACGGCATCAACGACTACCTGATGTTCGCCTCCGTGCGCGCCCTGTCCCCCAGCGGCCGCTGCCGGCCCTTCGACGCGGACGCCGACGGGATCGCGCTCGGCGAGGGCGTGGGCGCGCTGGTGCTCAAGCGGCTCGCGGACGCGGAGCGGGACGGCGACCGGGTGTACGCGGTGATCAAGGCGGTCGGCGCCTCCAGCGACGGCCGGTCCCTCGGCCTGACCGCGCCCCGGCCGGAAGGACAGCGGCGGGCGCTGGAGCGGGCCTACGCCCGGGCGGGCGTCTCCCCCGGCGAGGTGGGGCTCGTCGAGGCGCACGGCACCGGCACGGTCGTCGGCGACAGCACCGAACTGGCCGTGCTGAGCGAACTGTTCACCTCACACGGGGCCGCCGCCGGCTCCTGCGCCCTGGGCTCGGTGAAATCGCAGCTCGGGCACACCAAGTGCGCGGCCGGGCTGGCCGGGCTGATCAAGGCCGCCCGGGCGGTCCACGCGGGCGTGCGGCCGCCGACCCTGCACATCGACACCCCGAACCCGGCCTGGCGGCCGGACACCAGCCCCTTCAGCTTCGACGCCGAGGCGCGGCCCTGGGCGGCGCCCCCGGAGCGGCGGATCGCCGGGGTGAGCGCCTTCGGCTTCGGCGGGACGAACTACCACGCGGTGCTCGCCGGTCATCCGGGATCCGAGGAGCCGCGCCACGGCCTGGAGGAGTGGCCGGCCGAGCTGTTCTGCTTCCGCGGGCAGGACCGGCGGGCGGCGGGCCGGGTGATGGCGCGGCTCGCGGCCCGGCTGGAGGAGAACGACGCGGCCGGGCGGCCGTGGGCCCTGCGCGACCTCGCGGCGGAGGTCGCGGCCGCCGGCTCCGGCCCGGTCCGGGTGGCGGTCGTCGCCACCGGTCCGGACGAGCTGGCGGCCCGGCTGGAGCGCGCCCGGGCCTTCGCTCCGGGCGAGGGGGTCCACGTAAGGGAGCAGTCGGCGGATCCGGGCCGGGTCGCGTTCCTCTTCCCCGGACAGGGCAGCCAACGCCCGGCGATGCTGGGCGAGTTGTTCATGGCCTTTCCCGGGCTGCGGGCGCTCCTGGACGAGGCGCCGGCTCCGGTGGTCTCGGCCGTCTTCCCGCCGACGGCGTTCACCCCCGAGGGGCGTGCCGCGCAGCGGGCGGCGGTCACCGACACCAGGGTCGCCCAGCCCGCCCTCGGGCTGACCGGAGCGGCGGCGCACCGGCTGCTGACCGGCCTCGGCGTCCGCCCGGACTGCGCGGCCGGGCACTCGTACGGGGAGCTCACCGCCCTGTGGGCGGCGGGCGCCTACGACACGAGGAGCCTCCTGCGGCTGAGCGCACGCCGGGCCGAGGCGATCCTCGCCGCCGCCGGAGCGGATCCGGGCTCCATGGCGGCGGTGTCGGCCGCGCCCGAGGAGGTACGGGAGATCGCCGCGCGGTCCGGCTGCGTGGTGGCGAACCACAACGCGCCCCGGCAGTGCGCGGTCTCGGGGCCGACGGCGGCCGTGTCGGCGGCGGTGGCGGCGCTGCGGGAGGCGGGCCTGTCGGCCGAACCGCTGCCCGTGGCCTGCGCGTTCCACAGCGAGGTCGTCGCGGGAGCGGCGAGCGCCCTCGCCGCCGAGCTGGCGCGGACGGCGGTGTCGGCGCCCGGCATCCCCGTCTGGTCGAACTCGACGGCCGCCCCTTACCCGGCGTCCGCCGAGGCAGTACGCGGCCTTGCCGCACGCCAGGTCGCCGAGCCGGTCCGGTTCGTCGAGCAGGTGGAGGCGATGTACGCGGCCGGTGTCCGCACCTTCGTGGAGGCGGGGCCCGGCCGGGTGCTGTCGGGGCTGACGGCCCGGATCCTCGGCGAGCGGCCGCACACGGTGGTGCCGCTGGACGTCCCGGGCGAGCACGGCCTGGTGCGGCTCGTCACGGCACTGGCCGAACTCGCCGCGGCGGGCGTGCCGGTGGACCCCGAGGCGCTGTTCCGCGGCCGGACCTCCGCCCTGCCCGACCGCGCTCCGCGCCGGCCGGGCTGGCTGGTGGACGGCCACCTGGTGCGCACCGCCGACGGCGCACCGGTGGCCGGGGGCCTGCGGCCCGCCCGGCGGGTGCCTCCGGCGGTGGCTCCGGGCGCGGGTGCGGCCCCGGCTGCGGGTGCCGGTTCGGGTGCGGCCCCGGTTCCGTCCGCCGACCCGCGCGAGCAGGCGGTGCTGGAGTACCTGCGGGGCACCCGTGAGCTGGTCGAGGCGCAGCGCGAGGTCCTGCTGGGCTACCTGGGCGGGTCCGGGGCCGTGCCGCACCCGGCCGTCCGCCCGGGAGCGGCCGACCCGTGGCCCGAGTCCCGGCCGGTGGTCCGCGCGCCGGGCGCCGCCCACGACCCGTGGCCCGAAGCGGACGGCCCGGGTGCGGCGCGGGCCGGCGACCCGCTCCCGGAGCCGACCCCCACCGCCCGGGCGGTCCGGTCGCCGGAGGAGGTCATGGAGGCGGTCCTGGAGATCGTCCACACCCGGACCGGATACCCCAGGGACATGCTCGACCCCGGACTGGACCTGGAGGCGGACCTGTCCATCGACTCCATCAAGCGGGTCGAGATCATCGGCGCCCTGGCCGACCGGATCGGGCTGCCCCGGGGCCCGGGCGGGTCGGCCGAGTCCGCGGTCGAGGAGCTGTCCCGGATCAAGACCCTGCGCGGGATCGTGGACTGGGTCACCGCCCACACCGAGGCGCCGGAACCGGCAACGGAACCGGCGGTGGCGGCGGTGGCGGAACCGGAAGCGGGGCCGGCCCCCGTGCCGGTCGCCCGGCTGCGCGTGGACACCGTCCCCGTACCGGTGGCCGGCGGGGACCCGCGGACCCTGCGCGACCTGCGGATCGGGGTCGTCCAGGACGGACAGGGGCTCGCCCCGGCGCTCTGCGCGGCCTTGCGGTCGTACGGAGCCGAGGCGCGGCCGCTCACCGAGGCAGGGGCCGGCTTCGACGGGATCGTCGACCTGACCGCCCTGCGGACCGGCGCCGAGCCCGTCCTCCCGCAGGTCTACCCGGGGCTGCGGCACGCCCTGACCGGCGGGACGCCCCGGCTGCTGCTCGTCACCGCGAACGGCAGCCAGGGCGCCGGACTCCACGGCTTCGCGCGCAGCGCCGCCCTGGAGTTCCCCGGCACGCTGGTGCGCGCCGTGGACGTCCACCCCAAGGAGGCCGCCGAGCAGGTCGCGGCGCAGCTCCTCGCCGAGCTGACCTGCGGCGCGGCCGACGGCCCGGCCTCGGTCGGCTACACGGCCGAGGGGACGCGCGTCACCCGGCGCCCCGTGCCCGCGCCGCTCGCCGCGGACGGGGACGGCCTCCCGCTCGGCCCGGACTCGGTGGTCCTGCTCACCGGCGGGGCCCGCGGGATCACCGCCCGGACCGCGCTCGCGCTGGCCCGCGCCACCGGCTGCCACGTGGAGCTGCTCGGCCGCACTCCCGAACCCCCGGCGGAGCCCGACCGGTTCGGTCAGGCCACGGACCGGGTGGCGCTGCGGGCCGCGCTGATCGCCACGGGGCTCCGTACGCCCGCCGAGATCGAGGCGGCGGCCTCGCGGATCCTCGCCGAGCGCGAGGTACGGGGCACGCTGGCGGCCCTGGCCACGGCCGCGGCCTCCGTCCGCTACCACCGCGCCGACGTCACGGACGAGGCGGCGGTACGGGCCGTGGTGGCCGGTGTGCGTGCCCGGCACGGCCGGCTGGACGGGATCGTGCACGGCGCCGGGGTACTGCGCGACGGCCTGCTGCGCGACAAGCGGCCGGCCGACTTCACCGAGGTGTTCACCACCAAGGTGGCCGGTGCCCGGCACCTGGCCGCCGCGGCGGCCGAGCACGGGACGGGGCCCGCGCCCCGGTTCCTGGCGCTGTTCGGCAGCGTCGCCGGCGTCTACGGGAACCGGGGCCAGTGCGACTACGGGGCGGCCAACGACGCCCTCGACGGCCTGGCGCACGCCTGGGCGGAGTCCTTCCCGGGCCGGGTGCTGTCCGTGGACTGGGGGCCCTGGGCGGCGGACGCCGGCGGGATGGTCACCCCCGAGCTGGAGCGCGCCTACGCCCGGCGCGGCATCCCGCTCATCGCGCCCGACTCGGGCACCGCCGCGTTCCTGCACGAACTGGCGCACGGGACCGACGTACAGGTGGTCCTGATGGCGGAAGGCGGCCACGGCGATGAGTGAGCGGCAGCGGCGCGGCCCGCGGCCCACCGACGCGGCGATCGTCGGGATGGGCGCGGTGTTCCCCGGGGCCGGCGATCTGGCCGCCTACCGGCGCAATCTGCTCGCCGGCACGGACTCCATCGGCGACGTCCCGCCGGGGCGCTGGGACCCGGAGGTGTACTACGACCCGGCGGCCGCCGCCGGACCGGCGGCGGGCGACCGGTTCTACTGCCGGCGCGGCGGGTTCGTCGACGGCCTCGCCGCCTTCGACCCGACCCGGTTCGGGATCATGCCGGCCGCCGTGGAGGGGGCCGAGCCCGACCAGATGCTGGCCCTGCACGCGACGGCCGAGGCCCTCGCGGACGCGGGCGGCGAGGACCGGCTGCCGGCCGACCGGTCGCGGATCGGGGTGGTGCTGGGGCGCGGCGGGTTCATGGGCGTGGCCACCGCCCGGCTGGACCAACGGGTGCGCACCGCACACCAGTTGGCGCAGACCCTGCGGGAGCTGGCGCCGGAGCTCGGCGAGCGGCGGATCGCCGAGGTGCGCTCCGCCTTCCAGGAGGCGCTGGGCCCGGAGCGCCCGGACGCCTCGATCGGCCTGGTGCCGAGCTTCACGGCCGCCCGGACGGCGAACCGGCTGGACTTCCGCGGCCCCGCCTACACGCTGGACGCGGCCTGCGCCTCCTCGCTGCTGGCGGTGGACCAGGCGGTGGGGCTGCTCGCGGGCGGGCGCTGCGACGCGGTGGTCGCCGGAGCCGTGCACCACTGCCACATCGCGACGCTGTGGAGCGTGTTCACCCAGCTGCGGGCGCTGAGCCCGAGCGAGCGGATCCGGCCCTTCGACCGGCGGGCCGACGGGACCCTGCTCTCCGAGGGCACCGGGGTGGTGCTGCTCAAGCGGCTCGCGGACGCGGAGCGCGACGGCGACCGCGTCTACGCGGTGATCCGCGGTACGGGGGTGGCCGGCGACGGCCGGGCGGCGAGCCTGATGAGCCCCCTGGTCGCCGGTCAGGTACGGGCCCTGGAGCGGGCCTGGCGGGAGGCGGGGCTGGATCCGCGGGCCCCGGGCGCGCTGGGCCTGCTGGAGGCGCACGGCACGGGCACCCCCGTCGGGGACGCGGCCGAACTCGACACCCTGGCCCAGGTGTTCGGGCCGCCGGTGGCCGGGCACCCGGGGATCGGCTTCGGCTCCGTGAAGTCGATGCTCGGGCACACCATGCAGGCCTCCGGCATGGCCGGACTCATCAAGGCGGCCCTCGCCGTGCACGAGGGCGTGCTGCCGCCGACGCTGCACCTGGAGGAGCCGCACGCGGACCTGGCCGCGACGCGGATGCGGCCGGTGACCGCGGCGGAGCCGTGGGAGCGCGGGCCGGAGCCGCGCCGGGCCGGGGTCAACGCGTTCGGCTTCGGCGGGATCAACGCGCACGTGGTGCTGGAGGAGGCACCGGGGGCCGCCCGCCCGGCGGCAGCCCGCCGGACGGTCGCGGGCCGGGGGGGCCGCCGGTTCCTGCCCGTGGGAGCCCCGGCCGCGCCGGTGGGGGCGCCCGCGCGGGCCGGCGTACTGCTGCTGGCCGGGGACAGCCCGGCGGAACTGTCGGCCCTGCTGGCGGCGGGCCCGCCCGTGTCCGGGGGCGACGGCCCGTGCCGGCTCGCGGTGTTCGGGCCGACGCCCCAGCGGCTCGCGCTGGCCGCGAAGGCCGTGGCGCGCGGGCGGGCCTGGCGGGGGCGCGGCGACGTGTGGTTCAGCCCGGAACCCCTGGGCGGCCGGACGGCCTTCCTGTTCCCGGGCCTGGAACCGGAGTTCGCCCCCGTGGTCGAGGATGTCGCGGAGAGCCTGGGAGCGCCGGCGCCCCGGCTGACCCGGGGCGCGTCCCTGGTGGAACGAGCCGTGGACGCCATCGCCACGGGCCGGTTCTTCGCCCGGGTGCTGCCCGGCCTCGGCATCGAGGCCGATGTGCTGGCGGGCCACAGCCTGGGCGAGTGGGCGGCGATGGTGGCCGCCGGCCTGTATCCGCAGGAGGCGGCCGACGCCTTCCTGGCCTCGCTGCGGCCGGGCGACCTGCGGGTCCCGGACCTCGTGTACGCAGCCCTGGGCTGCGGCGCGCGGCGGGCGGAGGCCGCCCTGCACGGCCTGGACGCGGTGGTGGTCAGCCACGACAACTGCCCCCACCAGTCGGTGATCTGCGGGGAGCCGGGCCAAGTGGCGGTCGCCCTCGCACGGTTGCGCGGCGAGGGAGTGCTCGGTCAGGAGCTGCCGTTCCGTTCCGGCTTCCACACGCCCATGTGGGAGCCGTACCTCGGCCAGGTCCGCGCCGCCTTCGCCCGGCTGCCGCTGCGGGCGGGCGCCCTGCCCGTCTGGTCGGCCACCACGTGCGCGGCGTTCCCCGCGGAGCCCGGGGAGGTGCGGGAGCTGGTGGTCCGCCACCTCCTGGAGCCGGTCCGCTTCCGCGAGCTGACGCTGCGACTGTACGAGGAGGAGGGCGTGCGCGGCTTCGTCACGCTGGGCCCGGGCAGCCTGCCGGGCTTCGTCGAGGACACCCTGCGCGACCGCCCCCACCTGTCGGTGTCCACCTCCTCCCCCCGCCTCACGGGCCTGGCGGCCCTACGCCGCACCTGCGCCGCCCTCTGGGCAGAGGGCCACGCCCCGCGCTGGGACCTCCTGCCCGAAGCGGAAGCCGACGCGGGGCCGGCGGGGGCCGGCGCGGACCCGGCGGGGGCCGGTGTCGGCCGGGCCGAAGCCGGTACGGGCCCGACCGAGGCCGGTTCGGGCGAGGCTGGTTCGCCCGAGGCCGGTTCGGGCGAGGCCGAGGCCGGTGCCCGTCCGGCGGACGCCGCGGGTGCCGGGCCGGCGGGCCGTGCCCGTGCGGCCGCCGGCCGCGCCGGGGCGGGTCCCGCGACGCGGGCCGGCCGCGAAGGCGGCTCCGGCGTCGGGCCCGGCACCGGAGCCGGATCCGGTCGTGGTGTGCCGCTGGACCTCGGTTCTCCGTTGGTCCGGCTGGGCGAGGCGGCCCGGGCCTCTCTGGGCGGCCTGCTGACTCCGCCGGCAGCGGGGACGGCTCCGGCCGACCCGTCGGCCCCCCGCCCGGTCCTGCTGTCCGCACTGGACGCGGTGCTGGCCGACACCGGTGCGGCCGCCCAAAGCGTCGCCGACGCCTGGTCGGCCGTGCGGGCGACGGGCGCGGCGACCTCACCGGCCGCGGCGCGGCTGCCGGCGCCTGATCCCGGTCGCGCCGCTGCCGCCGGGCCCACCGGTACGGAGCGCCTGCGGCTCTCCCTGGCCGCGCTGCCCTACGTACGGGACCACTGCGTGTACCTCCAGCCCGACGGCTGGCCCGAGGACTCCGACCGGTTCCCCGTCGTGCCCATGACCACCATGCTGGAGCTGGCGGCGGAGGCCGCGCTGCGGCACGCCCCGCCCGGTCTCCACGTCGTCGGCTACGAGGACGTACGGGCGCTGCGCTGGCTGGCCGTGGAGCCGGCCGTCGACATCGAGGTCGCCGTCCGCGGCGACGGGCCCGGCCGGGCCCGCGTCACGCTCGGCGCGTACGCCTCGGTGGTCGTGCTGCTCGGCGAGCGGTACGGACGGCCGCCCGCGCCCGACACCACCCCCCTGCGCGATCCGCGGCCGGCCCCGGTCAGCGCCGAGGCCCTCTACCGCGACCGGTGGATGTTCCACGGCCCGCGCTTCGCCGCCGTGCACGAGGTGCGGACCGTCGCCTCGGACGGCATCGAAGGGGTGCTGCGGGCCCTGCCCGACCCCGGCGCGCTGCTCGACGCCGCCGGGCAGCTCTTCGGCCACTGGATGCAACTGCGGCTTCCCGTGGACCGGTTGGTGTTCCCGGCCACCGTGGACCGCATCCGCTTCTGCGGCCCCCCGCCCGCCCCGCAGGAGCTGGTCGCCGCCACGGCCCGGATCCGCGACGTGCGCGACACCACCGTGCGCGGCGACCTCGAACTGCGCCTGGCCGGCGGCGGGGTGTGGGCCCGGATCGAGGGGTGGACGTACCGCAGGTTCGGCGCCGACGAGCGGGTCTGGCCGATGAAGTTCACCCCGGAGGTGTGCGGCATCGGCGAACCCCGGCCCGAGGGCTGGTGCCTGGCCCGGCGCCGCTGGACCGATCCCGCCTCCCAGGAGTTGGTGATGCGCCGCTACCTCGGCGCCGCCGAGCGCGCGGCGTACGAGCGGCTGTCGCCGCGCGCCCGGGCGCCCTGGCTGCTGGGCCGGATCGCCGCCAAGGACGCCCTGCGGCAGCTGCTGTGGGACGGCGGCGCCGGGCCGGTGTTCCCGGCGGAGGTGCCCATCGGCAACGACCCGGCCGGCCGGCCGCTCGCCGACGGACCGCTCACCCGGGGCCTGCGGCTGTCGATCGCCCACAAGGACCGGATCGCGGTCGCCCTCGCGCACCCCGGCCGCGCGGTCGGCATCGACGTGGAAGAGGTGACCGCCGACCCGGACGCGCTGGTCCGGATCGCCCTCGGCCCGCAGGAGGTCCGGCTCGCCGAGCGGCTGGCCGCCTGCGAGGGCACGGGTCTGCCGGCCGCCCTGACCGCCGTGTGGTGCGCCAAGGAGGCCGCCGCCAAGGCCGAGGGCAGCGGGCTCGGCGGCCGCCCGAGGGACTGGCGGGTGTCCGAGGACCCGGACTCCGGCGCACTGCTGGTGCGCTCCCCCGACGGGCACCCGCACCCGGTCCGCACCACCCTGCTCGCCACCGATCCGCATCCCCACGTCGTCGCCTGGACCGCTCGCGCGGCGGCGGCGCCGTCCCCCGTCCCCTTCCACCCCACGGAGACCCGTCATGGCACCTGACATCCTCGCCGAGATCACCGGAATGCTCGTGGAGATCGTCGGCGACGACTACCTGCTCGCCGACGAGGTCACGATGAAGACGACGTTCAACGAGGATCTCGCCCTGGAGAGCGTCGAGTTCGTCGCCCTCGCCGAGCTGCTCCACCACCGCTACGGCGCCGAGGTGGACCTGATGGAGTTCCTGGCGGAGAAGGACATGGACGCCATCCTCGCCATGTCCGTGGGCGACCTCGTCACGCACATCGGCCGGATCACCCATGCCTCCCTCGCCCGCTCGGCGGCCTCCCCGGCCGGCTCGGCGGGCTGAGCCGGCCATGGCCTTCGTCCACGCCAACTCGCTGCGCTTCCACGTCCAGCGGCTTCCGGCCACCGCGGAAGCCGCCCGCCCCGACCGGCCCGTGGTGGTCTTCCTGCACGGCCTGGCCGTCGACAACCTGTCCTCCTTCTACTGCCCGCTGGCGGTGCCGGTGGCCCGGGCCGGGCACGAGGCCGTCCTGTACGACCTGCGCGGCCACGGCCGCACGGAGCGGCCGGCCGCCGGCTACGACAGCCGCACCGCCGTACGGGACCTGTTCGCGCTGCTCGGCGCGCTGGGCCTCGGCGACCGGCCGGCGCACCTGGTCGGCAACAGCTACGGGGGCACGCTCGCCCTGCACGCGGCGCTGGCCCGGCCCGGCCTCGTCTCGGCGCTGACCCTCCTGGAGCCCCCGCTGAGCGGGGCCTGGGTGGAGAACATGGTGGACACCCTGTCGGCCGCCGCGCTCAGCCTGGAGGACAGTCCGGTCCCGGCCGAACTGCGCACCCTGCGGCTGCGCAAGGCCGCGAACCTCACGGCGATCGCCGACGACCTGCTCAACCGCACCACCCTGATCGACGACATGGCGGCGGGCCGCACCTTCACCCCGGCCGACTACGCGCGGCTGCGCTGCCCGCTGCTGATCGTGTGCGGCGAGCACTCCGAACTGGTGCCGGGCGCACGGGAACTGGCCCGGCACGCGCCGGACGGGGTCCTGCGGATCCTGCCGGGGCTGGGGCACGACGTGCTCAAGGAGACCAGCGGGGCGCTGCGGGAGGCCGTACTGGCCCATCTCGACGCGTCGGCGGCCCGGGCGGCACGGAAGTCGTCCGGGATGCGGATGGGAGCGCTGGTCCCATGAGGGTGCTGTTCACGGTTCCGCCGCTTGC
This sequence comes from Streptomyces subrutilus, assembly GCF_001746425.1. Taxonomy (GTDB): domain Bacteria; phylum Actinomycetota; class Actinomycetes; order Streptomycetales; family Streptomycetaceae; genus Streptomyces; species Streptomyces subrutilus_A. The sequence goes on along the minus strand of NZ_MEHK01000001.1, from coordinate 6,229,896 downwards.
GGGACACGTCAATCCGACAGTGGCCGTCGGCGCCGAACTCGCCGCCCGGGGCCACGACATCGCCTGGGCCGGGCCCTCCGCGGCGCTGGCCCGGATGCTGCCCGCGCAGGCCCGGATCCTGCCGGCCGGGGAGGAGGCGGGCGGCGGCTATACGGCGCTGCACGCGCGCTGGCGCGATCTGCGCGGGGTCGCGGCGCTGCGGTTCCTGTGGGAGGAGGCCCTGGTGCCGCTCGCGCGGGCGATGGTGCCGGGGGTGGCCGACGCCGTCCGCGCCTTCGAGCCGGACGTGCTGGTCGCCGACCAGCAGGCCCTGGCCGGACCGCTGGTGGCCGAGCGGCTCGGGATCCCCTGGGCCACCTCCGCCAGCACCTCGGCCGAACTCACGCGTCCCTTCGCGGACTTCCCGAAGGTCGGGGAGTGGGTTGCGGAGCAGATCGGCGGGCTGGTCGCCGAGTTCGGCGCGGTGTCCTCCGGCTGGGATCCGCGCTTCTCCGACCGGCTCGTCCTGGTCTTCTCCACCCCCGAACTCGTCGGCCCGGCGCAGGTGTTCCCACCGCACTACGCCTTCGTCGGCCCGGCCTTCGGAGCCCGGCCGGCCGCTCCGGCATTCCCCTGGCAGCGGCTCGACCCGGCGCGCCGCCGGGTGCTGGTGTCGCTGGGCACCCTCAACCAGGAGGCCGGCGGCCGGTTCTACCGGGCAGTGCTCGGGGCCGCCGAACACCTCGCGGAGGACGTGCAGCTGGTGCTCGCGGCCCCCGCCGCACTGATCGGGTCCGTGCCGGACCACCTGCTGTCGCAGGAGCGCGTCCCGCAGCTGGAGCTGCTGCCCCACCTGGACGCGGTGGTCTGCCACGGCGGCCACAACACCGTCTGCGAAGCCCTCGCGTTCGGGCTGCCGCTGGTGGTCGCGCCGATCCGCGACGACCAGCCGATCGTGGCCCGCCAGGTCGTGGACGCCGGGGCCGGGGTACGGCTGCGGTTCGGCCGGACCCGGGCCGAGGAACTGCGCGACGCCCTCACGGCCGTGCTGGACGAGCCCGGCCCCCGCCGGTCCGCCCGGCGCATACAGGCCTCATTCGCCGCGGCGGGCGGAGCCGCCGCCGCGGCCGACCGGTTGGAGAAGCTGCGATGACGCCACTCCCGATCCCCCGGGTCCCGTGGACCTCGGCGGTGCTGCTGGCCGCGCTCGGCGCCGGCACCGTCCGGGCCGGCCGCAGGCTGCGGGCGGTGCCGGTGCTGCCGGCCGCCCCGTCCGCGGCGGCCGGCGTGCCGCGGGCCGCCGGGTGGCGGCTGCTCACCGCCCGGGGGGTCGAGGCGGACGCGGCCACCTTCCTCTCCGCCTGCGCGCACGCCGAACGGGAGGGGCTGCGGGTCCTGGACCTGCTGCCGGCGGACCTGCCCGCCGAGCGGGCCCTCGGGCTGCTGCGCCTGGTCGACCCCGCCCGCTACCAGGCGGACCGGCTCGGCGAGGGGCGCGGCGCCGGGTTCGCCGTACTGGCCGCCGAGGAGGTCCTCGCGCGGGCCGGGGTGGATCCGGACGGGCCGCGCCCCGGCCCGGCCGAACTGCTCGCGCTGACCCGCCGCCTGAAGGAGTACGCGGCCGGGGCCACCGGCCTGGCCATCGCCCCGGCGCTGAGCTGCGGGCCGCAGCCCGAGACGACCGGTCCCGCGCGGGCCGCCGAGCTGCGGGCGCACGGGCTGCCGCCGGGGGCGCTGGCCGCGGCCCAGCTCGCCGGCCTGGCGCTGCTGGCCGGCGCCGTCGTACGCCAGGGCCGGTGGGGGGCCGCCGCGGCCGGGCTGTACTGGCTCCAGCCGTACCTGGCGCTCGGCGGGCCGGGCTCCCCGCTGCGCCCGGCCGATCTGGCCCGGGCCACCGCCGCCCGTCCGGTACGCTCCCTCGGCGCGGCCGTGCGTACGGCCGCGGCGGCCCGCCGGGGCGGGGGCGGGGAGCCGGTGTCCGGCCGGGCCGCCGCCTACCGGGCCGACCTGGCCGCGGGGACCGACCGCTTCTTCGAGGCGCGCCGCCCGGACTGTCCGTGGTGCGGGAGCGGGCGGCTCGCCGTCCGGGTCCGGGTGCCGGACCTGCTCCAGGGCAAGCCCGGCCGGTTCGCGCTGGAGCGCTGCCAGGACTGCGGGCACGTCTTCCAGAACCCCCGGCTGAGCCCGGAGGGGCTGGAGTTCTACTACCGCGACTTCTACGACGGGCGGGGCGGCGAGGGCGCGGGAACGGTCTTCGGACGGCTGGGCCCCTCCTACCGGGCGCGCGCCGAAATGCTCCGCGGGCATGTGGGCGGGGCCGGACCGGAGTCCTGGCTGGATGTGGGCACCGGGCACGGGCACTTCTGCAACGCGGCGCGCGAGGTCTGGCCGGGGACCCGGTTCGACGGGCTGGACATGGGCGACGGGATCCTCGAGGCGGAGCGCCGCGGGTGGGTGGAGACCGGATACCAGGGCCAGTTCCCGGAATTCGCCTCGAAGCTGGCGGGCCGGTACGAGGTGGTCAGCATGTACCACTACCTGGAGCACACCCGGGATCCGCTGGCCGAGCTGGACACGGCGGCCGCCGCCTTGGCCCCCGGCGGGTTCCTGACCGTCGAGGTGCCCGATCCGGAGTCGCGCATGGCCGATCTGCTGGGCGGGGCGTGGCTGCCGTGGTTCCAGCCGCAGCACCAGCACCTGGTCCCGGCCGCGAACCTGCGCGAGGCGCTGGCCGACCGGGGGTTCACCGTGCTCGTCGAGGAGCACGGGGCGGCCCACCAGGGCAACGACTTCTTCGGCGCGGTGGCCCTGACCGCCGCGCGGCTGGCCCCGGACCCGGACCGCCCGTGGGGTCCCCCGGCCACCCCCCGCGCCCGGGCCCGCGCGAGCCTCGTCCGCACGGCGGCACTGCCGTGCTTCGCCGCCGCGGCCGCCCTCGACACCCTGCGCTCGACGGCAGCCCGCCTCACGGACGGCGGAAACGCCTACCGCGTCCTGGCCCGCAAGGACACCCCATGACCCACCCCACCACCCCCGAAACCCCCACCCCGACCGCGGCACCCCTCGCCCCCGCCGGACCGGGCGCCGCGGAACCCGGGCTCTCGGGCCCCGACGCCCCGGGCCCCGACACCGCCGGGCGAAGCCCCGGCGGACGCGGCGGCCCGAGCCCTGGCGTAGCCGGACCCGCCGACCCGGGCCCCGAGGCCGCCGGGCGCGACCTCCCGGGGCCCGACGCCGCCCCGCGAACCCTCGGCGGACGCGGCGGCCCGAGCCCTGGCGTCGCGGGGCCCGCCGACCCGGGGCCCGACATCCCCGGACCCGACGCCCCCGGGCAAAGCCTCGGCAGACACGACGGCGCGGCACGCGACACCCACACCCCCGAAAGCACCCGCCGTGGCCTCCCGGCACCCGGCACCCCCCAACCCGACCTCGCCGGACCCGCCGACCCGGGCCCCGGCCTCGCCGGACCCAACGACCCGAGCCCCGGCGTCGCGGGGCGTGACCTCCCGGCGCCCGACGCCGCCCGGCACAGCCTCGGCAGGCACGACGGCGCGGCACGCGACGCCCGCGGACCCGTGGCCGCCCGCCCCGATATCGCCGGACCCGACACCGACAAGCCGGCCCTCGGCAGGCGTGGCGGCCACGGGTCCGGGGCCGCCCGGTTCGGCGGCACGGGAGCCGGCTTCGGGGGGCCCGCCGGGGGGCGCGGGCCCCTCGCGGGCGCGGCCACTGCCCGCGCGAGCGCAGCCGGACCCGCCGCCGCCCGGGCAGACACAGGCCCAACCGGCAACACCCCGGCTCCGCCGAGCACAGGCTTAACCAGCACCGCCCCAGCCCCGGTGAGCACAGGCACAACCACCATCACCCCAGCGCCCGCGGGCACAGGCACAGGCACAGGCACAGGCAGCATCACCCCAGCCCCCGCGGGCACAGACCCAACCAGCACCGCCCCAGCCGCAGCGGGCACAGGCACAACCCACACCACCCCCGCCCGCACAGGCACAGCCACAGGCCCCGCCACAACCGCCACCGGCCGTCCGGGCGCGGCCACCACCCGAACCGCCGACCGCGCCGGAGGCGACCTGGCTCGGCGGGCCACCGCCGATCCGCTCTTCCGGCTCGTCGCCTACGCGCTGGAGGCCGCGCACGGCCGGCCGCCCGCCGCCGTGTGGAGTGCGCCGTACGCCTTCCACCTCGGGTCCCCCGGCCTGGTCGCGGCGGCCGGCTGGCCGACCGCCGCCGCCGCGGCCCCGCGCACCGACGGCATGGTCCGGCTCAGCTCGCTCGGGCACCCCGCGGACAGCTGCGACCTGCCGCTGAACCTGTCCGAGCCGCCGCCCGCCGCCCCCGCCTGGGCGGTCCGGCCGTACACCGTGCTGCGGGCCCTGGCCCGGGCCGGCTTCGGCCGCGGCGGGACGGACCTGCACGTGCAGGGCTCGCTCACGGCCGCCGCCGGGTTGGCCACCGCGGAGCCGGCCGACTGTGCCGTGGCCCTGGCGGTGGCCGACGTACACACGGCGGACGGCGAACTGCCGGACCGCGCACACCTGGCCCGGCTGCTGGCCGCGGCGCTGCCGGACGGGGACGACACCCTGCGCCGTGCGGTGCTCTTCGCCCGGCAGGGCAAGGCCCTGCTGCTGGGGGCGGAGCCCCGGCGGCGGCAGCGGTACGTCCCCTTCGATCCGGCGGCCACCGGGGCTCGGCTGGTGCTGGTGGCCGTGCGCGGCGAGGCCGCGGACCGCCCGGCGGAGCTGGCGCGGGCGGTGGCCTGCGCCCGCCGGGCCGGGGCCCTGAGCGCCTGGCCGCCGGGGCCGGAGCCGGGCCGCAGCGCCCTGGTGATGCTGCCCGAGGCGCGGCTGGCGGCCGTGCGCGCCGCGGTCGCGCAGGACTTCCGCGACCGGCGGCGGCCCGTGCCGCGCTTCCTGAACATCTCCGTCGCCGGCGCGGCCCGGCGCGAGGAATGACCATCCGGCCCCGCTGACACCGCATCCGCCCCCACCACATCCGCCCCCACCACATCCGCTCACACCGCATCCGCTGACGCCGCATCCGTCGAAATCAAGGAGGATCCGCCATGCCCACCCCCTCACCCAGGGCCGACGCGAGACGCCGGGCCCGGTGGTCCGCGCTCGTGGCCGGACTCGGCGCGCTCGGCCTGCTGGGCGCCTTCACCGTCGCCAACTCCCAGGCGGCGGAAACCGGTTCCCCCGCCACGGCGTCCGCCGCGACCGCGGCCGCGCTGCCCTCGTACGACCACGTGGTGGTCGTCGTGTACGAGAACAAGCAGTACGGGGAGATCATCGGCAGCGCGAACGCCCCGTACATCAACCAGTTGGCGAACGGCGGCGCCAGCCTGACCGGCATGAAGGCCCTGACCCACCCCAGCCAGCCCAACTACTTCAACCTCTTCTCCGGCGCCACGCAGGGCATCACCGGCGACGGCTGCTACGTCCCGCAGTCGATGACGGCGCCGAACCTGGGCCAGGAGCTGATCGCGGCCGGCAAGACCTTCGCCACGTACAACGAGGGCCTGCCGAGCGAGGGGTCCACGGCCTGCACGAACGGCCAGTACGCCCAGAAGCACAACCCGTGGTTCGCCTTCAAGAACGTGCCGCTGAACACCGGGAAGACCTGGGCGCAGTTCCCGCAGAACAACTTCGCGGCGCTGCCGCACCTGTCGTTCATCGTGCCGGACCAGTGCAACGACATGCACTCCTGCCCGGTCAGTACGGGCGACACCTGGACGAGGAACAACATCGACGCGTACGCGCAGTGGGCGAAGGCCAACAACAGCCTGCTGGTGCTGACCTGGGACGAGGACAACTACCTGGGGTCGAACCAGATCGCCACGGTCTTCTACGGCGCGCACGTGAAGACGGGCAAGTACGCGGCGCCCTTCAACCACCACCACCTGCTGCGGACCTTCGAGGACCTCTTCGGCACGACGCACGCGGGCAACGCGGCCAACGTCCAGCCGATCAGCGAGGTGTTCGGCGGCTCGACGCCCACCCCCACTCCCACCCCCACCTCGCCGACGCCCACCCCGACCCCCACCCCGACCGCGGGTGACCTGAAGCTCGCCGACCCCGGCCCGCAGACCTGCAAGTTCAACCAGTCCTGCACCGTTCAGCTCAGCGCCACCGGCGGCAAGCCCCCGGTCCGGTACGCGGCCACCGGTCTGCCCTGGGGCCTGACCGTCGACCCCGGCACCGGCCGGATCAGCGGCAAGCCGTGGGCCAGTGGCACCCTCCAGATCACCGCCACGGCCACCGATTCCACGGGCGCGACCGTCGCCGCCGGGTTCCCGCTCACCGTCAACTGGTTCTAGTCGCCTTCAGGGAGGCATCCGTGTACCTGTCGACCAGCCGGGCCGCAGACCTGGCCGGGGGCACCCCGGTCCCGAGCGGTCCCCTGCGGGCCGTCCCCGGCACGGTGTTCGCACTCGGCCTGGTCAGTCTGATCACGGATGTCTCGGCCGAGATGGTCACGGCCGTCCTGCCGCTGTACCTGGTGGCCGGGCTCGGCATGTCCCCGCTCGCCTTCGGCGCCCTGGACGGGCTCCATCAGGGCGCCACGGCGCTGCTGCGCCTGGCGGGCGGCCGGATCTCGGACCGCACGCACCGCCGCAAACTCGTCGCGGGCTTCGGCTACGCGCTGTCCGCCGGGTGCAAGGCGGCCCTGCTCGCGGTCACCACGCCCTGGTCGGTCGCGGCGGTCCTCGCCGCCGACCGGACCGGCAAGGGCCTGCGCACCGCCCCCCGCGACGCGCTGATCTCGCTGTCCTGCCCGCCGCAGGACCAGGGCCGCGCCTTCGGGGTGCACCGCGCGCTGGACACGGCGGGCGCGCTGCTGGGGCCGCTGGCCGCCTTCGGGGTGCTGTGGGTGGTGGCGGACGGGTACGCGGCCGTGTTCACGGTGAGCTGCTGCGTGGCGGTGCTGGGGGTGGTGGTGCTGGTCCTGTTCGTACGGGAGGCCCCCGCGCCCGCCCCTGCCGCCCGCGCCCCGCTGCCCCCGGTGCGCACGCTCGTACGGATCCCCGGTCTGCGGCGGCTGTGCGCGACCGCCGCCGTGCTCGGCCTGTTCACCGTCGGCGACGCCTTCCTCTACCTGCTGCTCCAGCGCCGGCTCGAACTGCCGGCGGCGTACTTCCCGCTGCTGCCCGTGGGTACTGCGGCGGTGTTCCTGCTGGCCGCGCTGCCCGCCGGGCGGGCCGCGGACCGGCTGGGCCGGCGCCGGGTGTTCCTGGGCGGGCACGTGCTGCTGCTCGGAGCCTGCCTGCTGCTGCTCGCCCCGGTGCCGGCGGGGCCGCCGCTCGTGCTCGGTGTCCTAGGGCTGCTCGGCCTGTTCTACGCGGCCACGGACGGGGTGCTGATGGCGGCGGCCGGGCCGCTGCTCCCGGCGGGGCTGCGCACCACCGGCCTGGCGGTGCTCCAGACGGCCCAGGCGCTGGCCCGGTTCGCCGGGTCCCTGATGTTCGGCGCGGCCTGGACGCTGTGGGGGCCGGGCCCGGCCCTCGGCATCGCGGCCGGGGGCCTCGTCCTGTCGCTGGCGGCGGTGGCCCTGTTCGGCGGGCGGGAGGGGGGCGGGCCGTCGTAGGGTCGGCCGCATGGCTGAAGCACAGAGCACACTCGAAGGCAAGGTCGCCCTGGTGGCCGGGGCGACGCGGGGCGCGGGCCGGGGCATCGCGGTCCAGCTGGGCGCGCAGGGCGCCACCGTGTACGTATCGGGGCGCAGTTCCCGGAACGCACGCTCCGAGTACGACCGGCCGGAGACGATCGAGGAGACGGCCGAGCTGGTGACGGCGGCGGGCGGCCGCGGCATCGCGGTGGTGGCCGACCACCTGGTGCCGGCCGAGGTCGAGGCCCTGGTGGGGCGGATCGACGGCGAGCAGGGGCGTCTGGACGTCCTGGTCAACGACATCTGGGGCGGCGAGCACCTCTTCGAGTGGGACAGCACGGTCTGGGAGCACGATCTGGACAAGGGGCTGCGGCTGCTGCGGCTCGCGGTCGAGACCCACGCCGTCACCAGCCACTTCGCCCTGCCCCTGCTGCTGCGCCGGCCGGGCGGGCTGGTGGTGGAGATGACGGACGGCACCGCCGAGTACAACGCCGCCGCCTACCGGGTGTCGTTCTTCTACGACCTCGCGAAGTCCTCCGTGCTGCGCATGGCGTTCGCGCTGGGGCACGAGCTGGGGCCGCGCGGGGCCACGGCGGTGGCGCTGACCCCGGGATGGCTGCGTTCGGAGATGATGCTCGACCACTTCGGTGTGACGGAGGAGAACTGGCGGGACGCGCTGGACAAGGTCCCGCACTTCGCCATCTCCGAGACCCCGTCGTACGTGGGCCGGGCGGTCGCGGCGCTCGCCGCGGACCCGGAGCGGGCGCGCTGGAACGGTCAGTCCCTGTCCAGCGGGCAGCTCGCCGGGGTGTACGGGTTCACGGATCTCGACGGCAGCCGCCCGGACTGCTGGCGCTACCTGGTCGAGGTCCAGGACCCGGGCCGCCCGGCGGACACCGCCGGCTACCGCTAGACGGCCTGGCCGCACGGCCGCGACGCCCTGGCGGGCTCTTCGTACCCGACCGGACCGGGCACAGGATGTCGGGTCCGGCGGGGTGGTTCCTGCCTAACGTGAGGCAGCGAAAGGGAAGGAGGCCGGGGTGCTGGAGCGGCTGAACCAGGCCATGGAGCACATCGAGGCCCGCCTCGACGGGCGGATCGAGGCGGCCGAACTGGCGCGCATCGTGGCGACGTCGGAGTACCACTTCCGGCGGCTGTTCTCCGCGCTGGCGGGGATGCCGCTGTCGGAGTACGTCCGGCGCAGGCGGCTCACGATCGCCGGCGCCGAGGTGCTGGCCGGGGACCGGACACTGCTGGAGATCGCGGTGCGCTACGGCTACACGTCGGGGGAGGCGTTCGCGCGTGCGTTCCGCGCCGTGCACGGCGTCGGTCCCGGCGAGGCCAGGCGGTCCGGTGCGAGTCTGCGGTCCCAGCCACGGCTGTCCTTCCGCCTCACCGTCGAAGGGAGCAGCAGTATGCGGTACCGGGTCGTGGAGAAGGACGAGTTCCGGATGGTCGGCAGGAAGGCGCGCGTGCCCCTCGTGCACGAGGGGGTGAACCCCGCCATCGCCGACTTCATCCGGGGCATCGGGCAGGAGACGCTGCGGCGCATGGAGCGGCTGTCCGATCAGGAGCCGCGGGGGATCGTGGGGGTGAGCGGGAACATCGACCCGAGTCGGGCGGAGGGAACCGAGCTCGACTACTTCCACGGGGTGGTGACGCGGGCCGCCGTGCCCGAGGACATGGACGCGCTGACGGTTCCGGCCGGGACGTGGGCCGTCTTCGAGAGCTCCGGGACGTTTCCGCAGGCGCTCCAGTACCTGTGGCGGGACGTGTTCACGCAGTGGTTCCCGTCCAATCCGTACCGGAGCCGGCCGGGCCCCGAGATCCTGCGGGTGCGGCTGTCGCAGGACGCCGCGCAGGCGGACGCGGAGCTGTGGATCCCGGTGGAGCGGACCGCGCTCTGAACGGTGGCGCGCGGCCGGCGCCTCAGGACCCGGGCCGCGGCTCGATGCGGCGGGCCAGTCCGTCGAGGACGCAGCGCAGGCCGAAGGCCCAGGCCGTGGCGGGGTCGTAGGCGCCGACCGCGCTGCCGACGCGGCCGGCGAGCGGGTAGCGGGCGGGGTCGACGGCCCGCTCCAGCAGGGGCGCGCTGACGGCCCACCACTCCTCGTCGCTCTGGCGCCTGTTGTGCTCGGCGGCGTCGGCGGCGGCCCGCGCCCCGGCGTGGACGAAGGCGAGGAGGTGGGTCAGGGCGGCGTCCATCTCGACGTCGGTGAGGCCGATGCCGTCGAAGGCCGCCAGTTCGTACTCGTACTTGGCGATCACGCCGGGGCCCAGCGGCGGGCGGATGACGGAGAGGTCCGCGATCCAGGGGTGGCGGGCGAGCAGGGCCCGGTTGTCCTCGGCGACGCGGCTGACGCGCGCCTGCCAGGGCTCCGGCGCGTCCGTCTCCGGCCGGGCGCGGTCCATGGTCCGGTACGCCTCGTCCAGCATCAGGTCGAGCAGCTCGGCCTTCCCGGGTACGTACGTGTACAGGGTCATCGGTGTCACCCCGAGGCGCTGGGCCAGCGCCCGCATGGTCAGCGCGGCCAGTCCCTCCGCGTCGGCGAGGGTGATCGCGGCGTGGACGACCGCGTCCACGCTGAGCCCCTGCCGCGGCCCGCGCCGCCCCGGATGCGCCGGGTGGCCGGGCCCGCGCCACAGCAGCTCCAGCGTCCGGGCGGGATCCCCCGCACCACTGCGGTCCCTCGCCATCTCGGCCCTCCCGGTCTCGACGAAAAAAACACACTACGACGTATAGAGTACAGTGTATAAAGTAAGCCGAGACACCGCCACGCCATGCGAGGAGTTCCGTGCACATCGCCGCCGACAGCCATCAGGTCATCCAGGTCCGCGGAGCGCGGGAGAACAACCTCGCCGACATCTCCCTGGACATCCCCAAGCGCCGGCTCACCGTCTTCACCGGTGTCTCAGGCTCCGGGAAGTCCTCCCTCGTCTTCGGCACCATCGCCGCCGAGTCGCAGCGCATGATCAACGAGACGTACACGGCCTTCATCCAGTCCTTCATGCCGAGCCTGGGCCGCCCGGACGTGGACGGGCTGCACAACCTGAGCGCCGCCATCGTCGTCGACCAGGAGCGCATGGGGGCGAACTCCCGCTCCACGGTCGGCACCGCCACCGACGCCTACACCATGCTGCGGATCATCTTCTCGCGGCTCGGCGTCCCCCACGTCGGCACGTCCACCGCCTTCAGCTTCAACACGCCGGACGGCATGTGCCAGCGCTGCGAGGGCATCGGCCAGGTCTCCGACATCGCCGTGGACCAGCTCGTGGACCGCGAACTCTCCCTCAAGGAGGGCGCCATCACCGTGCCGGGCTTCGCCGTCGACTCCTGGTACTGGCAGGTCATGGCGAACAGCGGCTTCTACTCCCCCGACACGAAGCTGAAGGACTTCACCGAGCGGGAGTGGGCCGACTTCCTGCACAAGGGCCCGGTGAAGGTGAAGGTCGGGCCGAACAACTTCACCTACGAGGGCCTGATCACCAAGATCCAGCGCACCTACCTGGCCAAGGACCGCGAGTCCATGCAGCCCCACATCCGCTCCTTCGTGGACCGCGCCGTGGTCTTCGCCGACTGCCCCGACTGCGGCGGCACCCGCCTGTCCGCGGCCGCCCTCTCCTCGCGCATCGACGGGGTGAACATCGCCGAGTGCTCGGCGATGCAGATCAGCGACCTGGCCGCCTTCGTCCGCCGGATCGACGACCCCGGGGTGGCGCCGCTGCTCGCGAGCCTCCGGGACCTGCTGGACTCCCTCGTCGAGATCGGCCTCGGCTACCTCAGCCTGGACCGCCAGTCGGCCACCCTCTCCGGCGGCGAGGCCCAGCGCGTGAAGATGGTCCGCCACCTCGGCTCCTCGCTGACCGACATCACGTACGTCTTCGACGAGCCGACCACCGGTCTGCACCCGCACGACATCCGGCGCATGAACGACCTGCTGCTGCGGCTGCGCGACAAGGGCAACACCGTGCTCGTCGTCGAGCACAAGCCCGAGGTCATCGCCATCGCCGACCACGTCGTGGACCTGGGCCCGGGCGCGGGCACGGCGGGCGGGCAGCTCTGCTACAGCGGGGACGTGGCCGGGCTGCGCGCCTCCGGGACCCTGACCGGGCGCCACCTCGGGCACCGGGCGCGGCTGCGGGAGCGGGTGCGCACCCCGCGCGGCCACCTGTCGGTCAAGGGCGCCGGCCTGCACAACCTGAAGGACGTCAGCGTGGAGGTGCCGCTGGGGGTGCTGGCGGTGGTGACCGGGGTGGCCGGTTCCGGGAAGAGTTCGCTGATCCACGGGTACCTCGCCGGGCGGGACGGGGTGGTGGTGGCCGACCAGTCGCCGATCCGTGGCTCGCGCCGGTCGAACCCGGCGACGTACACGGGGCTGCTGAACCCCGTCCGGACGGCCTTCGCCAAGGCGAACGGGGTCAAGGCGGCCCTGTTCAGCGCCAATTCTGAGGGCGCCTGCCCCAAGTGCAACGGCCTGGGGCTGGTCTACACCGACCTGGCGATGATGGCCGGGGTGGCCTCGGTCTGCGAGGAGTGCGAGGGGCGCCGGTTCACGCCGGAGGTGCTCACCTACACCCTGCGCGGCAAGAACATCAGCGAGGTGCTGGACATGCCGGTGGCGGAGGCGCACGAGTTCTTCACCACCGGGCAGGCGCGGACGATCCTGGGCCGGCTCGTCGACGTGGGGCTGGGCTACCTGCGGCTCGGCCAGCCGCTCAACACCCTGTCGGGCGGCGAGCGGCAGCGGGTCAAGCTGGCCGTCAACATGGCGGAGAAGTCCTCGGTCTACATCCTCGACGAGCCGACGACCGGGCTGCACATGGCCGATGTGGACAAGCTCCTCGCCCTGCTGGACCGGCTCGTCGACAACGGGAACTCGGTGATCGTCATCGAGCACCACCAGGCGGTGATGGCGCACGCCGACTGGCTGATCGACATCGGTCCGGGCGGCGGCCACGCCGGCGGCGAGGTCGTCTTCGAGGGGACCCCGGCCGCCCTGGTGGCCGACGCCGACACGCTGACCGCGCGCCACCTGCGCGAGTACGTCGGCTCGTAGGCCGGGCCGGACGGCCCGGGCTCACAGCACCAGGTCGCCGCCCGCGAGCGGCGCGAAGTGCCGCTCCACGTCCGCGCCGGCCACGTCCGCCAAGGCGGGCGGCGACCAGCGCGGACGGCGGTCCTTGTCGACGACCTGGGCGCGGATGCCCTCCACCAGGTCGGGCGAGGCCAGGGCGTTGCACGAGACCCGGAACTCCTGGACGAGCGCCTCCTCCAGCGAGCCGAGGGCGGCGGCCCGGCGCAGCGCCGCGAGGGTGACCTTCAGCGCGGTCGGGGACTTGGCCAGGACGGTCTCGGCGGCCTCCTTGGCGGCCGGGTCCCCGTCGGCGAGCAGCCGCTCGACGATCTCCTCGACGGTGTCCGCCGCGTAGCAGCGGTCGATCCAGGGCCGCCGGGCGGCGAGTTCACCGGGCGGGGGCGCGGCCGTGTGGCGCGGCAGCACCTCGTGGACGGGGGCCTCGGCGAGGTCGGCGGCCAGCTCCGGCAGCCGGGCGGCGGGGACGAAGTGGTCGGCGAGTCCGCACAGCAGCGCGTCGGCGGCGCCCACGGCCGCGCCGGTGAGGGCGAGATGGGTGCCGAGCCGGCCGGGCGCGCGGCCGAGCAGCCAGGTCCCGCCGACGTCGGGGACGAAGCCGATCCCGGTCTCGGGCATGGCCACGCGGGAGCGCTCGGTCACGACGCGGACGCCGCCGTGGGCCGAGACGCCGACTCCGCCGCCCATGACGATGCCGTCCATGAGGGCGACGTACGGCTTGGGGTAGCGGGCGATGCGGGCGTTGAGGCGGTACTCGTCGCGCCAGAACTCCGCGGAGGCGGTGGTCCCGGCCTTGGCGTCGTCGTGGATGGCCCGGATGTCCCCGCCCGCGCACAGCCCGCGCTCCCCGGCGCCGCGCACGAGCACCTGATGGACGACGGGGTCCCGCTCCCAGGCCGCCAGGGCTTCGGCCATGCGCCGCACCATGGGGTGGGTGAGCGCGTTGAGGGCCTTGGGGCGGTTGAGGGTGATCACCGCGGTCCGGCCCTCGATGTCGAACAGGACGGTATCGTCTTCGATCTTCACACCGGCCAGTATGGAGCTCAGCGGCGGGGACGGGCCCGGCGGGCCGCCTCCGGACCGGCCGGGGACGGGGTCGGCTGAGGCCGGGGGCCGCCATTCGTACATGCGTTCCCATTCCAGGGAGGTGGGTGATCGGTAAGGTCGCCCGTGCAGCGCCGGCACCATGTCCGCGTTTCTCCCGAAGGAGCCCCATGGCCGACCCCAGCGCCGACCCGACCCGCCTCACCCTCGGGACCGACACCGCCCTCGTCCTCATCGACCTGCAGACCGGCATCCTGGGCCTGCCCACGGCCAGGCCCTCCGACGGCATCCTCAAACACGGGATCGCCCTCGCCGAGGCGTTCCGCGCCCGCCGGCTGCCCGTGGTCCTGGTCAAGGTCGCCTGGTCCCCCGACAGCGGCGACCTGCCCACGGCCGATGTGGACCGCCCGGGGCCGACCGCCGCCCCGCCACCCGCGTTCTCGGAGATCCCGGCGGAGCTCGCCGCGCTCGGGGACGTGGTCGTCACCAAGCGCCACTGGGGTGCCTTCACCGGTACCGAGCTCGACCTCCAGCTGCGCCGGCGCGGTATCCACCGCATCGTTTTGGCGGGGATCTCCACCAGCGCCGGGGTCGAGTCCACCGCCCGTACGGCCTGGGAGCTGAGCTACGACCTGGTGTTCGCGGAGGACGCGACCGCCGACCTGGACGCCGACTCCCACGCCCACACCTTCGGCAAGATCTTCCCGCGCATCGGCAGGGTGGCCACCACCGAGCAGATCATCGCGGCTCTGGATTCCTGACGCCTGCGGGCGCGGCCACCTCGAGCCAGACGCACTTGCCGTGTGGCCCCGGCCGGGTGCCCCACCTGCGTGCCAGCCGGTCCATTATCAGCAGCCCGTGCCCGCCGGGCTGACCGCGCCGCGCGCCCGGGCCCGCCCGCACCGGGACCGGTGGCGCCGGGTTCCCGTCGGTCACCTCGATGCGCAGCCGCTCTTCGTCGCAGTCCAGCAGCAGCGCACTCGGCCCGCCGCCGTGCAGACAGGCGTTCGCCACCACCTCGGAGACCAGCAGGAGCACGTCGTCGGCCGCGTCCCGCTCCTCCTGCGTCGCGGCCGGGAGCCAGTGCCAGGCGGCGAGGGCCCGGCGCGCGAAGTCCCTGCTGCGGGTCACGACATCGGTGGCCCCGTCCAGTACCAGGTACCAGGTCCGGTCGGGTGACCCCCGCTGTTCCATGGCGCTCCGACTCCTCGGTGTCGACGTGCAGTAGCAGTAGCTGTCTTTGGCCCATGGCCGGACCCGGACACCCGTGCGCGGTGGTCCTAGCCCCGCGGACCGTTCGTGCCGTTGAGCGCGTCGGCCACATCGGCGTACACGGGGAAGATCCCGTCGGCGCCCGTGATGCGGAACATCCGGGCCACGGAGCCCCGCAGGCCGGCCAGCTCCACGCTGCCCCCGGCCTCCAGGGCCGAGAGTCTGCCGTGCAGCAGCACGTTCAGCCCGGTGGAGTCGCAGAACCCCAGTCCCGCCAGATCCACCAGCAGCCGCCCGCCGTGGACGACCGCCGTGTCGAGGGCCTCACGCAGGGGCTGGGCCGTGTCGTGGTCCAGCTCCCCCGCCAGCTCGATGACGACGGCTCCGTCCACGTGCTGGACCGCGACGGTGAAGCGCTCGTTGTCCGCTTCCGGAACCATCCCTCATCACCCTTCCGTTCTGTCCTTGCACCTGCCCAGAAGCCGCGCGGATACGCCTCCGACGGGGGCGGCCGAAACATCGGGCGCCCAGACCCGAGCGGCGGGCCTGCGCGCGGCGCCCTCCGCCCGGGCCCGGAAACGACCGTGGGGCCGTTTCGGATTGCTCCGAAACGGCCCCACGACCTGCGACTTCGAAAAGTCGGGACGACAGGATTTGAACCTGCGACCCCTTGACCCCCAGTCAAGTGCGCTACCAAGCTGCGCCACGTCCCGTTGCGCCTGCGACCTGGGGTTTCCCCCGTCCCGGCGGCACATGCAGAACATTACCCCACGCCGAGGGGTGTTCATGCACCGGTAATCGGCGGCGGCGAAGATGACGTGGTGAACGCAACGGACGAGAACCGGGACAGGGACAAGGCCAGGGACAGGGACGCCGAGGGGCGGGCGCGCAGCGCACGGCCCCGGGACGGCCTGGGGCGGCCGCTGCCCTACGGGGCGGCCGGGGTGGAGCGGCAGCCCGAGGGGGTGGTGCGCTCGCCCGCGGAGACGGTCGCGCAGGCGCAGCGGCTGCTGGACGCCGGGATGCCCTTCCACGCGCACGAGGTGTTCGAGGACGCCTGGAAGTCGGGCCCGGAGGAGGCGGCCCCGCTCTGGCGCGGCCTCGCGCAACTGGCGGTCGGCCTGACGCACGCGGCGCGCGGCAACGCGGTCGGCGGGGCGCGGCTGCTGCGCCGCGGGGCCGAGGCCCTGGCCGGGCGGGGGGACGCGTACGGGATCGACGTGGCGGGGCTGGTCGTATGGGCCCGGGCCCTGGCGGGGCGGGTGGCGGCCGGGGAGCCCGTGGACGCGGCGGCCGAGGCCCCCGCGCTGGCCGGCCGCCGGGGCGCCCCCGGCGGCTAGGCGGGCTGCACCAGGTCCCAGCGGTTTCCGTACAGGTCCTCGAAGACGGCGACGGAGCCGTACGCCTCGTGGCGCGGCTCCTCCGGCACGCGGACGCCCTCGGCGGTCATCCGGGCGTGGTCGCGGGCGAAGTGGTCGGTGTGGAGGAAGAAGCCGACGCGGCCGCCGGTCTGGTCGCCGACACGGGAGCGCTGGACCTCGTCCTCGGCGCGGGCCAGCAGCAGGGCGGCCTCCTTGGCGCCGGGCGGGCGGCCCACGACCCACCAGGACCCTCCCCCGGCTACCGCCGGGAGGTGCCCCCGGGGCGGGCGGTGTCCTCTGCGGGGTCGAAGCCGAGGGCGCGGGTGGAGAAGTCGATGGCCTCGTCGTAGTCGCGGACCACGAGGGCGGTGAGGGCGATGTGGGATGACATGCGCTCATTGTGCGCCGAGCAGGACCACCTCCAGGGTGCGGGGGCCGTGTACGCCCTCCACCCGGTCGAGTTCGATGTCGCTGGTGGCCGAGGGGCCGGAGATCCAGGTCAGCGGGCGTACCGGGTCGAGGCGTTCGAGCGCCTGCGGTACGGAGTCCACCACCTGATCCGGCACGCGGACCACGCAGATGTGGTGGTCCGGGATCAGGGTGATGCGGCGCCGGCCCTGGTCGGGGCCGCCGTCGAGGACGATCGTGCCGGTCTCGGCGACGGCCAGGGCGCAGCCGGTCACGACGCTGTCCACGCGGTCGAGTTCGGAGGGGGTGGATGCGGCGCGGTCGTGGATCCGGACCGGGCCCGCCGCCGCCGCCAGCCAGTGCGGGGGCAGGGCGGGCGGTACGAGGACCGTCTCACAGCCGCGCTCGGCGAGGAGCCGCGTCAGCAGCGGCGGCAGTCCGTCCTCGTCGGTGCGGTGGACCTTCGCCCGGTACTCGGCGAGGTGGGCGGCGAGCAGGTCGGTGCTCTCGGCGGGCGTGCGGACGCCGTGGACGCGCAGGTAGTCGCGGGGGATCTCCGGTTCCGGCCCGCGCTCTCCCACCGCCCGCCGGACGCGGGCCAGGATGCGGTCCCTGCTGCTCATCGGCAGGCCTCCCGTTCCCGGGCCCACCAGTCGCGGAAGGACTCAGCGGGGACGGCGGGCAGTTCGCGGCTGTCGGTCCAGGCCCGCCCGGGGCCCGGCAGCCGGCGCGGGCGCAGCCGGCGGGCGCGGGCCAGCAGGCGTTCGCCCGCGCGCAGGGCCCCCGGGTGGCCCAGCAGCAGCCGGGCGGCCCGCATGGCGGCCCGTTCGGCGGTGTGGCCGTGCGCCGGGCGGATCCGTACGCGGATGCCGTCGCGGGTCACGGGGCCGCCCTGGGCCACCCGTTCGCGCAGGTGGAGGAGGACCTCGGGGATGTCGATGGCGACGGGGCAGACCTCGTAGCAGGCGCCGCACAGGGTGGAGGCGTAGGGCAGCGAGGCGTCGATCGCGTCGGCGGTGCCGCGCAGTTGGGGGCTGAGGATGGCGCCGATGGGGCCCGGGTAGACGGACCCGTAGGCGTGGCCGCCGGCGCGTTCGTAGACCGGGCAGACGTTGAGGCAGGCGGAGCAGCGGATGCACCGCAGGGCCTGGCGGCCCACTGGGTCGGCGAGGGTGTCGGTGCGTCCGTTGTCGAGCAGGACGAGGTGGAAGGCGGAGGGTCCGTCACCGTCCGTGGTGCCGGTCCACATCGTCGTGTAGGGGTTCATCCGCTCGGCCGTCGAGGAGCGGGGCAGCGTCTGCAGGAAGATCTCCAGGTCGCGGAAGGTCGGGACGACCTTCTCCACGCCGACGACGGAGATGAGGGTTTCGGGCAGGGTCAGGCACATCCGGCCGTTGCCCTCGGATTCGAGGACGACCATGGTGCCGGTCTCGGCGACCATGAAATTGGCTCCGGACACGGCGACTTCGGCCCGCAGGAACTTCTCCCGCAGGTGCAGGCGGGCCGCCTCGGCGAGTTCGCGGGGGTCGTCGCCGAGCGGTTCGGGGGCCGGGCGTCCCCAACGGCCCATCTCGGTGCGGAAGATGTCGCGGATCTCGCCGCGGTTGCGGTGGATCGCCGGGACCAGGATGTGCGAGGGCCGGTCATGGCCGAGCTGGACGATGAGCTCGGCGAGATCGGTCTCGTACGCGGTGATCCCGGCGGCCTGGAGCGCCTCGTTCAGCCCGATCTCCTGGGTGGCCATGGACTTGACCTTGACCAGCTCCCGCTCGCCGGTGGCGAGCACCAGCTCCGTCACGATCCGGTTGGCCTCCTCGGCGTCGGCCGCCCAGTGGACCGTGCCGCCCGCTGCGGTCACGGCGGCCTCCAGCTGGAGGAGGTAGCGGTCGAGGTGGCGCAGGGTGTGGTCCTTGACCGCCCGGCCGGCGGCGCGCAGCCGGTCCCAGTCCGCCAGTTCGGCGACCGCCAGGGCCCGTTTGCCGCGGATGGTGTGGGTGGCGTGGCGGAGGTTGGCCCGCAGCACGCCGTCCCGTACGGCTTCGCGGGCCGCCTCGGGGAACGCGGGCATGCCGAGGTACGTGCCGCTCATGACAGGGGTTCCTCCTCGGTGGCGGCCAGGATCTCGGCGAGGTGCAGGGTCCGCAGCGGGGACCGGGCCCGACGCAGCAGGCCGTCGAGGTGGGCCAGGCAGGAGTTGTCGGCGCCGCACAGCACCCGGGCGCCGGTGGCGGCCGCGGCGGCGGTCTTGTCGGTGCCCATGGCGGCCGAGACGTCGGGGTTCTTGACGGCGAAGGTGCCCCCGAAGCCGCAGCACTCCTCGGCGCCGGGCAGCTCGACCAGCTCCAGGCCCCTGACGGCGGTCAGCAGGCGGCGCGGCCGGTCACCCAGCCCGAGACCGCGCAGTCCGTGGCAGGAGGGGTGGTAGGTGACGGTGTGCGGGAAGTACGCGCCGACGTCGGTCACGCCGAGCACGTCGACCAGGAACTCGGTCAGCTCGTACACGCGCGGCGCCAGCTCCCGCGCGAGCGCGGCGAGCTCTCCGCCGCGCCCCTCGGCCGCCGCCCGCCGGCCGATGCGCGGGTAGTGCTCGCGGATCATCGCGGCGCAGGAACCGGAGGGGGTGACCACGTACGGGTGCCCGGCGAAGGCCTCGGCCGTGCGCCGCACCAGCGGTTCGGCCTCGTGCCGGTAGCCGGTGTTGTACTGCGGCTGCCCGCAGCAGGTCTGGGCCGCCGGGAAGTCCACGGTGACGCCGAGCCGCTCCAGGAGGCGTACGACGGCGATGCCCGTGCGCGGGTAGAGCGCGTCGTTGACGCAGGTGACGAACAGGGCGGCTCGCATGACGGGCAGAATAGCGGCGTGAAGAAGTTCTCAGTGATCGGCATAGGCGCGGGCGACCCGGACCATCTGACCCTCCAGGCGGTCAGGGCGATCGGCGCGGCGGACGCATTCCTCATCCTGGAGAAGGGCGAGGAGAAGGCGGATCTGACCGGGCTGCGGCGCGCGATGCTCGACGAGCACGCCCGCCCCGGCCACCGGCTGGTGGAGGGCCGCGACCCGGACCGGGACCGCACCCCGGCCGACTACGCGCCGACGGTGGACGGCTGGCGCAGCGCGCGGGCCGAGATCTTCGAGCGGTTCATCGCGGAGGACCTGGCGGAGGGCGAGACCGGGGCGTTCCTGGTGTGGGGAGACCCCTCGCTGTACGACTCCACGCTCGCGATCCTCGACGAGGTGCAGGAGCGGGGCCGGGTGGCCTTCGAGCACGAGGTGGTCCCGGGCATCAGCAGTGTCTCGGCGCTGCTGGCGCGGCACCGGACCAACCTGAACCGGGTCGGTCGGCCGGTCCAGATCACCACCGGGCGGCGGCTGGCCGAGGGCTGGCCGGACGGCGTGGACGACGTGGTGGTGATGCTGGACGCGCGGCACGCCTTCACCGCCCACCTGGACCAGGACCTGTTCATCTACTGGGGGGCCTATGTCGGCACCCCGGACGAGATCCTGGTCTCCGGGAAACTCGCGGACGTCGCCGGGCGGATCGAGGAGCTGCGCACCGAGGCCCGGGCCCGCAAGGGATGGATCATGGACACGTACCTGCTCCGGCGCGGCTGAGCCGGGCCGCCGGCCACCGCGTCAGCGGGCCAGGAAGGCGGGCAGGGCGGCGGCGAGGCGTTCGTACTCCCCGGGGTGGTTGTAGACCTGCCCGCAGACGCGCAGGCCCCCGCCGCCCGGCCGGGGCCAGACCAGGACCCGGATTCGGAGCTTCGCCGCGAGTGCCTCGCGCAGGGCGCGGGCGGCCTCCTGGGTCTCGGCGGTGCCGGGCGGCAGCAGTACGGAGCGCATCGGGAGGCCGGGGGTGTGCGGGAGGGCGGTGAACCCGGGGAGCCGGGCGAGCAGGTCCGCGCCGTAGGCGGCGAGCGCGCTGTTGTGGGCCCGCACCCGGGCGGCGCCCAGGCGTTCGAGCAGGTCGAGCCCCTCGGGGGCGGCGAGCCAGCCGGTGTAGTCGGCGGTCGCCCGGTATTCGACCGAGCGGGGGAAGCCGCGGTGGTCCTCCCAGGAGGGCACCAGGGCCCTGACGCGGGCCCGGTGCGCGGGGGCCACGGCGAGCAGTGCGCTGCCGGACGGGGCGTAGCCCCACTTGTGCAGGTTCCCGAACCAGAAGTCGGCGCCGGCGGCGATCGGCCCGGCCAGTGTGCCGGGGGTGTGGGCGCCGTCGACGACGGTGGTGATCCCGCGCGCGGCGAGGTCCGCGAGGAGCCGGGGGCCGGCGACGAGGCGGGCGGTGGGTGAGCTGACGTGGTCGAGCAGGGCCACCTTGGTGCGGGGCGTGAGCGCCGCCAGCACGGCCTCGCGCACGGCGTCCTCGTCGGGCAGGTGCGGGTCCAGGGCCACGGTGGTGACGGGCGCGCGACGGGCGGCCGCCGCGGTCACGGTGCCGTAGCCGTGGTCGGTGACCAGGATCTCGTCGCCCTCGGCGAGCGGGACGGCGTCGAGCGCGAGGTTCGCGCCCTCGGTGGCGTTGGAGATGAACGCGATCCCCTCGGGGTCCGCGCCGAGGCGGGCCGCGATCCGGCCGCGGGCCCCGTCCAGCCGCTCGCCGACCCCGTTGAAGAAGGCGTCGGGGTCGGCGTGGGCCTCGGCGCGCAGCGCCTCCTGGGCTTCCTGGACGGGGACGGGCACCGCGCCGTAGGAGCCGTGGTTGAGGTGGGTGACGCCCGGGTCCAGCCGGAAGAGGGCGTCACCGCCGGGGAAGGCGGTCGGGGTGGCGGGCTCGGTCACGGGACCTCCGGGTGACGGGTTCGGCGGGGGCTGCCTGCGGATCATGCAGGGGGCGGCGCCCGGCCCGACAAGGCCAATCGCGACAGGGTGGCCTGCCGCCGGGATGCGCTCGCCCCCTGACCTCTACCGCCCGCTGGTCGCCGCGTAGTACTGGAGGTCCTGGACCTCCACCGTACGGTCCACCGCGTAGGGCAGCCGCACCCGCGTGCCGTCCTTCCCGCCGCGCACCACCGTCGCCGAGGCGGTGCCGGGCTTCAGCGGCAGCAGCTCGGAGTGCACCCCGGCCGGGGCGTCGTGGGTGTCCTGCGCGGATCCGACGGCCGTACGGACGACCGCGGGCCCGGCGAGGAAGCTGAGCACCTCCACCGTGTCCCGGGGCGCGGCGGTGCCCTTGCGCGGGGCCATCAGCAGCGACTGGCCGCCCGTCGGGTCGGCGGCCGCGAACTGGGTGCGGGCGGTGAGGTACAGGGTGTCCCGGACGATCTTCGGCCAGCTGCCGGTCTTGAACCGGGTGAGGTAGTAGGAGGTCAGGTCCAGGTAGGCGTACCCGTTGTGCAGGGAGGGCGCGAACTGGGTGCCCTCCGAGTAGTCGTTCCAGGTGGTGAGCTGGACCCAGTCGGCCCCGTCCTCGATGGCGTGCGTCCACGTGGAGCGCAGGGTCGCGGTGTTGCCGGCCTCGTCGTAGACGCCCTGGTTGGGCCGCGCGTCCTGGACCGAGACGGGCTGCATCCAGATCTTGCCCATGCCGTGCGCCTTCCGGACGTCGCGGGTGTTGCCCTCCTGGCCGACGTAGCTGCGGCTGCCCCACTCGGAGAAGCCGTGGCTGATGGGGGCGAACGTGTCGGCGTGGGCGGCGAAGTCGAGGAAGAGCGGGACGAACGCGGTCTTGACGCCGTGCTCGGACCGCAGGATCTCCAGGACCCGGGTCCACCACGCGGCGCTCTTCTCCTCCGCCTTGAAGGGGGAGACGACGAGCCGGCCGTCGGGGAGGCGGTGGGCGGCCGGGGCGGCGCCGAGCCTGGCGATCGCCTCGGCGAGTACGGCCGGGTCGTCGGTCTTCAGCGAGGTCATGTCGGGCATCAGCATGATCTTGAAGGCGGGATCGACCGAACGGGCCGCCGCCATCAGCAGGTTGCAGCGGTCCCAGTTCCGGCCCGAGAAGGAGAGCATGTCGAGGGTGAACCCGTCGAGGCCCGCCGCACGGGCCGTGCGCACCTCCTGCTGGAGGTTGGCGTACTCCCAGTCGCCGGCCTTCGGTTCGACGGGCAGCGGCCGGTCGCGCAGCAGACCGCCGTACTTCCCGTGCTTGCCGCTCTCGCCGTCCGGGTTCAGGTAGTGGCGGGCGTAGTAGTCGCCGTCCGCGCGCGCGTTGTCGAGGGAGAGCGGGTACGGGGTGAAGTAGTGGGCGAACACCAGCTTGCGGCCCGCCGCGCCGGAGCGCAGGGCGGCGGGTTGCGGCATGTCGAAGGGCAGGGCCCCGGCGGGGCGCGCGGCCCCGGTGTCCGTCGCTTCCCCGGGATTGGCCTCGGCGGTCGCGCCCTTGGTCGGCGCCGGGCTCCCGGCGGACGGCGCGGCCTCCGTTCCGGGCTCGTCGGTTCCGGGCGCGCCGCCCGTGCCCGTGGTCTGCGGGGCGTCGGTCCGCGGGGCGGAACCGGCTTGCGCGGAGGGCGTGTTGAAGGGGTCCCAGGCGATGCCGGCGGCCGCGCACGCCCCGACGAGGAGGAAGGCGGACATCAGCAGGGTCAGCAGCGGCCTGCGGCCGCGCCATCCCGTCCGGTGCCGGTGCGACACCGGCCGCTGCGCCCGCTCCGGCCGCCGCCCTGTCCGCCGGTCCGCTCTCATTCTGGTCCCTCCCCGCCCGTGCCCCCGGATGCGGGGGCTGCACAGCAGTAGAGCCCATGACCGGCCCCCGGACAACCGTTCCCGGGATCAGGGCCGGTCGGCGCCTGATCGGCAAGGCGCCCGCAGGGGCACGGGACATGCCTGCGCGGGCGCCGTTCCCCTGGTCTTACGGCGCGACATGCCCTTCCCGCCGTGCGCGACGGCGGGCGCCGCGTCCTGGCGGGCCGAGCGCGACATGCTGCTCGTCCTCGACGGCAGCGACCGGCTCACCGCTGCGGCCCTGGACTGGCTGCGGAACCTGCTCCACCGCGCGCCCGGCCTGCGGCTGCCGGCTGCCGGCCGCCATCCGCTGGGCTTCGCGGAGGAGCGGGTCCACCGGCTCTGACGGGCCCGGACGGGGGCCGGACACGGGTCCGCCCCGGCCGGGCACGGGGCCGGCCGGGGCGGAGCGCGTCACGCGGGGTTCACGGGTGTCAGCCGAGGAGGGCCAGCGCCTCGTTGAGGGTCGCGGACGGGCGCATGACCGCCGCGGCCTTGGCCGCGTCGGGCTGGTAGTAGCCGCCGATCTCGGCCGGGGAACCCTGGACCGCGATCAGCTCGGCGACGATCTTCTGCTCGGACTCGGCCAGCGTCTTGGCCAGCGGGTCGAAGGCGGCCGCCAGCTTCGGGTCGTCGGTCTGGCGGGCCAGCTCCTGCGCCCAGTACAGGGCGAGGTAGAAGTGGCTGCCGCGGTTGTCGATGCCGCCCAGCTTGCGGCTCGGGGACTTGTCCTCGTTGAGGAAGGTGCCCGTCGCACGGTCCAGGGTGTCGGCCAGCACCTGGGCGCGGGCGTTGCCGGTGGTGGTGGCGAGGTGCTCGAAGGAGACGGCCAGCGCGAGGAACTCGCCGAGCGAGTCCCAGCGCAGGTAGTTCTCCTTGACCAGCTGCTGCACGTGCTTCGGGGCGGAGCCGCCGGCGCCCGTCTCGAAGAGGCCGCCGCCGTTCATCAGCGGGACCACCGACAGCATCTTGGCGCTGGTGCCCAGCTCCAGGATCGGGAACAGGTCGGTCAGGTAGTCGCGCAGGACGTTGCCGGTCACCGAGATGGTGTCCTCGCCGCGGCGGATGCGCTCCAGGGAGAACGCGGTGGCCTCGACCGGGGACAGGATCTTGATGTCCAGGCCCTCGGTGTCGTGGTCGGCCAGGTACGTCTTCACCTTGGCGATGAGCTGCGCGTCGTGCGCGCGGCCCTCGTCCAGCCAGAAGACGGCCGGGACGCCGGTGGCGCGGGCGCGGGTGACGGCGAGCTTGACCCAGTCCTGGATCGGCGCGTCCTTGGTCTGGCAGGCGCGGAAGATGTCACCGGCGGCGACCTCCTGCTCCAGGACCGTGTTGCCCTCGGCGTCGACCAGGCGGACGGTGCCCGCGGTGGCGATCTCGAAGGTCTTGTCGTGGCTGCCGTACTCCTCGGCCTTCTGGGCCATGAGGCCGACGTTCGGCACCGAGCCCATGGTGGAGGGGTCGTAGGCGCCGTGCGCGCGGCAGTCGTCGACGACGACCTGGTAGACGCCCGCGTAGCTGCTGTCCGGCAGGACCGCGAGGGTGTCGGCCTCGTTGCCGTCCGGGCCCCACATGTGGCCGGAGGTGCGGATCATGGCCGGCATCGAGGCGTCGACGATGACGTCGGACGGAACGTGCAGGTTGGTGATGCCCTTGTCCGAGTCGACCATCGCGAGGGCCGGGCCCTCGGCGATCTCGGCGTCGATGGAGGCCTTGATCGCGTCGCCCTCGGGCAGCGCGCCCAGGCCGTTCAGGATCGCGCCGAGGCCGTCGTTGGGCGACAGGCCGGCGGCCGCGAGGGTGGCGCCGTAGCGGGCGAAGGTCTTCGGGAGGAAGGCGCGGACCACGTGGCCGAAGACGATCGGGTCGGAGACCTTCATCATCGTGGCCTTGAGGTGCACGGAGAACAGGACGTCCTCGGCCTTGGCCCGCTCGATCTGGGCGTTCAGGAAGGTGCGCAGCGCGTCGACGTGCAGGACGGACGCGTCCACGACCTCGCCGGCCAGGACCGGTACGGACTCGCGCAGGACGGTGGTGGCGCCGTCGGCGTCCACGTGCTCGATGCGCAGGGTGCCGGCCTCGGCGATCACCGTGGACTTCTCGGTGGAGCGGAAGTCGTTCTCGCCCATGGTGGCGACGTTCGTCTTCGAGTCGGCGCTCCAGGCGCCCATGCGGTGCGGGTGGGCCTTGGCGTAGTTCTTGACCGAGGCGGGGGCGCGGCGGTCGGAGTTGCCCTCGCGCAGGACCGGGTTGACGGCGCTGCCCTTGACCTTGTCGTAGCGGGCGCGGATCTCGCGCTCCTCGTCGGTCTTCGGGTCGTCCGGGTAGTCCGGGAGGGCGTAACCCTGGCTCTGGAGCTCGGCGACCGCGGCCTTGAGCTGCGGGATCGAAGCCGAGATGTTGGGCAGCTTGATGATGTTGGCTTCGGGGGTCTTCGCCAGCTCGCCGAGCTCGGCGAGGGCGTCCGCGATCCGCTGGCTCTCCTCGAGGTGCTCGGGGAAGCTGGCGATGATCCGACCGGCCAGGGAGATGTCTCGGGTCTCGACATTCACACCGGCCGTCGACGCGTACGCCTGGATCACAGGCAGGAACGAATACGTCGCGAGGGCCGGGGCCTCGTCAGTGTGCGTGTAGATGATGGTCGAGTCAGTCACCGGATGCTCCGCTCCACAGTCTGCGTCTCTCGTCTGCAACATTGCTCGACATCAAGATATCTCGTGATCGGGTCGGTCTGGACAGCCCCCTGCCGCAAGCCGAGGGAGACACGAGTCACGCCGGCCCCGGGGACGGCGAAAGCGCCGCCCACGGCTGTCTCCGGCCGGGGCGGCGCTCAGGCTGTGCGGGCTGTCAGCCCAGGTCAGGCGTGGTAGGCCTTGGGGTCCGGGCCGTACTCGTTCGGCGCCTGCTGACCCGCGGTGGCCGTCAGGACGAGCAGCCAGATGCCGCCGACGAGCGGGACGAGGCCGATGAAGTACCACCAGCCGGACTTGCCGAGGTCGTGCAGACGGCGGACGAGGACCGCGATGCTCGGGATGAGGGTGCCGAGCGTGTAGACGAGGGTGAGGATCGGCAGCGTCCCCAGCGCGAAGTCGAGGACGACCAGGGCTATGACGATGGCCGACTGGATGAGCGAGAACATCCAGTACTCCTGGCGGCGCGCGCGGCCGGAGAAGTCGGCGTACTTCTTCAGAACGTCGGTGTAGTGCTTCACGGGTCCCCCCAGAGGACGGTTGTGCGGCCCGTCCTGCTGGATCAAGCCGGGGCAGAACTTATGCCGCCCTTACAGCGGGGTCAAGCCAGTTCCCCAGGGCCCAATTCGGCCACACAGCACGATATCCGGCACGCGGTGAGCGGTGACCGGGGCACGGAACGGCGCCGTGTCCGCAGACGTCCGAAACGTCCCCGCCGGGCGGCTGCTCCACACCGGGAAACCCGCGTGGATCAGTGTCCACATCGTTACCGCCCGGCCCTGCTCGACCGCCGGTTTGCGGTTCAGAGCCAGCCGTTGCGCCGGAAGCCCCGGTGGATGGCGAAGCAGGCGACCGCCATGACCCCGAGGACGAGCGGGTACCCGTACGTCCAGCGCAGCTCGGGCATGTGGTCGAAGTTCATGCCGTAGACCCCGCACACCATGGTCGGCACGGCGACGATGGCCGCCCACGCCGTGATCTTGCGCATGTCCTCGTTCTGCGCGACGGTCACCTGCGCCAGGTGCGCCTGGAGGATGGAGTCCAACAGGTTGTCGTAGGCGCCGATCTGCTCGGTGGCCCGGGTCAGGTGGTCGGCCACGTCCCGGAAGTACGCGCGGAATTCGGCCGGGATCACCGGTATCGGCTGGGTCGCCAGCTGCTCCAGCGGGCGGCCGAGCGGCGCCACCGCGCGCCGCAGCTCCAGGAGTTCCCGCTTGAGCTGGTAGATCCGGCCCGCGTCGCCCCGCCCGCCCGCCTCGCTGAACACGGCGGTCTCGACGGCGTCTATGTCGCTCTGCACCGCGTCCGTGACGGCCACGTAGTCGTCGACGACGTGGTCGACCATGGCGTGCAGCACGGCCGCCGGGCCCTGGGCCAGTTGCTCCGGGGAGGCTTCCAGCTCCTCGCGGACCGGGCCGAGCGTGCCGCGGCCGCCGTGCCGGATGGTGATGACGAAGTCCTCACCCGTGAAGGCCATCAGCTCGCCGGTCTCCACCACCTCGCTGGTCGCGGTCAGTTCCTCGTGCTCGACGTAGCGCACGGTCTTGAAGACGGAGAACAGCGTGTCGTCGTACCGCTCCACCTTGGGGCGCTGGTGTGCGTTCACGGCGTCCTCGACGGCGAGCGGGTGCAGGCCGAACAGCTCGGCGAGCCCGGCGAGCTCCGACTCCGCCGGCTCGTGCAGGCCGATCCAGACGAATCCGCAGCCCGCCTTGCGGACCCGGCGCAGCGCTTCCTCGATCTCGGCGCAGCCTTCCTGGCGCACGCCGTCCCGGTACACCACGCAGTTGACCACGGCGCTGCCGAGCGGGGAGCGGGCCGGGTGGCTCAGGTCGACCGCGCGCCGGTAGCCGCGGCGCACGACCCGGCGGAAGGTGCTGAACATGGACAACGACGTGCTCCTCTTTCGGCGGATCAGCGGCCAGTGTGCCATCGCACCGGGCCGCGGCCGGCGCCCGTCGGCGCGTCCGGGGCGGTCGGCCGGGACGGTCGGCCAGGCGGGTCGGCCGGGACGGTCGGCCAGGCGGGTCGGCCAGGGCGGTCGGCCAGGCGGGGCTCAGGTCCGGTCGACGAAGCTCCGCAGCTCAGGGCGTGCCCGTCCGGGGCTTGCGGAGGGCTTCCCCAGCCGCGTCCGCGACCAGCCGCGCCACCAGCGAGAGCGCCGGCGAGTCCAGCTTCCACTGCTGCCAGTACAGGGGCACGTCCATCGGCCGCCGGGGCGCGAGCAGCACCAGCTCGCCCGTGCGCACCAGCGGTCCCGCCTGCTGCTCGGGCACCATCCCCCATCCCAGCCCCCCGACCACGGCGTCCCGGAACCCCTCCGAGGTCGGTACGTGGTGCCGCACCGGTCCGGCCGTCGCCGCCCCCGACCCCGCCCGCGCGCCCGCCAGCGACCGGACGAAGGCGTCCTGGAGCTCGTCCTTGCGGTCGAAGACGATCGTCGGCGCCCGCCGCAGGTCCTCCTCCAGCTGCCCGGTGAGGTGCCGGGCCGCGAACCGCGGGCTCGCCACCGGCAGGTACCGCGCCAGGCCCAGCATCCGTACCGTGCACCCGGCCACCGGGTCCGGCGAGGAGGTCACGGCCGCCATCACCTGGCCCTCGCGCAGCAGCGCGGTGGTGTGCGACTCGTCCTCGCGGTGCAGCTCGACGCAGACCGGCGGATCCTGCGGCACCCGGCCCAGCACCGGCAGGAACCAGGTCGCGAGCGAGTCCGCGTTCACCGCGATCGGCAGCCGCACCGGGCCCATCCCCTCGGCCATCCCCAGTTCGGCCCGCGCGTCCCGCTCGAGCCGGGCCAGCTGCCGGGCGAACCGGACCACCACCTCGCCGGAGTCCGTCGCGCGCACCGGCTTCGTCCGCATCAGCAGCACCCGCCCGGTCCGCTGCTCCAGGGCCTTGACCCGCTGGCTGACAGCGGAGGGGGTCACGTGCAGGGCGGCGGCCGCCGCGTCGAAGGTGCCCTCGTCCACCACGGCCAGCAGCGTCCGGACCTGATCCAGGGGTAGCTCGTCCATCACAAGCGCTAAGGGTACGTTAAAATCTTTAGCTGTACTGAAGGATCGCCGCTGCCTACGGTCGACGGCATGACACACGGCATCATCACGGCGGCCCTCGCCGGCTTCGGCACCGGACTCTCCCTCATCGTCGCCATCGGCGCACAGAACGCCTTCGTCCTGCGCCAGGGCGCACGCCGCCACGCGGTCCTCGCCGTCGTCGCGATCTGCGCCGTGTCGGACGCTCTCCTGATCGCCCTCGGCGTCGCCGGCGTCGGGGCCTTCGTCACCGCCTGGCCCGCCGCTCTGACCGTGGTCGGGCTGGCCGGGGGCGGTTTTCTCATCTGCTACGGGGTCCTGGCCGCCCGCCGGGTGCTGCGGCCGGTGCCGGGCGCCGCGCTCAGCGCGGAGGGGGCCGCCACCGGGTCGGCCCGCCGGGCCGTGCTGACCTGCCTGGCCATGACCTGGCTCAACCCGCACGTGTACCTGGACACCGTCCTGCTCCTGGGTTCCCTCGCGGCCGACCGGGGCGACCTGCGCTGGGCCTTCGGGATCGGGGCGGTCCTGGCCAGTCTGACCTGGTTCGGGACCCTGGGCTACGGAGCCCGGCTGCTGAGCGGACTGCTGGCCCGTCCCGCCGCGTGGCGGGTGCTGGACGGCCTGGTCGCGGCGACCATGGTGACCATGGGCGGCATGCTGCTGGCCCGCGCCTGACCTGCCGCGCGGACCGGCCGACCCGCCGCCCGGCCGACCGACCGACGACTGGAGCCCGCCGTGCCCGACCGCCCCTCCCCCGACGCGGTGCGGGCGTACTACGCCGCCCAGCCCGCCCCGCTCGTGGCCGCCACCGGGATCGTCCTGGACACGGACGGGCGGGTCCTCGTCCTGACCACCTCGTACAAGACGGACCTGGAGCTGCCGGGCGGCACGGTGGAGGGCACCGAGACCCCGGAGGAGGGGCTCGCCCGCGAGCTGAAGGAGGAGCTCGACCTGAGCCTGCCGGTGGGCCGGCTGCTCGCGGTGGACTCCCGGCCGCCCGGCGAGCTCGGCCGCTCCCTCGTCGTGCACGTCCACCTCGTCGGCCCGCTGCGCCCGGAGGAGGCCGCCTCGATCTCCTTCCCGGACGGGGAGATCGTCGAGGCGCGCTGGCTGTCTGCGGAGGAGGCCTGCGCTGCCCTGCCCGCCCGCATCGCGCCCCGGCTGCGCGCCGCGCTGGCCGCGCTGGACACCGGCTCCCTGGCCCACTTGGTCGACGGCGTTCCCCAGCCCGGCTCCCCGGCGGGCCTCGACCCGGCCGACCGCACCGCCCTGGAGCACGCGGGCGCCTTCGACGCCGCCGGACACCGCGCCAG
This sequence comes from Streptomyces subrutilus, assembly GCF_001746425.1. Lineage (GTDB taxonomy): Bacteria > Actinomycetota > Actinomycetes > Streptomycetales > Streptomycetaceae > Streptomyces > Streptomyces subrutilus_A. The sequence goes on along the minus strand of NZ_MEHK01000001.1, from coordinate 6,199,487 downwards.
CCGCCCCAAGGCCACGACCGCGGCGAGCGTGCTGTTCACCGACGTCGGGGGCGGGATCCTGCTGGTGCGGCCCGCGTACGGGAACACCCGGCGCTGGCAGCTGCCCGGCGGCGGCATCGACAGCGACCTCGGCGAGACCCCGCGCGAGGCCGCCCGGCGGGAGGTCCTGGAGGAGATCGGCCTCGACCTCGCCCCCGGACGCCTGCTGGCCGTCGACTGGACCCACAAGCCGGGGCGACTGGCCCGGGTCCGCTTCCTCTACGACGGCGGCGTCCTCGACGCGCCAGCCCTCGCCCGCATCCGCCTGGACCCCGCGGAGCTCCTCGCGTGGCGCACGGCCGCCCCCGGGGAACTCCGCGACCTGGTCAAACCGTCCCTGCGCCGCAGCGTCAAGGCCGCCCTCGCCGCCCGCCGCGCGGGAACGGGCCCGCTGGAACTGCACGCGGGCCGCCCGGTGGAGGAGTAGGGCCGGAGGCCGCAGCCGTCTCCCGCGGACCCGGAGCGCCGTCCCCGGTGATCAGCGGCTCACAGACCGCCCGCCACCCGCAGGATCGCGCCCGTCGTGTACGAGGCGTCCTCCGACAGCAGCCAGGAGACCGCGCCCGCGATCTCCTCAGGGCGTCCGGCGCGGCCCATCGGAATGCCGGGCGCCACCTTGGCGGGCCGCTGCGGGTCCTCGTGGAACTCCGTCCAAACGGTTCCGGGGGCCACGCAGTTGACCCGGATCCCGTCGGTGGCGACCTCCTTGGACAGGCCCACGGTCATGGCCTCCACCGCCGCCTTCGCCGCGGCGTAGTGGACGTACTGCCCCGGACTGCCCAAGGTGGCGGCGGCCGAGGAGATGTTGACCAGCGCGCCGCCGCCCGTGACGGACATGTCCCGCACGGCCCGCCGGGCGCACAGCAGATAGCCCAGGACGTTGACGTCGAGCGCGCGGCTCAGCCCCCTGGCGTCGGCATCGGCCAGCCGGCCGTTGGGGCCGCTGATCCCGGCGTTGTTGACCAGTGCGGTGACCGGGCCGAGCTCGGCCGCCGCGTCGAACAGGCGGTCCACGGCGGCTTCGTCACTGGTGTCCCCGGACACGGTGACGCAGCGTCGGCCGACGGCCCGCACGGCGGCCGCCACCTCCTCGGCGGCGGAGGCGTCGGAACGGTATCCGAGAACCAGGTCGTGGCCGTCCGCGGCGAGCCGCAGGCAGACCGCGGCGCCGATGCCCCGGCTTCCTCCTGTCACCACGGTGACCCTGGGTCGGCTCATGCGTCGGCTCCTTTCAGTGGGGCGGAAGAGCAGTCCAAGGTACGACGAGGAACGGCCCGGCGGCCGGACCGCTCGTCCAAGTGTTTTTATATGCGCGGCAGTTATGGGCTCATCGCATGATCGGTCGGGTTACGGCCCTCGGACGGGAACGAACGGGTGACGGAGGAGCGACGCGAAGTCTCCGGCGTGGCCGAATCCACCCCCCTGCGTACTTCTGGTGATCAAATGCTCACAGCAAGTGATCGAGTGCGTTCAGAGGCAGAGGTACGGAGGGTATTGATGCACGAGCTCCAGAAGGTCTTGATCGCCGTTGTCGCCGTGGGGAGTCTGACCGCCCTGGGCGCCGGGAGCGCCCACGCCGACGAGATGAGCGGCCCCGGCAGCCGGACCTCGGCGGCGCAGGCGCAGCTGAGCGAATCGGTCCGGCTGCCGGCCCTGCCGCGCCTCCCCCAGCTCCCGCCGCTCCCGCGCCTGCCCCAGCTCACGCCGGCCGTCGCCGCTGCCGCAGCCGCCCAGCTGTCGCCGCGGAACACCTACGGGCCGTACGCACCGTACGCCGCGTACTCGCCGTACGCGCCCTACGCGGGATACGCCATCGACGCTTCCGGGACGCCGAACACCCCCAACACCCCGAACACCCCCAACACCCCCAACACTCCCGGCGACGCCAACACCCCCAATACGCCGAACACCCCGAACACCCCCAACACCCCGGGTGGTGGCGGCACGCCCAACACCCCGAACACGCCGAACACGCCCAATACCCCGAACACCCCGAGTTCCTCCAACACCCCGAACACTCCCAACACGCCCAACACGCCCAACACCCCGAACTCGTAAGGTCGCCACAGGCATCCGTCGGGCCCTCCCGGCCCACACGTGAAAGTGCCGCGCAGTGTCTCCACTGCGCGGCACTTTCACGTCACCGGGGCATCAGCCCGGAGTGTTGGGGGTGTTGGGGGTGTTCGGGGTGTTGGCTCCGGCTCCTCCAGGGGTGTTAGGGGTGTTGGGCGTGTTGGGGGTGTTGTTACCCCCACCTCCGGGGGTGTTGGGGGTGTTGGGCGTGTTGGGGGTGTTGTTGCCGGCACCACCCGGAGTGTTCGGGGTGTTGGGCGTGTTGGGGGTGTTGTTGCCGGCACCACCCGGGGTGTTCGGGGTGTTGGGCGTGTTGGGGGTGTTGTTGCCGGCACCACCCGGAGTGTTCGGGGTGTTAGGCGTGTTCGGAGTGTTGTTACCGGCACCACCCGGAGTGTTCGGGGTGTTAGGCGTGTTCGGAGTGTTGTTGCCGCCACCACCCGGGGTGTTAGGCGTGTTAGGGGTGTTGGGCGTGTTGTTACCGGCACCACCCGGGGTGTTCGGGGTGTTGGGCGTATTCGGGGTGTTGGGCGTATGGCACTTCTTCCCCTTGCCCTTGCATCCGGTCAGCATCTGCGGCAGGTCGACAGCGGTCTGAGTCGTCTGCGGCGCCGGCGCGGCCAGCGCGGTGGTCGGCAGGGCGATACCACCGGCCAGGGCCATGGAAGCTGCGGCCATCATGACCTTGCGGGAAACCTTCATCGTCTTCTCCATTCGGAAGTGCGGGGGGATCGGAATTCCGCCCTCGCTGCGAGCTGCCAATTCGTTCCGCCTCACCTTGCCGGCGTCGGCTGGTTGGCTTGCTTCAAATAAACCCGAATGGAGAAACCGGGTCACGACACTGGAACTCGTACCTTGACGGCGGGAAACGATATTGGTAAAAGCCTCTCCCACAGTCGCCCGGGGGCCGATTTTCCCGAAGGGATGCGGGGCTTCTGCCACCTACAGCAGGCGAACCGTGACCTTCAGTGACAGGCGCACGCGACAGCCTCCACGCGGACGGGTACGGGCGCAGCGTCTCGTGGACGAGGCCTGTACGGCCTACCCACGCTTGGGGGAGGCGGTGGTCTCGTGCCCTGCGACCAGCAGGGTGACCAGCTCGTCGCGGATCAGCCGGTCGGTGCACTCGGGGCGCGTTCCGGCCGCGTCGAGCAGGACGTGCAGCAGGCCCGGCCCGTCCGGTCCGGCGGCGCCGTCGCGGGCGGCGGCGACGGCGAGGCCGGCCACGGCGTCGATCCTGGCCAGGCCGGCGCCGTCGGCGGGCAGGCTGGGGAGCGGCCCTGCCACCACGGCGGGTACGGCGGACAGGACGGCCGGGCGGGGGCCGCGCCGGAACGCGGCGACGCCGCCGAGCCGTCCGCGGGCCTGGGTGCACAGCTCGACGAGCTCCCCTCCCCCGGCCTGCCACCGCCCGACGAGGGCGGGTTCCGGCTCGGGGACCCGGCGGCCCGCCGGGGAAGGTCCCGGAAGGGAGCCGGAGCCTGCGGGGGCGGCCACGGGGCTGCTCCTGTCGGCGGCGGTACCCGGCACGCACCGACGCGGGCATCACGCACTGTAAGGGAGCCGGAGCGGTGTGCGACACCGCGCTGCGGCGCACGGCCGGTCACGGCGGCTCTGTGGCCGAACTCCTCCTGAATACGACTGCCGTTCGGCTGGTGTACCCGGAACGGTCACGTCAGGCTCCCCCTTCGGTCCCTCGGGCGCGTTGTCCTGGGGGCCGCTCCGACATCCTCAACCCGCAGAGGTCGATCCCGCCATGGCAGAACTCAACCGCCGCCGTTTCCTGCAGCTCGCCGGTGGCGCCACCGCCCTGACCATGCTCAACGAGAGCATCGCGCGCGCCGCCGCCATACCCGCCCAGGGGACCACGGGCACCATCGCCGACGTCGAGCACATCGTCGTGCTGATGCAGGAGAACCGGTCCTTCGACCACTACTACGGCGCGCTGCGCGGCGTCCGCGGCTTCGGCGACCCGCGCCCGGTGACCCTGCCCAGCGGCAAGTCGGTCTGGCACCAGTCGGACGGCACGAAGGAGACGCTGCCGTTCCGGCCGCCGTCCGACGACCTCGGCATGGAGTTCCTGCAGGGCCTCAACCACGACTGGGCGGGCGGCCAGAGCGCCTTCAACAAGGGCAGGTACGACAACTGGGTGCCCGCCAAGACGCCCACCACCATGGCCTACCTGACGCGGGACGACATCCCGTTCCACTACGCCCTCGCCGACGCCTTCACCATCTGCGACGCCTACCACTGCTCGTTCATCGGCTCCACCGACCCCAACCGCTACTACCTCTGGTCGGGCCACACCGGCAACGACGGCAGGGGCGGCGGGCCCGTCCTCGACAACGCCGAGCTCGGCTACGGCTGGACCACCTACCCCGAGCGCCTGGAGGCGGCCGGGATCTCCTGGAAGGTCTACCAGGACATCGGCGACGGCCTCGACGCCGCCGGCCACTGGGGCTGGATCAACGACGCCTACCGCGGCAACTACGGGGACAACTCGCTCCTCTACTTCAACAGCTATCGCAACGCTCAGCCCGGCGACCCGCTCTTCGACAAGGCCCGCACCGGCACGAACGCCAAGGCCGGCGAAGGCTACTTCGACCGGCTGCGCGCCGACGTCGCCGCCGGCACCCTGCCCCAGGTCTCCTGGATCGCCGCGCCCGAGGCGTTCAGCGAGCACTCCAACTGGCCGTCCAACTACGGCGCCTGGTACATCGCGCAGGTGCTGGACGCCCTCACCTCCAACCCGGACGTGTGGGCCCGTACCGCGTTGTTCATCACCTACGACGAGAACGACGGGTTCTTCGACCACGTCGTCCCGCCCTACGCCCCGGCCGACGCCGACCAGGGACTGTCGACCACGCCCACCGCCCTGGACGTCTTCCCCGGCAAGGCGGGCTACGTCGCCGGACCGTACGGGCTGGGCCCGCGGGTGCCGATGCTCGTGGTGTCCCCGTGGAGCACCGGCGGGTACTCCTGCTCCGAGACCTTCGACCACACCTCCGTGATCCGCTTCATGGAGCAGCGGTTCGGGGTGCGCGAGCCGAACATCTCGCCCTGGCGCCGCGCGGTCTGCGGCGACCTCACCTCCGCCTTCGACTTCGGCCGCAGCGACACCGGCGCGGTCGAGCTGCCCGACACCGCCGCCTGGGAGCCGCAGGACCGGGACCGCCACCCGGACTTCAGGGCGCCCGCCCCGGCCGTGGGCTCCATGCCCCGCCAGGAGAAGGGCATGCGACCCACCCGTGCGCTGAAGTACGCCCCGTACGTGGACGGCACGGCGCTCACCGCCGAGGGCAGGTTCCGGCTGGCCTTCAGCGGCGGCCCGGACCTGGGCGCGCAGTTCTACGTCACCTCCGGCAACCGCACCGACGCCCCGTGGACTTACACCACCGAGGCCGGCAAGTCGATCGCGGACACCTGGAACACCCGCTACTCGGGCGGGGTAACCGACCTCACCGTGCACGGCCCCAACGGGTTCCTGCGCGGCTTCCGCAACCCCGGGACCACGCCCGGCCCCGAGGTCACCGCCCGCCACAACGCGACCACCGGAAACCTGGACCTCACCCTCACCAATGCCGGCGGGTCGACCGCCGCGCTCACCGTCACCAACTCCTACGGCGGCGGCCCCAAGCGCCTGACCGTGGCCAAGGGCGCCACGGTCACGTACAGCGTCTCGCTGAAGAACACCCGGCGCTGGTACGACGTGACGGTCACCGCGTCCGGCGCCCCGGACTTCCTGCGCCGCTTCGCGGGCAAGGTCGAGACGGGCGCGGCGGGCCTCTCGGACCCGGCGATCCTCACGGACCAGTCCTCCTGATCCGGGCTTGCGGGGCGGGCCGGGCCGTGTCCCGGCCCGCCCCGCGGGCGAGCGCCGGCCCCCGCCGCGCTTCCCCGCGCGTCAGCAGAGGGTGTCCCAGTGGTGCAGGGCCCGCAGGGCGGCGGTGCGCGTGGTGGGGGGGGTGGGCGCCGGGGCGAGGAGGTAGTCGGCGACGGGCGTGAGGAGGAGGGGGGTGTCCGAGGACGGGGTGAGGAGGCGCGCCTCGTCCCAGGCGTGGCGGATGACCGTGCGGCGCAGCAGGGTGCCGCGGCGCGTGGGGAAGCTCCGTGCGGTGGCGGCGGCCTCGACGCGGCGGCGGTGCTCGGGGGCGAGCACGGGGTCGAGTGCGGCACGGACGGCTGCGAGGGGGCCGAGCGGGAGGTGGCCGGCGGCGTGGTCGAGGAGCGTGGCGGCCTCCGGAGCGAGGCGGTAGGCGGCGAGGACGGCGGCGGTCTCGGCGGGCTCGGAGAAGGGCCGGCCGGTGAGGACCGCGATGTCGAGGAGGGTGACCGGACAGGGGGGCAGGGCCGGCCGGCGGAGACAGGACTCGGCGAGGGCGATCAGGCACTCGACGTGCTCGTCGGCGACCAGGTACGGGCGGACGGGCACGGCCGACCCGTCGCCGGGCAGGGCGGCGGTGCTGAGGTGGACCCGGTACCAGGGGTCGACCAGGGGGTCCTCGGCGGGCCAGTGGAGCGTGACGGCGGTGTGGTGGGGGCGTTCGCCGAGCAGGGAGACGTCGATGTGCTCCACCGGGTGGCCGGTGACCAGGCGGATGACGGCCTGCCACAGGGCCGCCTCGTCGGGGGCGACGAGGTCGAGGGTGTCCATCGGCCGGAGCAGGCCGTCCGGGTAGTAGCCGGAGAGCGGGAGGCCGCGGATGGCGCGGACGCCGGTGGAGCGCGCCAGGTCGGCGGCGAGGCGGGCGTAGTGGGCGGCGCGGTCGCGGGCACGGCGCAGTTCGGCACGGGCCGGGGCGCCCATCCGGACCCCGTCTTGAACCAGGGCGGAGAGCACCAGGTGGGGCAAGTGGCGGCCGGCGCGGGCGCGGTGGAGCAGTTCGGCCGGCCCGGCGGCCGGGTCGGCGTCGAGCAGCCGGTACAGCAGTGCGGTATTCACGGACGTCCGCCTCCGAATGTATGGTCAGGCCCGGCGCCACCGGCGGCCGAGGGGGCGGGAGGGCGGTGCCGGACCATATCCGGCGTGCCCGCGGCACGGCGATTCTGTACGGCAGGGTTCAACACCTGATCACCACAGGCTCAACAGGCTCTCGACACCGGGTGCGACGCTGTGGTTAAAAAGGTGACACAAATGCGACATGGGCGCCGAGCGGGGGCGGGCACCGTGTTCTGGGGGCTGGGGGCAGAACTTGGGCGATCTCCGTTTCTCGTTACTCGGTCTGATGCGGGCTCACCGGGGCGCTGCGGCGCTCAAGATCGGTAGTCCGCAGCAGCAGGCGATGCTGGCCGTACTCCTGCTCCGGCCGGGGCACTCGGCGAGCGCCACCGATCTCATCGCCGCGCTGTGGGGCGAAGAGCCGCCGGGCGCGGCGATGACCACGGTGCGCACCTACGCGTGGCGCTGGCGCAAGGTGCTGGACGCGGGGGGAGGGAGCGACGAGGGGGACGCGGCCGGGTGTGAACGGCCCGCGTCGAGCGTGCTGGTGTCGATCGGGGACGGCTACCGGCTGGTCCTGCCGAAGCTCGCCGTGGACGCGGCGGAGGCGGAGGCGCTGGCCGCCGAGGCGGAGCGCACCGCGCTGACCGATCCGCTGCGCGCCCGCGACCTGCTCAACCAGGCGCTGGAGCTGTGGCAGGGCGAACCGCTGGCCGGCATCCCCGGCCCGTTCGCGGAGCGGCACCGCCAGCGGCTGGAGGAGCTGCGGCTGACGCTGCTGGAGGAGCGGATCGGGTTGGACCTGACGCTCGGCCGCCACTCGCGGTGCATCCCCGAGCTGACCTCGCTCACCACCGAGCACCCGCTGCACGAGCGGGCGTACGGGCTGCTGATGCGGGCGCTGTACCAGGCCGGGCGGCAGGCGGACGCGCTGGCGGTGTACCGCGGGGTGAGGCGGTTGTTCCTCGCGGAGCTCGGCGTCGCGCCGGGCACGGAGCTGGAGCAGCTGCACCGCAGGATTTTGGAGGGCGATCAGGCGCTGGCCGCTCCGGCCCCGGGCCCGGCGGCCGTGACGGTGGCGGGAGGCGGCACGGGGGCGGGGCCTTCGGAGGAAGCCGGGCCGGAGACGGACCCGGACCGGAAGGGCGCCGACGACAGCGAGGACGGTGCCCCGTCCCGGGCGGCCGGACCAGGCCGCCAGGAGGGGGACGGGCGGGAAGCCGCCCGGCCGGCCCCCGCACCGCCGCGGCCCGCCCAGCTGCCGCCGGACGCGGCCGACTTCACCGGGCGGACGGCTCCGGTCCGGGTACTGGACGAGGCACTCGGCACACCCTCGGCACAGGGGCTGGTGATCGCCACGGTGGTCGGGATGGGCGGGGTCGGCAAGACGGCGCTGGCCCTGCACGTGGCGCACCGCGTCCGGGAGGCCTACCCGGACGGCCAGCTGTACGTGGACCTGCGCGGCTCCGATCCGGTGCCGGCCGATCCGGAGGCGGTGCTGAGCGGCTTCCTGGTGGCGCTCGGGGTGCCCGGCGACGCGGTGCCGGACGGGCTGGACGCGCGCTCGGCGCTGTTCCGCTCCGTCGTGGACGGGCGGCGGCTGCTGCTGGTGCTCGACAACGCCAAGGACGCGGCGCAGATCCGGCCGCTGCTCCCCGGGGCGGTCGGCTGCGCGGTCCTCACCACCGGGCGCACCCGCCCGGCCGGGCTGCCCGCCGCCGTCCAGGTCGACCTGGACGTGTTCCAGCCCTCCGAGGCGCTGGACCTGCTCGGCCGCACCATCGGCGCGGGGCGCCTGGACGCCGAACGGGAGGCGGCGCTGGAGCTGGTGGTGGCCTGCGGCTATCTGCCGCTGGCGGTGCGGATCGTGGCCGCCCGGCTCGCGGCCCGGCCGGGCTGGACGGTGGAGACGCTCAGCCGCCGGCTCCAGGTGGAACGCCGGCGGATCGACGAGCTGCGGATCGGCGACCTCGCGGTGGCGGCGGCCTTCGAACTGAGCTACCGGCAGCTGACCGCCGACCAGGCCCGGGCGTTCCGGCTGGTCGCCTCGGTGGACGGGCCGGACATCGGGCTGCCGGCCGCCGCCGCGCTGCTGGACCTCGACGAGTACGACGCCGAGGACCTGCTGGAGGCGCTGGTGGACGTGGCGATGGTGGAGTCGCCCTTCCCGGGCCGCTACCGCTACCACGACCTGCTGCGCGCGTTCGCCCGGCGGCGGCCGGCGCAGGCGGGCGGCCCCGCCCCGGCGGCCGGCCGTACGGCGGAGTGCGGGGAGGCCCTGGCGGCCCGGGACCGGCTGCTGGACCACCTGCTGGCCACGGCCTGCGCCGCCTTCCAGCACGCGGTGCCGGGCGATCCCGCGGCGGGCGCGCTGGGTCCCGCCCGCTCCCCCGGTGTGTCGCTGGCCGGGTGGGACGAGGCCCGGGAGTGGACGGCGACGGAGCGCACGGGCGCGGTGGCGCTGGCGGCGCAGGTCGCCGCGGACGCGGGAGCGGGCAGGGCCGAGGGCGCGGCGCCGGCGGACGGTGTGCCGGGGACGGCGCTGCGGGCCGCGATCGATCTGCTGATCGCGCTCACCCCGTTCGTGCTCACCCCGCCGAGCCGTCAACTCGCCTCCACGGCCGACGCGCTGGCCGAGGCGGCGGTGCGGCACGGCGATGTGCGGGCCGCCGGGCGGGCGCACTTCCTGCGCGGGAACGTCGCCCTGGCGGCGACCCGGCTGGACGCGGCCGAGGCGGCGGCCCGCCAGGCGGTGGCCGCGGCGCGGACCGCCGGCGACACGGTGATCCTGCGCCAGACGCTCAACGACCTGGGCCTCATCTGCCAGTTCCTCAGCCGCTACGACGAGGCGGTGGACCACTACGACCAGGCACTGCTGCTGGCCAACGAGCTGGGGCACCGCTCCGGCGCCTTGGTGACGACCGTGAACGCCGCGCTGGCACGCGTGCGCAGCGGACGGGCAGAGGAGGCGGTGGTGATCTGCCACGAGGTGCTCGCCGAGCTGCGGACCCGGCAGGACGATCCCGGGCGGGCGTACACCCTGTACGTACTGGGACTGGCACTGCACGGGCTCGGGCGCCACGAGGAGGCGGTGACCTGGTTCCGGGAGTGCCTGACGGTGGCGGCGGAGGCGGGTCTGCGGGACCGGGCCGCGCACGCCCGCTACCGGATGGCGGACAGTCTGCGCTCGCTCGGCCGGGCCGACGAGGCCCTCGACCACGCCGGGCTGGCACTGGCGCTCTGCGAGGAGCTGGGGGCGGAACGGGACCAGGCGCAGGCGCTGGTCGTGCTGGGCCGCTCGTTGGCGGACCTCGGGCGCGGGGCCGAGGCGGGGGCGCGGTTGCGGCAGGCGTACGAGATCTTCTGCCGCCTGGGGCTCCCGGAGGCCGCCGATGTGGCCGTGCTGCTGAAGGAGCCGGCGTTGGCGCTGGTGGATCCCTGAGGGGCGGGGCTCGGGTGTGGCGGCCGTAGGGAAACGGTTCTTCCCGGCGTGCCGCCCGCCGGTGCGGCTCAGGAGCCGGTGCTGTTCCAGTCCTTGTCGTCGGTCGGGGAGGGGGACGGCGCCGGCACCGTGGCCTGGGTGCTGCCGACGGTCCCGCCCTGATCGGCGGGGCCGGGGCCGTCGGCCATCGCCGCACCGGCCGTGCCGAGCGCGATCAACGAGCCGAGGGCGAGGCCCGCGACGGCCAGGCGGATCCGAGTGGCACCGAGGGTGTTCGAACGCTGCGCCATGACTGCTCCCGAGGACGTCTTCCCTGGTGGGAAGGGGTTTTGGGGGGACTTCCCGGAGTGCTCCGGGCTGATGGGATGAGCATGGCAAGGCACGTTCAACAGCCGATCGACGTGGGAGCACCGGCGTCGATCGGCGTCGTTGATCGGGGTGTCGACCGACGTCGATCGGGGCGCCGGGCAGCGTCCATCCGGGGGCGACCGGCGTCGATCCGGGCGTCGACCGCGGCGCCGACGGGCGTCGGACGGCGCCCGTGGAGCGTCTGCCACGGCATCGGAAGGGGGCGCCTGAAGGGCGTACGGCTCAGGCGGCCTCACGGATCTCCAGCGTGCAGCACTTCACGCTGCCACCGCCCTTGAACAGCTCGGAGAGGTCCACCCCGACCGGCCGGAAGCCGCGTTCGCGCAACCGGGCCGCCACCCCGGTCGCCGCCTCCGGCAGCACCACGTTCAGCCCGTCGCTCATCAGGTTGAGGCCGAACACCTCCGCGTCCGCCTCCTCCACCAGCACCGCGTCCGGGAAGAGTCGGCGCAGTACCGCCCGGCTGCCCGCCGAGAACGCGCCGGGGTAGTACACGACCTGGTCGGCGTCGAGCACGCCGAGCGCGGTGTCGAGGTGGTAGAAGCGCGGGTCGACGAGGTCCAGGCCGACCACCGGGCGGCCGAGGAACTCCTGTGCCTCCGCGTGCCCGGCCAGGGCGCTGCGGAAGCCGCGCCCGGCGAGCAGGTGGCTGCCCGTCAGAAGCAGGTCGCCTTCGCCCTCGTTGATGTGGACCGGGTCGTGGGTGGTGAAGCCGTGGGCCCGGAACCACTCCAGGTAGGCGGGGCCCTCGTCGGCGCGCTCGGCGTTGCGGAACCGGGCGCCGAGCACCCTGCCGTCGACGACGGTGGCCCCGTTCGCCGCGTAGACCATGTCGGGCAGGCCGGGCAGCGGGTCGATCAGGTCCACGCGGTGACCGAGGGAGACGTAGAGCTCGTACAGCCGCTGCCACTGGGCGACCGCGAGATCGGTGTCGACCGGTTTGGCCGGGTCCATCCAGGGGTTGATCGCGTAGCTGACCTCGAAGTGGGTCGGCCGGCACATCAGGAAGCGGCGAGGGCGGGCGGTGCGGGTCATGGGAGGCTCCGGAAGGACTGAGGGCTCAGGACTGGGGGGGGGGGGGGACGGGTCGGGGCCGGGAAGGAGGACCGGGCAGCGGGGAGCCCGGTCAGGACGCCGAGGGGCGCTCGGGGAAGCTCCGCAGGCGGCGGAGCGGGCTCGCCAGCAGGACCGCGCCGGCCGACAGCAGCACGCTCGCCATGATCCAGAGGGTGGTACGGGCGCCGAGCACCTCGCCCAGCCAGCCGCCGAGCAGGGCGCCCACCGGGATGGCGCTGAAGTTGACGGTCGAGGCGCTGGCCCGGATCCGGCCGATCATCGCGGGCGGGCAGTACGCCTGGTAGAAGCTGCCGGCGATGACGTTCCCGGCGATCACACCGCAGACCGCGACCGACCAGGCGACCACGCTCACCGCGAGCGGCAGCCGCTCCCCGGCCATCGGCAGCAGGAGGATGAACGGCGCCCCCACCAGCTCGCAGAGCAGCAGCCCGCGCGCCGTCCCGAACCGGCGCGCGATCCGCCCGGCGAGCGCCGCCCCGGCCAGGCCGCCGATCGACACCACCGCGAAGACCAGGCCGATGCCGCTGGGGGTCACGCCCACGGTGCGGACCAGGAAGACGGTCTGCACCGCCTGGATGCCGTTGAGGCCGAGGTTGCCGACGGCCGCGAAGCTCGCCAGCGTGCGCAGGTAGGGGTCGTGCGCCAGGAAGCGGACCCCCTCGCCGATCTCGCGCAGGATCCCGCGCCGTTCGGAGACCGGCGGCGGCTTCTCCTCGGCCCGGATGGACCCCACGCAGACCGCGGCCACCAGATAGGTCACCGCGTCGGCGAGCAGGCCGCTGACCGCGCCGAACGCCTGGGAGAGCAGGCCGGCCAGGCCGGGGCCGGCGATCTCCGCGGCCGCGTCCCCGGAGCGCAGCTTGACGTTGGCCTCGAGCAGGTCGGGCTTGGCGACCAGCACGGGCAGGACGGCGCTGTTCGCGGTGGACAGGAACACCTTGACCGCGCCGGCCAGCAGCGCCACCACCACCAGCTGGGCCATGGTCAGCAGGCCCAGCCAGCCGGCCACCGGCACGCTGCCGAACAGCAGCAGCAGGAGCAGGTCGCAGACCAGCATCACCTTCAGCCGGGGCCAGCGGTCCACCCAGGCCCCGGCCAGCAGGCCGAGGAAGAGCCACGGCACCCAGGCGGAGGCCGTCAGCAGCCCGACCATGAACGGCGAGGCCTCCAGGGTGACGACGGCCACCAGGGCGAGGGCGACGTTGCCGACGGCGGTGCCGAGGCCGCTGGTCGTCTCACCGATCCAGAGCTTGCGGAAGTTGCCCTGCGCCCACAGGCCCCAGCGGCTCCTCCGCGGCGCGTCCTGCGTCGGGGGCGACGGTGGGAACGGCGGTTTGACGGAGGCTGTGGTCATGGCGGGTCACTCTCCAAGCTTCGTGGCGAGCACGGCGGCGATCCGTGCGACGGGTTCCGGCTGCGTCATGGCGCCGTGCGTGCAGGTCATGCGGTGCTCCTCGACGCGGCCGTCGACGTACGGGAGCCAGGCCGCCCCGTAGGGCCAGTCGGCGGGCTTGTCGAGGGTGGCGCCGAAGAAGACGGCGTCGCCCCGGTAGCGGTCCGGTACGTGTTCGGCCATCAGCTTGCGGTGCAGCTCGAACACGTCGGGCAGCACGCCGGCGGCCTCCCCGAGGAGCGCGGTGAGGTCGGCCTGGCCGCGTCCGTCGGCGGGGTCGTAGCCGAGGGAGGCGAGGAGTTCGGCGAGGGTGTCGACCGGGTCGTCGGCGGACGGGGGGCCGTCGGCGGCGTACCGGGCGGGGTCGGCGGGCAGGCCGTCGAGGAGGGCGAGGAGGGCGACCTCCTGGCCCTCGGTCTGCAGGGCGACGGCCATGGCCTGGGCGACCACCGCGCCGAAGGACCAGCCGAGCAGGTGGTACGGCCCCGCCGGCTGGACCGCGCGGATCTGCCGTACGTAGTCCTCGGCGATCTCGGTGACGGAGGACGGGGAGCCTCCGCGCAGACCGCGCGCCTGGAGGCCGTGGACCGGGCGGTCCGGGTCGAGGTGGCGCAGCAGCCCGGAGTAGACCCAGCTGATGCCCGCGGCGGGGTGGACGCAGAACAGCGGGGCGCGGGTGCCCGCGGCGCGCAGCGGGAGGAGGACGTCGAGCGCGCCGTGGGAGTCGTCGCCGGGCACGCCGGGCCGGTCGGGGTCCTGTACGAGGCGCCGGGCCAGGGCGGCCGCGGTGGGGGCTTCGAAGAGCGCCCGCATGCCGAGGTCGGCGCCGAGCGCGGTGCGGATCCGGCCGAGCAGTTTCATCGCGAGGAGGGAGTGGCCGCCGAGGTCGAAGAATCCGTCGTCGATGGAGACCGGCCCCGGCAGTCCGAGGACCTCGGCGAACAGGCCGCAGAGCAGTTCCTCGTGCGGGGTGCGCGGTGCGCGGCCCGCGGGCGAGGAGAGGAAGCCAGGGGCGGGGAGCGCCCGCCGGTCGACCTTGCCGCTGGCGGTCAGGGGCAGCGCGTCGAGCGGGACGACGGCGGCCGGGAGCATGTAGCCGGGCAGCGAGCGGGCGGCGAAGGCACGCAGTTCGGCCTGGTCGAGCGGGCCGTCCGCCACGACGTGGGCGACCAGGCGGGGGCCGGAGGCGCCGTCCTCGTACACCGACACGGTGGCGGCGTGGACCCGGGGGTGCCGGGTCAGCACGTGCTCGATCTCGCCGGGTTCGATCCGGAAGCCGCGGATCTTCACCTGGTGGTCGGTGCGGCCCAGGCAGGCGAGGTCGCCCTGCCGGGTGCGGCGGACCAGGTCGCCGGTGCGGTACATCCGCTCCCCCGGCGCGAACGGGTCGGCGACGAAGCGCTCGGCGGTCAGCGCCGGGCGGCCCAGGTAGCCGCGGGCCAGGCCGGCGCCGGCCAGGTACAGCTCGCCGGGCACACCGGCGGGGACGGGGTTCAGGTGCTCGTCCAGGACGTAGGCGCGGGTGCCGAGGACGGTGCGGCCGAGGCCAGGGCGCCCGCCGGCGGCGAACGGCTGGGTGAGCGCGTCGACGGTGCTCTCGGTGGGGCCGGAGAGGTTGTGGGCGGTGGTCGCGGGTGCCTCGCGCAGGCGGGTCCACAGTGCCTGGCCGACCGGTTCGCCGCCGAGCAGCACCACGCGGGGCGCGGGCTCGTCCAACAGGCCTTCTTCGAGGAGTTGTTCGGCGTAGGAGGGGGTGACCTCCAGGACGTCGACGGACTCGGCCCGCAGGTGCCGGACGAGTGCGGCGGCGTCGCGGCGGATCTCGTCGCCGACCAGGTGCAGTTCGTGGCCGGCGACGAGCCAGAGCAGCCCGTCCCAGGAGGCGTCGAAGCAGAGCGAGGCGGTGAGCGCCACGCGCTGGCGGCCGTACAGGCGCTCGGTGGCGCCGATGGGGCCGGTGGCGGAGCGGTGCGAGGCGAGCAGCGCGGCGATCGAACCGTGGCTCACCACCACGCCCTTGGGGCGGCCGGTGGAGCCGGAAGTGTAGATCACGTAAGCGGCGTCGGAGGCGGTGGCGCGGGGCGGCGGATTGTCGGCGGGCCCGTACGCATCCTGCGCCGGGGCCGCCGCCAGGACGGTCAGTCCGGTGAGCAGTTCGGGCAGGGGCCAGCCGTCGCCGGTCACGGCGAGCGTCGGCGCGGCGTCGGCCAGCATGGCGGCGGTCCGGTCGGCCGGGTACTCGGCGTCCAGCGGGAGCGAGGCGGCTCCGGCCTTGAGGACGGCGAGCAGGGCGATCACGGTCTCCGCGGAGCGCGGCAGGGCCAGGGCAACGACCGAGTCCGGGCCGGCGCCCGCGGCCCTCAAGCGGTGGGCGAGGAGGTTGGCGCAGGTGTTGAGCTCGGCCCAGCTGAGCCTGGTCTCCCCGGCGACCAGGGCGGTGGCGTCCGGGGTTCGGGCCGCCCGGGCTTCGAAGGCGGCGGGCAGCAGCGGGACGTCCGCCGGCAACCCGGCGCCGGCGCGGAGGAGTTCCGTGCGTTCCCCGATGGAGAGGAGGTCGATCCGGCCGATGGGCCGGTCGGGGCGGGCCGCGACCTCCGCCAGCAGGCGGCCCAGCCGGACCGCGATCGACTCGACGGTCTCCCGGTCGAACAGGTCGGTGGCGAAGTCGATCGCGCACTCCAGGCCGGCGGGGGCGCCGTCGGCGGCGAAGGACTCGCCCATGGCGATGGAGAGGTCGAACTTGGCCGCGTACCCGCCGACCGGTTCGACGGTGGCCGCAAGGCCGCCCAGGTCGAGCGGCGCCTCGCCGGGGCCGCCCGGCGAGCCGGCGCCGGCGCCGCCCTGGAGCAGCAGCATCACCTGGAACAGCGGGTGGCGGGCCAGGGAGCGGGCCGGGTTGAGCTCCTCGACCAGCCGCTCGAAGGGGATGTCCTGGTGGGCGTGGGCGTCGAGCCCCGTCTCCCGGACACGGCCCAGGAGTTCGGCGAAGGTCGGGTCGCCGGAGGTGTCGGTGCGCAGGACGAGGGTGTTGACGAAGAAGCCGACCAGGTCGTCCAGCGCCTCGTCCGAGCGGCCGGCCACCACCGAGCCGATGGGTACGTCGGTGCCGGCCCCGAGCCGGGTCAGCAGGGCGGCCAGGGCGGCCTGCAGGGTCATGAACATCGTGACCCGGTGCTCCCGCGACACGTCGGCCAGGGCCCGGTGGAGTTCGGCGCCGAGCGGGAGGACGACGCGGTCGCCGCGGTGGCCGCTGTCCGCCCGCCGGGGGCGGTCCACGGGGAGCGACAGCTCCTCGGGGATCCCCGACAACGCCTTGCGCCAGTAAGCGAGTTGGCCGGCCGCCAGGCTCTCCGGGTCGTTCTCGTCGCCGAGCAGCTCGCGCTGCCAGAGCGCGTAGTCCGCGTACTGGACGGGCAGCGGCTGCCAGCCGGGCGCCGAGCCGTCCCGGCGGGCGGCGTAGGCGTCGGCCAGGTCGCGCATCAGCGGGTCCATGGACCAGCCGTCGCCGGCGATGTGGTGCAGGACGAGGACGAGCAGCTGCTCACCGGTGGTGAGCGGGAACAGGTGGGCGCGTACGGGGAGTTCGCGGGCGAGGTCGAAGGGGGTTTCGGTGCACTCGGTCAGGGCGGCCGCCGGATCGGCGGGCGGGGTGGTGCGGCGGTCGAAGGGGACCCGGGCCTCGGCGGCCGGGACGATCCGCTGCCGGGGCTCACCGTCCTGCTCGGTGATCAGCGTGCGCAGGATCTCGTGCCGGGCGACCAGGTCGCCGAGGGCGAGTTCGAGCGCGGCCGGGTCGAGGGGCCCGGCGACGCGCAGGGCGAGCGGGAGGTTGTAGAGGGCGCTGGGGCCTTCCATGCGGTCGATCAGCCAGAGCCGCTGCTGGGCGAAGGAGAGCGGGAGCCGCTGCGGGCGCTCGCCGGCGGTCAGCGCGAGGCGGCTCCCGGCGCCGTCCAGGCGCTGGGCCAGGCCGGCCACCGTGGGCGCCTCGAAGACGTCCCGGACGTCGATCTCGGCGGCGAACACCGCCCGGACCCGGCTGACCAGCCGCATGGCCAGCAGCGAGTGCCCGCCGAGGGCGAAGAAGTCGTCGTCGACGGAGAGGGGCCCCGGCACCCCGAGGACCTCGGCCAGGAGGCCGCAGAGCAGCTCCTCCCGCGCCGTGCGGGCGGCCCGGCCGCCGGTGAAGAGCCGGAAGTCGGGGGCGGGCAGGGCACGCCGGTCGACCTTGCCGCTGCCGGTCAGCGGCAGCGCGTCGAGGGTGACGACCGCCGCGGGCACCATGTGGGCGGGCAGCGTCTGGGCCACGAACCTGCACAGTTCGACGGCGAGTTCGGGGCTGGGTGCGGTGACCGCGCAGTGGGCGACCAGGCGGCGGTCCCCGTCCGGGCTCTCGTGCGGCGCGACCACGGCCTGGCGGACGGCCGGGTGCCGGGTCAGCTCGTGCTCGATCTCCCCGGGTTCGATCCGGAAGCCGCGGATCTTCACCTGGTGGTCGGTCCGGCCCAGGTAGTCGATCCGGCCGTCGCGGCCGCGGCGGACCAGGTCGCCGGTGCGGTACATCCGCTCCCCCGCCGCGAACGGGTCCGCGACGAAGCGCTCGGCGGTCAGCGCCGGGCGGCCCAGGTAGCCGCGGGCCAGGCCGGCGCCGGCCAGGTACAGCTCGCCGGGCACACCGGCGGGGACGGGGTTCAGGTGCTCGTCCAGGACGTGGGCGCGGGTGCCGAGGACGGTGTGCCCCAGGGTGGGGCGCTCCGAGTCGCCGTAGGCCTGGAGCAGGGTGTCGACGGTGCACTCGGTGGGGCCGTAGAGGTTGTGGCCCGTGGTGGCCGGAGCCTCGCGCAGGCGGGTCCACAGTGCCTGGCCGACCGGTTCGCCGCCGAGCAGCACCACGCGGGGCGCCGGCTCGTCCAACAGGCCCTCGGTGACGAGCTGTTCGGCGTAGGTGGGGGTGAACTGGACGGCGTCGACGGCCGCGGTGCGCAGGTGCCGGACCAGGGCGGCGGGGTCGCGGCGCAGGTCCTCGCCGATCAGGTGGAGCTCGTGGCCGGCGACCATCCACAGCAGGCTGTTCCAGGAGGCGTCGAAGCAGAGCGAGGCGGTCAGCGCGGCGCGCAGCCGGCCGTGCGTCCGCGCGGGCCCGCCGAAGGTCTCCGCCCGGTGGGCGGCCAGCAGGCCGGCGATCGAACCATGGCTCACCACCACGCCCTTGGGGCGGCCGGTGGAGCCGGAGGTGTAGATCACGTAGGCGGCGTTCGAGGGGTGGACGCGGACGGGCGGCGCGTCGGCGGGCCGGTCGGCCCAGACCCGCTCGTCGGCGTCGAGGACGGTGAAGCCCTCCAGCACCTCGGGCAGCGGCCAGCCGGCGCCGGTCAGCACCGCCGCCGGGCGGGCATCGGCCAGCATGTGGGCGGTGCGCTCCAGCGGGTACTCGGCGTCCAGCGGGAGGAAGGCCGCACCGGCCTTGAGCACGGCGAGCTGGGAGACCACCGTGTCCGCCGAGCGGCGCAGCGCGAGCGCGACCACGTCCTCGGGTCCGATGCCGGCGGCCCGCAGTCCGTGGGCGAGGCGGTTGGCGCGGGCGTCCAGCGCGGCGTAGGTCAGCCGGGTCTCCCCGAAGACCAGTGCGGTGTCGTCCGGCGTGGCCGCCGCCTGGGCCGCGAAGGCGGCCGGGACCAGGGGAAGTTCGGCCGGCAGCGGTCGGTGGCCGCCGAGGAGCACGGCGCGCTCGCCATCGGCCAGCAGGTCGGCGCGGCCGATCCGCCCGTCGGGGCGGGCCGTCATCGCCGTCAGCAGCCGGCCGAAGCGGGCGGCGAGGGACTCGACGGTCTCCCGGTCGAAGAGGTCGGTGGCGAAGTCGATCGCGCAGTCCAGCCCGGCGGGCTCTCCGTCCGGGCCGAAGAACTCCTCCAGGGTCACGTTGAGGTCGAACTTGGCGACTCCGGTGTCCGCCGCCAGCGCCTCGGCGCGCAGGCCGGCCGGCTCCAGCTCGCCCCCGGTGTTGGACTGCAGGACCATCGCCACCTGGAAGAGCGGGTGGCGGGCCAGGGAGCGGGCCGGGTTGAGCTCCTCGACCAGCCGCTCGAAGGGCACGTCCTGGTGGGCGTAGGCGCCGAGCCCCGTCTCCCGGACCCGGCCCAGGAGTTCGGCGAAGGTCGGGTCGCCCGAGGTGTCGGTGCGCAGGACGAGGGTGTTGACGAAGAAGCCGACCAGGTCGTCCAGCGCCTCGTCCGAGCGGCCGGCCACCACCGAGCCGATCGGCACGTCCGTACCGGCCCCGAGCCGGGTCAGCAGCGCGGCCAGGGCTGCCTGGAAGGCCATGAACAGGGTGACCCGGTGCTCGCGGCTCAACTCCAGCAGCGCCTGGTGCAGTTCGGCGCCGATGGGCAGGGCCACCCGGTCGCCCCGGTGGTCGGCGCGGGCTCCGCGCGGCCGGTCGACGGGGAGCGTGAGCTCCTCCGGGAGGCCGGCCAGGGTGCCGCGCCAGTAGGCGAGCTGGCGGGAGACCAGGCTGTCGGGGTCGTCCTCGTCGCCGAGCAGCTCGCGCTGCCAGAGGGCGTAGTCCGCGTACTGGACGGGCAGCGGCTGCCAGCCGGGCGCCGAGCCGCCCCGGCGGGCGGTGTAGGCGTGGTCGAGGTCGCGCAGCAGCGGGCCCATCGACCAGCCGTCGCCGACGATGTGGTGCAGGGCGAGGACCAGCACGTGCTCCTCGGGGCCGACCCGGAGCAGGGTGACCCGTACGGGCGGTTCCGCCGCCAGGTCGAAGGGGCGGCGGGCCGCCCGGTCGACCTCCTCGTCCACCGACTCCGGTGCGCAGTCGAGCGGTGCGACCGGCAGCGCGGCGTCGGCGGGGGCGAGGACCAGCTGATGGGGCTCGCCGTCGTGCTCGGCGATGACGGTGCGCAGGATCTCGTGCCGGGCGACCAGGTCGGCGAGGGCGAGTTCCAGGGCGGCCGGGTCGAGGGGGCCCGTCAGGCGCAGCGCGAGCGGCATGTTGTAGAGCGCGCTCGGCCCCTCCATCCGGTCGATCAGCCACAGCCGCCGCTGGGCGGAGGAGAGCGGCAGGCGCTCGGGGCGCTCGCCGGCCGTCAGCGCGAGCCGCGCTGCGGAGCCGTCGAGGCGCTGGACCAGGCCGGCGACCGTCGGCGCCTCGAAGACGTCCCGGATGCCCAGTTCGGCGCCGAGCACCGCGCGGACCCGGCTGAGCAGCCGGGTGGCGAGCAACGAGTGCCCGCCGAGGGCGAAGAAGTCGTCGTCGACGGAGACCGGGCCCGTGACGCCGAGCACCTCGCCGAGCAGGCCGCAGAGGATCTCCTCGCGCGCCGTCCGGGCCGCCCGGCCGCCGGCGGACGCCGCGAAGTCGGGCGCGGGCAGCGCGGACCGGTCGAGCTTGCCGTTGACGCCCAGAGGCAGCGCTTCGAGCGTCGTGAAGGCGGCCGGGACCATGTAGTCCGGCAGGGCGGCGGCCGCGTGGGCGCGCAGCGCGGCCGGGTCGAGCGGGGTGTGCGCCACGACGTAGGCGGCCAGCCGGGTGCCGGCGCCGTCCGCGCCCTCGTGGTGGGGCAGCACCGCGGCCTGCAGGACGTCGGGGTGGGCGGCCAGGACGGTCTCGATCTCGCCGAGTTCGACGCGGAAGCCGCGCACCTTGACCTGGTGGTCGGTGCGGCCCAGGTACTCGACCCGGCCGTCCGGGCGGCGCCGGGCGAGGTCGCCGGTGCGGTACATCCGCTCCCCCGCCGCGAACGGGTCCGCGACGAAGCGCTCGGCGGTCAGCGCCGGGCGGCCCAGGTAGCCGCGGGCGAGGCCGGCGCCGCTCAGGTACAGCTCGCCGGGGACGCCGGGCGGCACGGGCCGCAGGCCGGCGTCCAGGACGTGTGCGCGGAGGTTGGGCAGCGGGTGGCCGATGAGCGGGCGCGGGTCCGCGGAGAGCCGGTGGTGCAGCGCGTCGACGGTGCACTCGGTGGGGCCGTACATGTTGAGCACCACGGTGCCGGGGGCGGCCGCGAGGCTGGTCCAGAGGCTCTGGCCGAGGGCTTCCCCGCCGACCATCAGGAGGGCCGGCGGGCAGCGGTCGAGCAGGCCCTCCTCGACCAGCCGCTCGGCCTGGCCGGGGGTCACGTCGAGGACGTCGGCGCCGGACCGCTCGGCGTGGCGCACCATCGCGGCGGCGTCGCGGCGCAGGTCGTCGTCGAGCAGGTGGAGTTCCTGGCCTGCGACCATCCAGAGCAGCGCTTCCAGGGCCGTGTCGAAGGAGAGCGAGGCGCTCTGGGCGAACGTCAACCTGCGCCCGGGACGGGCCCGTCGGGCGGCGGGGATGGTCTCGCCGCGGTGGAAGGCGAGCAGGTTGGCGAACCCGCCGTGCCGGACCACGACGCCCTTGGGGCGGCCGGTGGAGCCGGAGGTGTAGATCACGTAGGCGGCGTTCGAGGGGTGGACGCGGACGGGCGGCGCGTCGGCGGGCCGGTCGGCCCAGACCCGCTCGTCGGCGTCGAGGACGGTGAAGCCCTCCAGCACCTCGGGCAGCGGCCAGCCGGCGCCGGTGACCACGGCCGCCGGGCGGGCGTCGGCCAGCATGTGGGCGGTGCGCTCCAGCGGGTACTCGGCGTCCAGCGGGAGGAAGGCCGCACCGGCCTTGAGCACGGCGAGGAGGGCGACGATGGACTCGGCGGAGCGCGGCAGGGCGAGCGCGACCACGTCCTCCGGGCCGGCGCCGGAGGCGGTCAGACCGTGCGCGAGGCGGTTGGCGCGGGCGTCCAGCTCGGCGTAGGTCAGCCGGGTCTCCCCGAAGACCAGGGCGGTGTCGTGCGGGGTCGCGGCCGCCTGGGCGGCGAAGGCCTCCGGAACGAGGACGTCCGCGACGGGCCGGCCGGTGTCGTGCCACTCGGCCAGCGCGGCCCGGCCGGCCTCGCCCAGGACGTCCAGCTCGGCGACCGGGCGGTGCGGGTCTTCGGCGACCTGGGCCAGCAGGCGCAGCAGGGCTTCGGCGAGCCGTTCGACGGTGGTCCGCTCGAACAGGTCGGTGGCGAACTCCAGGCCGCCTTCGAGGCCGGCCGGGGCACCGTCGGGGTGGTGGCGCTCGGAGAGGTTCAGGGTCAGGTCGAAGGCGGTGGTCGGCAGGCCGAGCGGCTCGTAGGCGGCGCGGGTGCCGGGGAACTCGGGGCCGCCGCCCGCGGTGTTGTCGAAGGCGATCATCACCTGGAAGAGCGGGTGCCGGGCCAGCGTGCGGGCCGGGTTGAGCTCCTCCACCAACCGCTCGAACGGAACTTCCTGGTGCGCGTAGGCGGCCAGGTCGGTCTCCCGGACCCGGGCCAGCAGCTCGGCGAAGGTGGGCCGGCCGGTGAGGTCGGCGCGCAGGACGAGGGTGTTGGCGAAGAAGCCGACCAGTTCGTCGAGGGCGGGGTCGAGGCGGCCGGCGAGCGGGGTGCCGATCGGCAGGTCGTCGCCGGCGCCGAAGCGGTGCAGCAGGGTGGCGTAGGCGGCCTGGAGCACCATGAAGAGGGTGGCTCCGTGCCCGGCTGCCAGCTCGGCGAGCCGCGCGTGCAGGTCCGCGTCCAGCTCCAGCGGGACCACGTCGCCGCGGTGGCCGGCGGCGGCCGGGCGGGGGCGGTCCAGCGGGAGCGCAAGCTCGTCCGGCAGCCCGGCCAGCGCCTGCCGCCAGTGGTCGAGTTGGCGGGAGAGCGGCGACTGCGGGTCGGTGTCCGCGCCGAGCGTCCGGTACTGCCACAGCGTGTAGTCGGCGTACTGGACCGGCAGCGGCTCCCACACCGGCGACTCGCCGCCGAGCCGGGCGGTGTAGGCGTCGGCCAGGTCCCGGAAGAGCGGCCGCAGCGACCAGCCGTCGCCGGCGATGTGGTGCAGCACCAGGAGCAGGACGTGCTCATCCGGCGCCTCGGGGCGCAGGTAGGCGTGCAGGGGGACGTCGACGGCCAGGTCGAAGGTGTGGCCGACCAGCTCCTGCACCGGGCGGTCGGTCACGGTGAGCAGCGGGGCCGGGGGCTCGGGCAGGATCCGCTGGTACGGGACGCCGTCGTGCTCGCCGAAGACCGTACGGAGGGTCTCGTGGCGGGCGACGACGTCCCCGAGCGCGCGTTCCAGGGAGGCCGCGTCCAGCGGGCCGGTGAGCCGCAGGGCGAGGGTGACGTTGTAGGTGGCGGCGGGGCCCTCGGCCTGGCCGAGGAACCACAGCCGGCGCTGCGCGAAGGAGACCGGCAGGCGCTCGGGTCGGGGTTCGGGGCGCAGGGCGGACCGGGCCGGTTCCGTGGCCAGCTTGGCGGCGAGGTCGGCGACGGTCGGGGCCTGGAAGAGGTCCCCGATGGCGAGTTCGGCGCCGAGTTCGGTGCGCGCCCGGCCGACCAGGCGGGTGGCCAGCAGCGAGTGGCCGCCGAGTTCGAAGAAGTCGTCGTCGATGGTGATGTCGTCGATGCCGAGAATCTCTCCGAAGAGCCCGCACAGGGCCTGCTCGCGCTCGTCGCGCGGGGCGCGGCCGTCGGTGCCGGCGCCCGGCTCGGGCGCGGGCAGCGCGCGCCGGTCGATCTTGCCGTTGGCGTTGAGCGGCAGGGCTGGCAGCACGACCACGGCGGAGGGGACCATGTAGCCGGGGAGGGTCTCGGCGGCGAACCGCCTCAGTTCCGGACCGAGTTCGGGGCTCTCTTCGAGCGCGGAGCCGTGCACCGAGCAGTAGCCGACCAGGCGGGTGTCGCCGGGCCGGTCCTCGCGGGGGATCACGATGACCTGCCGGACGGCCGGGTGGCGGGAGAGCACCGCCTCGATCTCGCCCGGTTCGATGCGGAAGCCGCGCAGCTTGACCTGGCCGTCGATCCGGCCGAGGAACTCGATCGCGCCGTCGGCCCGGCGGCGCACCAGGTCGCCGGTGCGGTACATCCGCTCCCCCGGCGCGTACGGGTCGGCGACGAAGCGCTCGGCGGTCAGCGCGGGCCGGTGCCAGTAGCCGCGGGCCAGGCCTGCCCCCGCCACGTACAGCTCGCCGGGGACGCCGGGCGGGACGGGCCGCAGCCGGGCGTCGAGGACGTGGGCGCGCATGTTGTCGAGCGGGGCGCCGATCGGCGGCCGGGGCCCGGCCAGGTCGGCGGCGTCGAGGGGGGGGTGGGTGGCGAAGGTGGTGGCCTCGGTGGGCCCGTAGACATGGGCGAGCAGCAGGTCGGGGCAGTGGTCGAGGACCCGCCGCATGAGGGAGCCGGATGCGGCCTCGCCGCCGGTGCAGACGGTCTGCAGGGCGCGGAAGGTCTCCGGGGCCTGCTCGGCGACCAGGTCGAACAGGGCCTTCGTGAGGAAGACGGCGGTGACCGCGTGCCGGGTGGCGACGGCGTGCAGGGCGGCGGCGTCCAGGCTGCCGGGAGGGGCGACGACCACCGTGCCGCCGGACAGCAGCGGCGTCCACAGCTCGTAGGTGGCGGCATCGAAGGCGTGCGGGGAGTGCAGCAGGATCCGCCGGTGCCGGCCGTCCTGCCAGCGGCGGTCGGCGGCGAGGCCGACCACGTCGCGGTGGCGGACCGCGACGCCCTTGGGGGCGCCGGTGGAGCCGGAGGTGAACATCACGTAGGCGAGCCGGTCGGGGTGGACGGGCAGGCCCGGGTCGTGCGCAGGCGCGCCCGCCTCGTCTCCGGGCCGGACCACGACGGCGGTGTGCGGGAAGCCGGGGTCGGGGCGGTCGGTCAGCAGGACGGGGGCGGCGGTGTCGGCGAGCAGCCGGGCCATCCGCTCCGGCGGCAGGCTCGCGTGCATCGGCACGTAGCAGCCGCCGGCCTTGAGCACGGCCAGGGTGGCGACGACCAGGTCGACCGAGCGTTCCATCAGCAGGGCGACCGGGGACTCCGGGCCGACACCGCGGGCGATCAGGTGGTGGGCCAGCCGGTTGGCGCGGGCGTTGAGCTCGGCGTAGCAGACGGCGCCGCCGTCGTGGGCGAGGGCGACCGCGTCGGGGGTGCGGGCGGCCTGGGCCTCGAACAGCTGCGGCAGCGAGCCGGCGGGGACGGGGGCCGCGGTCGCGTTCCACTCGTCGCGCAGGCGGCCGCGCTCCTCGGGGGCGAGGATGTCGAGGGTGCCGATCGGCGCCCGCGGGTCGGCGGCCGCGGCGGCCAGCAGCCGGCCCAGGCGTTCGAACAGGGTGGTGACGGTGGCGCGGTCGTAGAGGTCGGCCGCGTACTCGACCGATCCCGTGAGGCCGGCGGGAGCACCGTCGGGGGTGCGCCGCTCGGTGACGCCGATGTTGAGGTCGAACTTGGCGACGCGCAGGCCGAGCGGCTCGGGCGCCGACTCCAGCCCCGGCAGGCCGAGTTCGCCCTCCTCGTGGTTCTGCAGTACGAGGAGGGTCTGGAACAGCGGATGGCGACCGAGGGCGCGGGCCGGGTTGACCTCCTCGACCAGCCGCTCGAACGGCACGTCCTGGTGGGCGAAGGCGTCGAGCTGCGACTCGCGGACCCGGTCGACGAGTTCGGCGAAGGACGGGTCTCCCGAGGTGTCGGTGCGCAGCACCAGGGTGTTGACGAAGAAGCCGACCAGGTCGTTCAGCGCCTCGTCGGAGCGGCCGGCCACGCCGGTGCCGAGCGGGATGTCGGTGCCGGCGCCGAGCCGGGTGAACAGCGCGGCGAGACCGGCCTGCAGGACGGAGAACAGGGTGGCGCGGTGGCGGTGGGCCAGGCCGGTCAGCGCGGCGTGCAGGTCGGGCCCGTAGCCGAACGGGACGGCGTCCGCGGCCCCGGTGGGGGCGGGCGGCCGGGGGCGGTCGACCGGCAGCTCCAGCTCCTCCGGCAGACCGGCCAGCATCCGTCGCCAGTAGTCGAGCTGGCGGCTCATCAGGCTCTCGGGATCGTCCTCCTCGCCGAGCACCTCGCGCTGCCAGAGCGCGTAGTCGGCGTACTGGACCGGCAGCGGCTCCCAGTCGGGGGCCGAGCCGCCCAGCCGGGCGGTGTAGGCCTCGGTGAGGTCGCGCAGCAGCGGGCCGAGCGACCAGCCGTCGCCGGCGATGTGGTGGAGCACGAGGAGCAGCACGTGCTCGGTGCCGGGCCGGGCGGAGGGCTCGGGGCCGGCGAGGGTGAACACCGTGACACGGATCGGCGGTTCGGCACTCAGGTCGAAGGCGTGGGCGGCGGCCCGGTCCCGCAGGGCGGGGTAGTCGTCCGGTGCGCAGTCCAGCGTCTCGAAGGCGATCTCCACCTCCGCGGACGGCAGGATCCGCTGCACCGGGACTCCCCCGGCCACCGGGAACACCGTGCGCAGGGCCTCGTGCCGGGCGACCACGTCCGCCGTCGCGGCGCGCAGCGCCGCGGTGTCGAGCGTGCCGCGCAGGCGGACCGCGAACGGCAGGTTGTAGAGCGCGGTCGGCCCTTCGATCTGGTCGATCAGCCAGAGACGCTGTTGTGCGTACGAAACCGGGATCACGGTGCTTCCTCTGCTCACGTCACGGCGTGGATGGTGTTCGGGTGCCTCAGGCGGGGACTGCGGTGCTCGGGTGCACCGTGGGCCGGCAGTCCTGCAGGTCGACGGGCCGGCCCATCGCGACGGCGATCTTCCGCTCGCCGCTGAACGGGTCGCGGCCGTGCGCGCAGAGCACGTTGTCGACCAGCATCACGTCGCCGGCCTGCCAGGGCTCGCGGACGGTGGCGGCGTCGTAGGCGGCGTTGAGGGCGTCCACGTCCTCCCGGGAGAGCGGCTCGCCGTCGCCGAAGCCGGTGTTGAACGGCAGCCCGTCCGGGCCGAACTCCTCGACCATGGCCTCCCGGATGTCCGGGTCGAGCGACCACTCGTTCCAGAAGGCCAGGTGGTTGAACCAGACCTCCTCGCCGGTGTGCGGGTGGTGGATGGTGGCCGAACGCAGCTGGCTGGTGCGCAGGTTGCCGTCCGGCTGCCACTCCCAGGCGATGCCGTTCTCCCGGCAGTACCGCTCCACGTCGGCGCGCTCCTCGGTCCCGAAGGCGGTGCGCCAGCCGAGCGAGAGGTAGTCCGAGTAGGTGCGGGTGAGCGTCCAGCCGGAGGCCCGGCCGCGCTCGGCCAGGTGGTCGGGGAGCGCGGCGAGCACCTTGCGGACGTCGGCGGTCGGCGTGGCGCCGCCCGTACCGGGGGCGGTCAGGCAGGCGAACAGCAGTCGGCCGGGGAAGGTCAGGGTGTAGCTGTTCTCGTTGTGCATCCGGATCGACTGGGCCGGCGGCAGGTCGGTGGAGGAGAAGACGCCGTTGCCGAAGTCGCTGCGCGGAGTGGCCTTCTCCCGGTACGGGGTGGGCTCGGGGATCAGCACGTCGCGGACGGCGGCGACGTCCGCGCTGTCCGCGACCGGCAGGCCGCGCAGGAAGATCGTGCCGTGCTCGTGCAGGGCGGCGGTCAGCGCGGCCTCGTTCTCCCGCAGCCACGCACAGGCCTCGGCGAGGTCCGCGGTGGCCGGCACCCGGGTGAGGGCCGGGCGGCCCGGGTTCAGCTCCCAAGTCGGCATGGCGGCGCTCACCGCTGGTCGAGGGTGGCGAGCAGGCTCGCCGGGCGGATGTCGGTCCAGTTCGCCTCGATCCAGTCGAGGCACTCCTGGCGGGTGGCCTCCCCGTGGACGGTGGTCCAGCCGGCCGGCACGTCAATCCAGACCGGCCAGAGCGAGTGCTGGTTCTCGTCGTTGATCAGGACCAGGTAGCCGGAGTTGTCGTCCTCGAAGGGGTTGCTCATGGTGGTCTCCGTAGGTTGAGAAGTGTTCCGGGGTGTGATTCGAAGGTATGGGCGGCGCGCGGGCGTCTGCGGCACAAGCGGCGGCAGGTCAGCGGCAGTTGCGGCGCCACCGGAGGCGTCCGGCTGCCGCCTCGGTGCCGCGCCGCCGCGCCCGGGGGCGGCCGGTCAGCGGGGGGTGAGGCGCACCGGGAAGTGGTCCAGGCCGAAGTTGATGATCGAGCTGTTGTAGCGGACCGGCCCGGTCGGCTCGATGAGGGCCGCCTTCTCCAGGGTGGCGGAGTACAGCGCGCTCAACTCGGCCTTGGCCAGGGGGGCTCCGATGCAATAGTGGGCGCCCAGGCCCAGCGCGAGGTGCTTGTTGGGCGAGCGGTCGAGCCGGATCTCCTCGGGCTGGTCGAAGGCCTCCGGATCCCGGTCGGCGGACCACACCCAGACCGCGACCCGGTCGCCCCGGCGGATCTGCCGTCCGCCGAGCTCGACGTCCCGGGTGGCGGTGCGCAGCGTGTGGAGGCCCACCGACGTCCAGCGCAGGAGCTCGTCCACGGCGGAGTCCATGGACACCTCTCCCCGCTGCAACTGCTGCCACAGGTCGGGCCGTTGGACCAGGGTGTGCAGGCCCATGGCCGCCGTGTGGCGGACCGTCTGGACCCCGCCGACCACGATGTTGTCCAGGTTGAGCACCACGTCCTCGATCGGCAGCAGCCGCCCGCCGACCTTGTACGTGGCCATCATGGAGATCAGGTCGTCGCGCGGGTCGGAGCGGCGCAGCATGACCTGGTGCAGCAGGTAGGGGATCAGCTGCTGGTGCCCGGCGCGGCGCTCCTCCGGCGTACGGCCGAGGAAGGCCACGTCGCAGACCCGGACCACCATGTCGCGGTCCTTCTCCGGAACGTCCAGCAGGTCGCACATGACCGCGAGCGGCAGCGCGGAGACCACGTCGACCAGGTCCACCTCGCCCTGCTCGACGGCCCGGTCGAAGAGCTCGCCGGCCCGTTCGGCGATGGAGCGGGCGGCGCCGCGCACCCCGCCCTTGGAGAAGAAGGGGTTGGCCGGTGCGCGCAGGTCGCGGTGGCGGGGCGGGTCGGTGAGGGCCATCATCCGGCCCGAGCCGACCGGCACCTTGCCCTCTCCGGAGCCGAGCAGCGAGCCGGACTCCGAGCTGAACACGGCCGCGTTGCGCAGCACGTCCGCCGACTCCCGGTAGGTGAGCACCGACCAGACCGGGCCGTCGTCGACGGTGTCGGTGAGGTGTACGGGCGCCTCGCGGCGCATCTCGGCGATCAGGGCCGGGGTGTCGGGCCGGGCCCACAGGTCGGGGTCGGTGAGGTCGACGGTGCCGGGGGCCGTGGCGAGGGCGGTGGTGGCGGTGGCGGTGGCGGTGGCGGTGGCGGTGGTCAGCATGACTGCTCCGTGGGCGTGTGGTGGGACGGGGCGGGTGCCTGGCGGTCCGCCAGGAGCGCGGTCAGGAGGGCGACCGGCCCGGGCCGGTCGACGGTGGCGAGGAGGTGGCCGCCGGGGACGACGCCGTGGCCGAAGGCGCCACGGGTGTGGTCGGCCCAACCGGTGAGGCCGGTGGTGGCGAGCATCGGGTCATCCGCGCCGGCCAGGGCGTGGATCGCGGAACCGATCGGCGCGTGCGGACGGTGCCGGTAGGTGGCGCTGACGGCGAGGTCGGTACGGATGGCCGCCAGGGCCAGCTCGGCCAGGCCCGGATCGGAGCCGACCACCTCCTCCAGGCCGGTGAGCCTGAGGAGAGCGGGGGCGTCCAGGTCCCTGGACGTGCGCCCGGCCCACTCGGCGGGGCACGGCGCTCCGGCGACGACCACCAGCTCGGGGCGGCGGTCGGCGGGCAGGGCGCGGGCCACCTCGTAGGCGAGCAGCGCGCCGAGGCTCTGGCCGTAGAAGGCGAACCGACCGCCGTCGCCGCCGGTCAGGTGCGGGGTCAGCGCCTCGGCGACGGCGGCGGTCAAGGCGGCGAAGTCCGGTGGCATCGGGTGCCGGCCGCGGCCGCCCCGGGCCGGCGGGCGCACCGACCAGACCTCGGCGACGGGCGCCAGGGCGCGGGCCAGCGGGGTGAAGGCGGGGGCGTCACCGCCGGCGTGCGGGAAGCAGAACAGCCGGACGGGGCGGTGGGGTTGGGGGGCGGGGACCAGGAGCCAGTCGCCCTCGGTCCGGGGGCGGGCGGTCCTCGCGGCGGGTGCGCTGGGCGCGGCGGTCAGGGCGGTCGCGGTGGTCGCGGCGGTCGCGGTGGGCGCAGTGGTCATCGGACGGCCTCCCGGCGGGCGGTGAGCGCGGGGCGGACGGCAGAGGGTCCGGCCGCGGCGGCGCGCCGGACGGCCGAGGTGAAGCCGGCCAGGTCGGCGGCGTCCAGCAGGTCGCGGAGCTGGAGCTCGACGTTGAGCTTGCGGCGCAGCAGGTGGACGACGCGCAGGGCGGCGAGCGAGTGCCCGCCGAGGCCGAGGAAGCTGTCGGTCGGCTCGACGCCGGGCACACCGAGCACGGTGCGCCAGACCTCGGCGACCTGCTCCTCCACCCCGCCCCGCGCGTCCGACCCGGCGGCCGCGCCGGGTGCGGCGGCCTGCGCCGCCGGGGCGGGCAGGGCACGGTGGTCGACCTTGCCGTTGGGGGTGAGCGGCAGGGCGTCCAGTACGGTCACGGTGGACGGCACCAGATGGGCGGGCAGGGTGCGGCGCAGCTCGGCCAGCAGGTCGGCGGGGCGGACGGCGCCGGTGACGTAGCCGGCCAGCCGGTGGTCCCCCGGCGCGGCCTCGTGGACGGCGACCGCGGCCGCGCCCACCCCGGGCAGGGAGCCCAGCGCGTGCTCGACCTCGCCCGGTTCCACCCGGAAACCGCGCAGCTTGACCTGGCGGTCCGCCCGGCCCACGTACTCCAGCAGGCCCTCGGCGGAGCGCCGTGCCTGGTCGCCGGTGCGGTACATCCGGGCGCCGGGCTCCGGTGCGAAGGGGTCCGCGACGAACCGGCCCGCGGTCAGGCCCGGGTGGCCCGGGTAGCCGTGCGCCAGGCCGGGCCCGGCCAGGTACAGCTCGCCGACCGCGCCGACGGCCGTGACGGGGGTGAGCCGGGCGTCGAGCAGGTGGACGCGGACGCCGGGCAGCGGCTCGCCCAGGTGCGGGCCGGGGCCGGTGACCGGGGTGGTGATCGCGTCGACGGTGCACTCGGTGGGCCCGTACAGGTTGAGCGCGTCGATACCGGCGTCGGCCAGTTCGCGCCAGGTCCGGGCGGGCACGGGTTCACCGCCCATGAACAGCCGCGGGACACGGGCGCCGGCCAGCGGCTCGCGGAGCAGCTGCCAGTGCGAGGGGGTGAGGTCGAGGTCGGTGACGCCGTGCTCGGCGAGCAGGTGCGCAAGGCGGGCCGGTTCGGCCCGCGTGGCGTCGTCGATCACCACGAGGGTGTCGCCCCGGCAGATCCGGATCCACTGCTGGACGGAGGCGTCGAAGGAGACGCTGGCGTTCCACGCCACGATGCCCGGCTCGGGGCGGTAGGCGCCGCTGAGTTCCAGGGCCGCGGCGAGATCGGCGACGGCGCCGTTCGGGACCTCCACGCCCTTGGGGCGGCCGGTGGAACCGGAGGTGTAGATGACGTAGGCGGAGTCGAGCGGGTCCGGGTCGAACCCGCCCGTCGCCCCGCCGCTGTCGGGTTCCGGTGCGTCGGCGTCCGGGCGGACCACCGCGACCCCGGCCGGTACGGGCGGCGCGGCGTCGGCGCTGACCACGGCGGCGAGGCGGGCGTCGGCGGCCATGAAGGCGATCCGTTCGGCCGGGTAGGCCGGATCGAGCGGGACGTACGCGGCGCCGGCCCGCCAGACGGCGAGCAGCGCGACCGGCAGGTCGCGGGTGCGGCCGAGATGCACCCCGACCCGGTCCCCCCGCCGCACACCCCGCGCCCGCAGGGCCCGGGCCAGAGCGGCGGTACGGCGGTCCAGCCCGGCGAAGTCGAGACCCCCGTCGACGGCATGCACGGCGGGCCGCCCGGGGTGCAGCGCGACGGCGTCGGCCAGACGGGCCAGCAGGCCGGGGGCGGCGGCGGGAGGCGGGGTGGTGGCGGTGACGGTGGTCGGCTCGGCAGAGGTGGTCATGCGAGGCACTCCTGGGTGGTCGGTAGGTAGGTAGGTAGGGGATGGACGGGATGGACGGGATGGACGGAGGAATGAAGGGATGGATCACGCTGTACGGCGGTACGGGCCCCGCCGGGGCCTGCGGTCCGGGCGCCGGTCCCCGGGGCCGGCCTGACGGGCCGCCCCCGGGGCCCCGGGGGCGGGCGCCGGCCCCGGGACCGGCCGCCGTCCGGCCGTCCCGGGCCCCCCGGGGGCGGGCGACCCCCAGTAGGGGCCCGGCCCGGAACGGCCGAGCCGGCCCCCCGCCCGGGACGGGCAGGACATGACTCCCGCCGGGGCGGCCTGCGGTCCCGCCCAAGACCGGCGGCCCGAACGGAACCGCCAGGGTCTGGACCAACACGGGCCGTGCACCCAACGGCCGACGCTTCCGGCGCCCGAGCGGCTCCGGCACCACCCGCCGCAGCGGCAGTCGGGGCCTCGCCGCGTTGCCCGGTCGGGCCCCGCTCCCCGAACCCGCCGGGCCGGCAGCCGGATTCGGTACCGCCCGAGGCAGAACCGGTCCGGCTCCTGCGCGTGCCGACCGGGCGTCGCCCCGGCGCGAGCCCGGCGGTACGTGGCCCCAACATGGGCCCGCACCCCGGCCAACGGCCGACAGGGCCGACGCCCGGACGGACCCGCCGCAGCCGGCCTGCCGTCCCACCCGAGCCCTCCGGCCCCGTTCGGGGCCGGACCAGGCGTCGCCTCAGCCAGGCTTCGCACCCCGAACCGCCCGAACTCGCGGCCAAGTTCGGCCACGCCCGCCGGCAGGGCAGCGGCGGAGCCGGTCCGGCGCTGCGGGGCGCATGCCCGGACGGAGCCGCCCAGGCCTTGGCCCCGGTCCGTCCGCTTCTCGGGGGCGACAGGCGGCGCGTGGTTCTGGGGCGACGTGTCGGCCGACGGTGCCGGGACCGGGTCGGCGGCGGGCGGGGAGCGCCGGGCCCGCCCCGTACGGGAACGGCTCAGGCGTCGGATGCCAGGCGGGCCAGCGCAGTCGCGTAGGCCTCGATGAACTCCTCCGCCGCGGCGTCGTCCACCAGCGCGCGCTGGTGGTCCACGGCGAGCAGCACGCGCTGCGACACCGGGTCCTGGATCAGCGAGGCGCCGAACGCGAAGCTGTTGGGCTCGTGCCGC
Organism: Streptomyces subrutilus; assembly: GCF_001746425.1. GTDB lineage: Bacteria > Actinomycetota > Actinomycetes > Streptomycetales > Streptomycetaceae > Streptomyces > Streptomyces subrutilus_A. The sequence goes on along the minus strand of NZ_MEHK01000001.1, from coordinate 6,166,246 downwards.
AGGGTCGGCTCGCAGCCGATCCGGCCGTCCTCGATGCGGGCGGCGCTGAGCCGGCCCAGCGCGTGGAACCTCAGGTAGCCGAACTGGCTGTCGAGCGCGGTGTCGGCCATCATCCGGGCCAGCCGGGCGAACGGAACCCGCCGGTGCGGCATCATGTCCAGCTCCTCGCGGTGCACGTGGCGCACCAGCGCGGCCAGGTCCTCCTCGTCCGGCTCCACGACCAGCGGGACGGTGTTGAGGAACAGCCCGTACACCTCGGTTCCGCCGAGCCGTTCCAGCCGGCCGTTCATGGCCAGACCCGTGGTGACCCGGCGGCGCCCGGTGATGCGGGCCAGGGCGTACAGGTGGGCGGCGAGCGCGACCGACTTGACCGGTACGGCGAGCGCGTCGGCGACCGCCCGCAGCTGCCCCGGGGCGTCGGGCAGCACCCGCTCCACCGTGCGCGGCAGCTCGTGGACGTCCTCGCTGCCGGGCCACAGCTGGCCGGTGGCCCCGTCGAGCCGCCGCTGCCAGTACGCCAGGGACTCCTGGTCGGCGGCGGCCGCGCGTTCCACCGCGACGAAGTCCCGGAAGGCGGTGCGCGGCGGCGGGGTCGGCGCGGAGGCCGGGTCGGCGGCGATCGCGGTGTGCCGTTCGAGGATCTCCGTGAGCAGCGAGGTGAAGCTCCAGCCGTCGAGGATGGCGTGGTGCTCGGAGATGGTGAGCTGGAAGGCGTCGTCGGCCAGCCGCTGGACGGTGATCCGGAACAGCGGCGGTGCGGCCAGGTCGAAGGGCCGGTCGCGGTGGTGCTCGAAGACGGTACGGATCCTGTCGTCCCGCGCCTGCTCCGGCGTTCCGCGCAGGTCGGCGAACTCGATCGGTACGGGCAGCGAGCCGTGCACCAGCTGGAGTGGTTCGCCGTAGCCGGAGAGGTCGAGGCCGGTGCGCAGCACGGCGTGCCGGGCCATCGCCTCCTCGACCGAGCGGTGCAGGGCGCTCTCGTCGAGGTCTCCGGTGATCCGGTAGGAGTTGACGTTGTGGTAGCTGTCGGTGCCGCCGGCGACCTCCATGTGGAAGACCATGGAGAGCTGCATCGAGACCATCGGGTAGGCGTCGACGATCCCGGCCGGCAGCTCGGCCCGGTCCTCCTCCTCGATCAGTGAGAACGGCCGCTCCGCGGCGGGGTCGGCGGCCACCGGGCGGGCCAGCGGCAGGAGTTCGGCGACGGTGGGCGCGTTGAAGACGTCCCGCAGGGTGACCTGCCAGCCCCGGTCGTGCAGGGCGCCCGCCAGCTGGACGGCGCGGATGGAGTCCCCGCCGAGGTGGAAGAAGTCGTCGTGGACGCCGATCCCGCCGACCCCGAGGACGTCCGTCCAGACGCCGGCGAACAGCTCCTCCTCCGGCGTGCGCGGCTCGACGTGCCGGCCGGCGGCCGGGGTGGGCGCGGCCCGGTCGGGGGCGGGCAGCGCGGCCCGGTCGACCTTGCCGTTGACGGTGAGCGGCAGCGCGTCCAGCACGGTGACGCCGGCCGGGATCATGTAGTCGGGCAGCGAGCGGGCGAGGAAGGCGCGCAGGTCACCGGGTTCGGCCGGGGAGCGCCCGGTGACGTACGCGGCGAGCCGGTCGTCGTGGACGGTGACCACGCAGGCGTCCACCTCGGGGTGCGCGGCGATGGCGTTCTCGATCTCGCCGAGCTCGATCCGGAAGCCGCGCAGCTTCACCTGGAAGTCCGCCCGGCCGACGTACTCCATCCCGCCGTCCGGCAGCCGCCTGGCGACGTCGCCGGTCCGGTAGAGGCGGGCGCCCGGCGGTCCGTACGGGTCGGCGACGAAACGGCCGGCGGTGAGGCCCGGGCGGCCCCAGTAGCCGTGCGCGAGGCTGCCGCCGCCGATGTACAGCTCGCCGGGGACGCCGGGGGCGCAGGGCCGCAGCCAGTCGTCGAGGACGAGCGCGGTGAGGTGCGGCATGGGTTCGCCGACGAGGCTGCGCTCGAAGCCCACGCCGCCCTCGGCGACGTCGTGGAGGGTGACGTGGACGGTGGTCTCGGTGATGCCGTAGAGGTTGCAGAGCCGGGCGGGCGGCAGCGGGTCGAGCTCGTGCCAGCGCTGGACCACGCCCGGGTCGAGCGCCTCGCCGCCGAGCATGATCCACCGCAGTGCGGGCAGGGCTCTCGGCCGGCGGCGCAGCGCCGGTTCGAGCTGCCGCAGCGCCGAGGGGGTCAGGCAGAGGTGGGTGACGCCTTCCTCCTCGAGCAGGCCGGCGAACTCCTCGGGCGAGCGGCTGGTGAGGTGCGGTACGACGACCAGCCGGGCGCCGTGGAGCAGAGCGCCCCAGAGCTCCCAGACGGTCCAGTCGAAGGCGTAGCTGTGGAACAGCGTCCAGACGGTCTCCGGGCCGAATCCGAAGTGGTCCCGGCCGGAGTCGAGGAGGCGGCTCACGTGCTCGTGGGCCACGGCGACGCCCTTGGGCCGTCCGGTGGAGCCGGAGGTGAAGATGAGGTAGGCGAGGTCGCCGGGGCGGCCGGCGGCGGGGGGCCGGACGGCCGGGTGGGCGGCGATCTCCGCGGCCCGGGCGGCGAGGTCGAGGGTCTGCCAGGGGCCGTCGGGGGCGCGGTCGGGCCGGTCGGTGAGGACCACCGTGACGGCGGTGTCGCCGAAGACCAGGGCCGCCCGCTCGGCGGGGGCCGCGAGGTCGACCGGTACGTAGGCGGCGCCGGTCTTGAGCACGGCCAGGATCGCGGCCGGCACGGCGGCGGTGCGCTCCAGCAGCAGCCCGACCCGGTCGCCGGGGCGCACCCCGCGGGCGAGCAGGGCGTGGGCCAGCCGGTTGGCACGGCGGTCGAGTTCGGCGTAGCCGAGGGTGCCGTTCCGGTCGCTGACGGCGGGCCGGTCGCCGTGGGCGTCGGCGGCCCGTTCGAAGAGGTGGTGCAGGCAGTGGCCCGGGTCGAGGCGGGCCGGGCGGTGCGAGGGCCCGGCGGAAGTGAGCCGGAGCACGGTGGCGTCCGGGTCGGCGAGGGCGGCGTCCAGCAGGGCGGCGTAGTCGGCGGCGAGGCGGCGCACGGTGCCGGCGTCGAAGAGGTCGCTGCTGTACTCGGCCTCGCCGCGCAGTTCACCGCCGTCGGCGCCTTCGAAGACGGACCAGGTGAGGTCGAACTTGCTGGTGCCGTTGGAGCGGACGGTGCGCTCGGCGGTGGCGGCGCCGAGCGCCAGCGGCGTGCGGTCCTCGGTGTGGGCGCCGAACACCACTTGGACCAGCGGCGGGTGCTGCGGGGTGCGGTCGGCGGCGAGCAGGTCGACCAGCTGGTCGAAGGGGACGTCGAGGTAGCCGAAGGCGTCGAAGGCGCTGTCCTGGAGGTCGGCGAGCAGCCCGCGGAAGGTGGCACCGGGGTCGAGCTTGACGCGCAGGGGCAGCAGGTTGACGAAGTAGCCGATCAGATCGGCGACTTCGGGCCGGTCGCGGGTGGTGACGGGGGTGCCGACGAGGAGGTCGTCGGCGCCGGTCCAGCGGCCCATCAGCAGGGCGAAGGCGGCGAGTTGGACGGTGTACGGGGTGACGCCCTCCTGTTCGGCGAGTTCCCGGACCCGGGCCGCGGCGCCGGGGGTCAGGCCGAACGGCTCGGTGGCTCCGCGCTGGCTGCGCTCGGCCGGCCGCGGCCGGTCGCCGGGCAGCTCCAGCAGGGTGGGGGCGCCGCCGAGGGTCCGCTTCCAGTGGGCGAGGTGCTCCTCGTACGAGGTGTGCTGCTCCTCCCGCGCCCAGTCGGCGTACTGGGTGGTGAGCTCCGGCAGGTCCGGGGCCCGGTGTTCGGCCGACGCGTGGTAGAACTCGGCCAGTTCGCGGTCGAAGACCTCGGCCGACCAGCCGTCCCAGATGATGTGGTGGACCACGAAGAGGAGCACGGTCCGGTCGTCGGCGAGCCGGAACGCCTCGGCGCGCAGCAGCGGGCCCGCCGTCAGGTCGAAGGGTTCGGCGGCACGTTCGGCGATCAGCTCCTCGGCGCGGTCGCCCCGCCGGGGCTCGGGGAGCTCGCGCAGGTCGCTGACGGCGAGCGGCACGGCCAGGGTGCGGTGGACGTACTGGCGCGGGCCGTCGGGGTACAGGGCGAAGGTGGTGCGCAGCGCCTCGTGCCGGGCGACCACGCCGTCGAGCGCCCGCTGGAGCAGGGCGAGGTCGAGCGGGCCGGTGACCTCGTACGTCCAGGGGGTGGTGTAGGTGGCGGCCCCGGGGTTCCACCGGTCGAGGAACCACAGGCCGCGCTGGAGGCCCGGGACGGGCGCGGTACGGAGCAGGCCGGCGGGCAGGTCGGCCGGCAGGTCGCCGGGCCGGGCGGCCGGCAGGTCGCCGGGCGGGTCCGCCGGCCGGGTGCCGGGCGGGGCGGCCGGCGACGTGGCGGGGGGGTCGGCCCGCGGGGTGGCGGGGAGGTCGGCGGACGGGCTCACGGCCTCGTTCCCTTCGGTCGGTCGGATGGGCTGGCGGGCGGGCGGGCCGGTTGTCGCGTCATCGCGGAGCCAGCCGTTCGGCGATGGCGCCGACCGTCCGGCCGCGGAAGACCGCCTGCGGCGGGACCTTGGTGCCGGTCTCCTGGGAGAGCCGCATGGCGACGCGTACGGCGGCCAGCGAATTGCCGCCGATCCGGAAGAAGTCGGCGTCCGGACCGGGCCCGTCGGCCAGCCCCAGGACGGCGCGGACGGCGTCGGCCACCAGCCGCTGCTCCGGGGTCAGCGGGTCGGTCGCGGCGGCCTCGGGGCGCTCGGCGGGGGCGGGCAGGGCCCGGCGGTCGACCTTGCCGTTCTGGTTGAGCGGGAGCGCGTCCAGCACGTCGAGCGTGGCGGGCACCATGTGCTCGGGCAGCAGCGCGGCCAGATGGTCGAGCAGTGCGTCGGGGCCGGGCGCCGGGGCTCCGCCGACGGTGGGGGCGAGGGTGACGTAGGCGGCGAGCCGCCGGTCGCCCGGGGCGGGTTCGTGGACGGCGACGGCGGCCTCCCGCACGGACGGGTGGCGGGTGAGCGCGTCCTCGATCTCCCCCGGCTCGACCCGGAAGCCGCGTACCTTCACCTGGTCGTCGATCCGGCCGGTGATCTCCAGCACCCCCTGCGCCGTCCGGTGGCCGAGGTCGCCGGTGCGGTAGAGCCGCTCGCCGGGCGCGCCGAACGGGGAGGCGACGAATCGCTCGGCGGTCAGCCCGGGCCGGCCGACGTAGCCGAGGGCGAGCCCGCCGCCGGCCGCGTACAGCTCGCCGGTGGTGCCGTCCGGGACGGGGCGCAGCCGCTCGTCGAGTACGTGGACCGCTTTGCCGTGGAGCGCGTGGCCGATGGGGATGGAGGCGCCGGCGGCGTCCTCCGCAGTGGCGCGGTGGCAGGTGGTGAGGCCGAGGCTCTCGACGGGTCCGTAGCCGTTGGCGACGACGAGGCCCGGGTACTGGTCGAGCGCCTTGCCGACATGGGTGACCGAAGCCCGCTCGCCGGCGGTGAAGGCCACCTTGAGGTCGTCGTAGGTCTCCGGGAACTCTTCCAGCAGGAAGTTGAACAGGCTCGCGGACAGCTGGAGTTGGGTGATGCCGTGGCGGCGGGTGAGGTCGGCGACGGCCTGCGGGTCGGGACGCTGGCCGGGCTGGAGCACGCACACCCCGCCGAAGGCGAGTGCGCCGTACAGCTCCAGGGCGAAGGCGTCCCAGGAGACCGGGGAGCACTGGAGCCAGACCTCGTCGGGCCCGAAGCGGGCGTAGTCCTGGCCGAGGTAGGTGGTGGTGAGGGCGCGGTGCGGGACGGCTACGCCCTTGGGGCGGCCGGTGGAGCCGGAGGTGAACATCACGCAGGCGAGGTCGGCGGCGGTGACCGCCGAACCCGGGTCGTGGCCGGGACCGGCCGCGACGGCGGCGGCCGAGGCGTCGAGGTCGAGGTGGCGGGCGACCGGGAAGGGCGGGCTCGTGTCGCGGTGGGTGATCAGCAGTGCGGCGCCGCAGTCGGCGACCGCGCCGGCCAGCCGCTCGGCCGGGAAGTCCGGGTCGAGCAGGGTGTAGGCGGCGCCTGCCTTCAGCGCGGCGAGCAGGGCGGTCACCAGGTCGGGTCCGCGCTCGACCAGGACGGCGACGGTGTCGCCGCGGCCGATGCCCAGGCCGCCGAGGTGGTGGGCGAGGCGGTTGGCCCGCTCGTTCAGGGTGCCGTAGTCGACGCGCTCCTCGCCGCTGACCAGGGCCAGGGCGTACGGGTCCCGGGCGGCCCGGTCCTCGAAGAGGGTGTGCACGGGCGCCTCGACGGCGGCGGCGAGGGTGCCGAGCCAGGCCTCGCACAGCTCGGCCATGGTGGCGGGGTCGAACAGGTCGGAGTCGTACTCGAAGCGGCCGGTGAAGTCGGTGCCGCGGTCGTCGACGGAGATGGACAGGTCGAAGCGGGAGACGGGGTTGGAGTGCAGCTCGCGGGTGACCTCGGTGCCGCCGACGGTCAGCGGGCGGGAGTCCAGCGGGTGCAGTTCCAGGAGCACCTGGCAGAGCGGGTTGCGGTCCTCGGCGCGGTCGTCGGGCCGCTCCTCCATGACGGCGCCCGCGATGGCGTCGAACGGCGCCTCCTGGTGGCGGTAGCCGTCGATGGCCACCTCGCGGACGTGCCGGACCAGATCCCGGAAGTCCATCCCCTCGTCGAGCCGGACGCGCAGGGGCAGCAGGTTGACGAAGTACCCGATCAGCGCGTCGAGTTCGGCGCGGCCGCGCACGCTCACCGGGGACCCGATCACCAGGTCGCTGCGGCCGGTGCGCCGGTGCAGGGTGAGCGCGAGCCCGGCGAGCAGCACCATGAACGGGGTCGCGTCCTCGCTGCGGGCCAGCGCCCGGACGGCCTCGGCGACCGGACGGGGCATCGCGAACCGGTGGAACGCACCTCGGAAGGCCTGGAGTTCGGGACGGGGTCGATCGGTGGGCAGCAGGGGTTCGGTGGGGGCCTCGCGCAGGTGCTCGCGCCAGTGGGCGAGTTGCCGTTCGGCCGTGCCGTCCTGGCTCTGCCAGGTGCTGTAGTCCGCGTACTGGACCGCGAGTTCGGGAAGATCGGCGGGGCGTCCGGCGGCCAGCGCCTCGTACAGGGCGGCCAGTTCGGCCTCCAGAACGGGCAGTGATCCCTCGTCCCAGACGATGTGGTGGCAGAGCAGCAGCAGGGTGGACGTCCCGCCGGTGCGGTAGAGGTGGGCGCGGACCAGCGGGCCGGTCTCCAGGTCGAAGGGCACCAGCGCGGCCTCGGCGAGCAGCCCGTCCACGGCTTCCGCGGTGGTCTCCAGGACGGAGAACGGCAGCTCCACGGCGGGGTGCACCACCTGCCGGGGGCCCTCCTCGCCCAGTTCGAAGGTGGTGCGCAGCGCTTCGTGACGCTCGACCACGCCGGCCAGGGCCAGCCGGAGCAGCTCCGGGTCGACCGGCCCGGCGAAGCGGAACACCCAGGGCACGATGTAGGTCGGCGATCCCGGGTTCCACTGGTCCAGGAACCAGAGCCCGCGCTGGAAGTGCGCGAGCGGTGCCTCGGTGGCGCCGGTCCGGTTCAGGGCGGGGCGCTCGCCGGTGTCCGAGGCGGCGGTGACCGCGGCGGCGAACTCGGCGAGGGTGGGCGCGTCGAAGATGGTGTACGGGGAGACCATCCCGAACACGTCGAAGACCCGGCCGACCACGCGCACGGCGGTGAGCGAATCCCCGCCCAGGTGGAAGAAGTTGTCGTCGGCGCCGACCTCGGGCACCCCGAGCACGTCCGCCCAGACGGCGGCGATCAGCTGCTCGGCGGGGGTGCGGGGCGGCCGCCGGCCGGCGGCCGGTGCGTCGGGCGCGGCCTGGGGCTCGGGGAGCGCCGCTCGGTCCACCTTGCCGCCGGCGGTCAGCGGGAAGGCCTCCAGCGGGGTGACGGTCGCCGGGACCATGTGCTCGGGGAGCCGCTCGGCCAGGTAGGCGCGCAGCTGCGCGGGGTCGGGGGCGCTGCCGGTCGTGTAGGCGGCGAGCCTGCCCTCGTGCGCCACCACGACGGCTCCGGCGACGTCGGGGTGGCCGGCCAGGACCAGCTCGATCTCACCGGGCTCGACGCGGAAGCCGCGGATCTTCACCTGGTGGTCCGCGCGGCCGACGAACTCCAGCGCAGCGTCCGTACCGGCCCGCCGGACCACGTCCCCGGTGCGGTACATCCGGGCGCCCGGCTCCGCCGCGAAGGGGTCCGCGACGAACCGGCCGGCCGTGAGGCCCGCGCGGCCGTGGTAGCCGGAGGCCAGCAGCGGCCCGCCCAGGTACAGCTCGCCGGACGCCCCGGGCGGCACCGGCCGCAGCCGGTCGTCCAGCACGTACGCGCGGCGTCCGCCGAGCGGGCGGCCGATGGGGACGGTGTCGCCGCCCTCCGCCGCGGCCGGGCCCGCCAGCGCGTGGACGGTGGCGGTGACCACGGTCTCGGTCGGCCCGTAGGCGTTCAGCAGCGGCACGCCGGTGGCGGCGCACCAGCCGGCCGCCGCGTCCGGCTGGAGCCGGTCGCTGCCGGAGATCATCAGACGCAGGGTGCGCGGCGGGCGGGCGTCCTCGCGCAGTGCGGCCACCACCTCCTGGAAGTAGCCGGCCGCGAGGTTGGCCACGGTCACACCCTCACTGTCCAGCAGCTCAAGCAGAGCGGCGGGCGCGAGGAGTTGCTCCTCCGGTACGACGATGCAGGCGCCGACCGAGAGGGCGGTGAGGACCTGCTCGACAGCCACGTCCACGGTCGGGCGGGCGAAGTGCAGCACCACGTCGTCCTCGGTGAGGCCGAAGCACTCGACGGCGGCGGCCAGGTGGCCCGCCAGCGCGGTGAGCGGAACGTGCACGCCCTTGGGGCGGCCGGTGGTGCCGGAGGTGTAGACGAGGTAGCCCGCGGCGGACTCGCGGCCGCGCCGGTCCGGCTCCGGCGCGCCCGCCAGTGCGGCGGGGCCGCCGGCCTCGACCGCGCCCGCCAGTGCGGCGGGGCGGTCGACCTCGACCAGCTCGCCGTCGGTGTAGGCGAGCGTGGCGCCGGCGTCCTCCCGGATCCAGCGGTTGCGCTCATCGGGCGCCTCCCGGTCCAGCGGCAGGTAGGTGGCGCCGGCGCGGAGCGCGGCGAGCAGGCCGACGACGTGGTCGACCCGGTCCCGGCCGGTGACGGCCACCGTCCGCCCGGGGGCGACCCGGGCGGCGAGGGCGCCGCTCAGCTCGTCCAGCTCCCGGTAGGCGACGGTCCGGGCGCCGAGGCGCAGGGCCGGGCGGTCCGGAAACCGGCGTGCGACGGATATGAAAGGAAGATCTCGAGATTCCATCATCCAACCCCGATGAATTAACGACGCTGCGGGTAGTGATCTCGACGATAGGTCGGCGCCGCGGGGCCGATCGGCAGAATGCGGGGAAGACCGAGGGCAGTTTCAACTGCCGGTTGACCAGGCGATTTACACCATGAAAGCAGCCCGCCGGGGCGCACGCGGGCGCCTCGACGGGCTGTGGGAAACGGCTTTTCGATTATCCGGTGACGGGAATTCCAGGGAAATCCCGCGACCATACGTCCTCCCGGTCCAGCGCGGTCGGCGCGTATTTTCCGAGCGCGCTGACCAGCAGCCGGATTTCCAGCGCGAGGCATTCGGCGAACCGGATCAGCCCGGCCTGCGGGTCCTCGGCCGCGGCGAGCAGCGCCGCCCGGCCCAGACCCACCGCGCGGGCGCCGAGCGCGAGGCTCTTCACCGCCCGGCCGCCCTCCCAGATCCGTCCGGAGACCAGCAGGCAGGGCGGCGCTCCGGCGGCCCCGAGCCGGCGCAGGCACTCCGCCAGCGGCAGGCCGACCTGGGCCGGGAAGACCCCGGGCGCCCAGCCCGTGCCGCCCTCGGCGCCGTCCACCGTGACGGCGTCCGCTCCCGCCTCGGCGGCCACCCGGGCGGCCTCGGCCACGTCCCGCCCGGGGTGCAGCTTCACCCAGACCCGGGCCCGGGGGAAGTTGTTGCGCATCAGCCGGATCTGCTGGCGCAGGATCTCCGCCGTGAAGGTGCCGGGCGTACTGGAGCGCAGCACCCGGCCGTCGCCGAAGACCTCGTCGAGCCCGTACCGGTCGCCGAGCCGGGCGGCCGCCTCCGCGTCCAGCACGGTCATCCCGCCGAGTCCGGGTTTGGCGCCCTGGCCGAGCTTCAACTCGAAGGCCAGCCGCCCCGATTCCAGCAGGGGACGCGCGGCCGGGTCGCTGTAGACGAGGTTCCACACCTCGGCGTCGGCGTCCTCGGTGGACTGCTGGACGGCGACCCCGCCCTGCCCGTCCGGCAGTTCCCCGGCGTAGGCGCGGAGGCGGCCGAGCAGCGCCCGGTCCGCCGCCTCGCCGAGCCGGCCGTAGCCGTTCACCGGGACGACGTTCTCGCCGATCACCATGGGGAGGCCGAGCGCGCCCGCCTGCCGGCTGAGCGCGAGGCCGAGATCACCGCCGGCCGCCCGGGTGGAGCCGAGCGCGGACACGTACACCGGCATGGTGGAGCTGAATCCCCCTATCTCCGTGGCCAGTTCGACATCCCGGTAGTCCGGTTCCCGACCGAGGTCGATCAGCCGGGCGAGGCGCTGCGGCATGAAGACCGGCGGGACGATCCGCAGGGCGTCGAGCGGATCCCGCTCGCCGTCCGGCTGCCGGCCGCCCCCGGGCTCCGCGCCGAACAAGACCCGGCCGTACTCGCCCGGCGGCGGGAAGGCCTCCGCCGCCCCGGCCCGGGCGCGCCGGCGGACCTCCTCCTCGGGGAAGCCGGGCGCCGAGAGGTCGCTCACGGCGACACCACTCCCGCCACCTTCGGGAAGGCCGCGGCCTGCCAGACCGCGTCCAGCCCGGCGACATACCGGGTGAGCCGCTCGACGCCGATGCCGAATCCTGCGCTGCCGGGGACGCCTTCGCGGACCAGGTCCAGGTACCAGCGGTACTTCTGCGGGTTCTCGCCGGTCTCCCGGATCCGGGTGACGATCTCCGCGTAGTCGTTGGTGCGCTGGCTGCCGCTGCACAGCTCGCCGTAGCCTTCGGCGGCGATCAGGTCGAAGTTCCGCAGCAGCCCCGGCTGTTCGGGATCCTCCCGGTCGTAGAAGCCGCGCGAGCCCTTCGGGTAGTCGGTGACGAAGAACGGCCGGTCGCGCTGGGCGGAGAGCAACGCCTCGCCCGCCCAGTCCAGTTCGGCGTCCGGGCTCTGCGGGTGACCGAGCCCCTGGAGCTCGGCGACCGCCTCCGCGTGCCGCATCCGGCCGAAGGAGCCCTTCAGCAGCTCGGTGAACGCGCCCGTGTCCCGGCCGAGTCCGGCGAACTCCTTCGGCAGCTCGCGGAGCGCGCTGTCGACCATGTGCACCACCAGCTCCTCGACCAGCCGGACCGCGTCGTCCCTGGTCGCGCCCGCCACCTCCACGTCGAGCTGGTGGAACTCGGCCAGGTGGCGGTTGGTGCCGGCGGTCTCCAGCGGCTCCAGCCGGACATTGGGGGCGATGCAGAAGATCTTGTCGAAGGCCAGCAGCGAAGCCTGCTTGTAGAGGATGGCGCTGGTCATCAGCTTGTACCGGTGACCGTAGAAGTCGACGTCGACCTGCTTGGATCCGCGCGAGCCGGGGTCGGTGACCGGCCCGATGATCGGCGGGAGCAGCTCGGTGAAGCCCTGCTCGCGCAGGAACTCGCGGGCCGCGGACAGCAGCTGGTGCTGGATCCGCAGCGCGCTGCGCGTGGTCGGGGCGGTCAGGTGGCGGCCGGGATCCGGGATCGGTGCGAAGGCCGTGGGCCCGTCGGTGGTCATCAGGGGGTGCGTCCCAACTCTCGTCGTGGCGTGGGCGTCGTGCGGGGCGGTACGGGCGTACGGGGCGGTACGGGTGTCCCGGGCGCTACGGGTGTCCCGGGCGGTACGGACACGCGAGGCGCGTCGGGGCCGGCTGCGACGGCCGGCCGGGCCTCGGCGCGGGCGTCATAGGTCCGCTGGACCTGGGAGAGCGCCGAGATCAGCCCGGCCGATCCCAGGATCGGCGGACGCGGGCCCGCGTCCGCCAGGCCGGCGATCGGCATCGACCCGACACTCGACCAGAGCAGCCGGCCGTCGGGCGCCAGCGAGGTCCGGGCTCGGCCGGCGTTGTCGGGGTGCAGGCAGTAGGGCACGTCCAGGTAGCCCGCGGCGAAGGCCCGGACCAGCGCCCGGCCGATGTCGGCGTCCAGCTCCAGCACGGCGCCGATCAGCGCCCGCGCCTCCGCCTCGATACCGGTGTCCTGGACCTGCGCGCCGGGAACGGCGGCCAGCCCCCGGGCGGCGCGCTCGTCGGCCGCGGCGGCCGCGGCCGTCTCCAGCGCCCGTACGTTCTCGCCCACGGTCGGGATCCGGTGCGCCTCGGCGGTGGTCTTGACGATGAGCCGGGCCGCGCCCGCCCTCACCGCCAGCCGTGCCGCGTCCTCCAGCAGCAGCCGGGCCCCGCCGGGCGAGCGCGGGAAGACGCCCATGTAGGCGTAGAGGACGAGGTGGTGGTCGGTGTCCGGCAGCAGTTCGCCGGCCAGCCGCCCGAGCACGGCGAGCGCCTCCTCGTCCTGGCGCGGATCGGCCTGCTGGGCGTAGCTGAGCGAGAGGGAGCGAAGTCCGTGCTGCCGGAAGAACAGGGCCTCCAGCACGCTGAGCGCGACCAGCAGGCTCGGCGGGCAGAGCTGTCCCATCAGACAGCCGCCGAAGGTCTCCAGATGCGGTTCCGCGCCGAACTCCGCGGCGGAGAGCAGCAGTTCGCAGCTGCGCTGCCAGCTGACGACCGCCTCGCGCAGCGGCGTCCGGCTGTACGGCAGGCAGTACGAGACCGGTCCGCCCTCGGTGGCGTCCAGGCCGAGCGCCAGCAGCGCGCGGACGATGTGCTCCGGCGTCGCCGAACCGTGCCGGACCTGCACCGGGAAGCGCGCGTCCGCGACGCCCCGCAGCACCGCGCGGGTGGTGTCCGCGGAGTGGGCGGCGATCGGGTAGCCGTTCAGGCCGACTCCCTCGGCGAGCGCGCGCCGGGCGGCCGCGAAATCGCCGGTGCGCGTGTAGCTGTCGAGGGTGATGGTGCCGACGGTGACCGCGTCCGCGTCCCGGGTGGCGAGCAGGCCGTCGCGCATCCGCAGCGGGTCGGCCATGCCCATCCTGGGCTGGACCACCAGGTCGCCGGCCGCCCGGGCCCGGGCGACGAAGGCGCCGAAACCGGCCGCGGGGGCGACGGGGGCGGCCGGGCGTGCGGCGAGGGCCTCGGCCGCGCCGCCGGAGCCGGAGCCGGTCACAGCAGCACCCCCGACCCGGCGGGCAGCGCCTTGGATCCGGCGGGCGACACCCCGGCCCCGGCGGGCAGCGCCCCGGGCGCGGCGGGCAGCGCCCCGGGTCCGGCGGACAGGGTGCCGATGAAGGAATGGAAATCCAGCACGGAGCCGCCTTCTTCGAACACCCCGTCGAAGCCCGCCGTCATCAGCTCCTGCTGCCGGGCGGGTGTGCCGGAGCCCGCGATCCCGAGCTTCCCGCCGATCACCGTCGGCGTCCGGCCCAGCTCCGGGCAGGCGCGCAACGCCGCGATCACCCGCAGCCCGTCGTGGAAGCCGTGCCCGTTGACGCTGCTCAGGACGATCAGGTCCGGCTCGATCCGGCGGCACTCGGCGACCAGCAGCTCGTCCGGCACGCACGCGCCCAGGTTAATGACCCGGTGGCCGAGCTCCTCCAGCAGCAGCTGGAGGAAGACCAGGTTCCAGGTGTGCGAGTCCGAGGCCATGGTCGTCACGACGACGTCCAGACCGCTCGGCTCGGCCTTTCCGTGCTGCTCCACGGCATGCTGCTCCACGGCGCAAACCCTCTGTGTCGGTAGGTGGTGGGAAGACCCGGGAAATGGCGGGCCTCCGGTGTCCGGGGCGCCAGGGCCGCCGGGTCTCCGGGTGTCCGGCTCGCCCGGACCGTGGACAGAACGCTAGGGAGGATCAGGACGCCGGACCGGCAGCTAGCCCGGCAGGAACCGGGCAGTATGGGCCCAGGCCGATGCTTTCGGACAGGGCTCACGCACGGGTTCTCGTACGGGGTCCTCGTACGGGCCTGCCGTACAGGGTCCTCGTACGGGCCTGTCGTACGGGCTCAGCTCGCCGCGGCCAGCGCCGGGTACGCCCCGGCCCCGCACAGGCGCCGGCACAGGTTCAGCACGGTGAACCGGACGCCGTCGCGCGCCGGGACGCTGCGGATCAGCCCGCTCGCCAGCAGCTCGTGCACCGCGGCCAGGCACTCCTGCGGCGGTCTGCCGCTCAGTTCGACGGCGTCCTCGCCCGACCAGTCCCCCGGTCTGGCCGCCAGCCGCTCCAGCAGGTCCCGCTGGCCGAGCGTCAGCCGGTCCAGCGCGGCCCCCAGCGCCGCCCCCACGTCCGCCCCGCCGCCGAACCCGGCCGGCGGCGGCCCCAGATGGAACGGTCCGTCCGCCAGCCGCGCCACCAGCTGCCGCGGCGACAGCACCGTCGACCAGCCGGCCACCAGCTCCAGCGCCCCGGGCAGGCCGTCCAACTGGCGGCAGAGCGCGGCGACGGCGGGCGCCTCCTCGGACTCCAGGCGGTAGCCGGGGCGCAGTCGGCGCAGGTGCGAGAGGAGCAACCGGACGGCGCCCACTTCGGCGAGCGCCACCGGGTCGTGGTCGAGTTCCGGCCCGGGGGTGGGCAGCGGGGCCAGCGGGATCACCTGCCCGCCGGCCAGCGGCTGCGGGACGCGGGCGGTGATCAGCACCCGGAGGCCGGGGCAGCGCTGGAACAGTTCGTCCAGCAGGGCCGTGTCCACGCCGGCGTCGGCGCCGTCCAGGACCAGCAGCGTGGGCCGCTCCCCGATCGCCCGGGCGAGGTCCGCCCGGCGTTCGAGTCCCGCGGCCGGGCGGCTGCCGCAGTCGATCCAGCGCACGGACCACCGGGACGCGAGGTACAGCCGGCGCGCGACCTCCAGAACCAGCCGGGTCTTGCCGGCCCCGCCCAGTCCGGCCACCGTGACCAGCCGGTCGCCGTGCACGGCGAGGGCGTCGGTCAGCACCTCGGCCTCCAGCTCCCGGCCGACGATGGCGCCCCGGGCGACCGGCGGCGCGGTCGGCTCGTCGCTCGGCTCCTCGACGAGGGCCTGCCGGCGCGCGGCCGCCTCGAAGTCCGAGCGGCTGCGGCCCTCCAGCCGCAGCGCGTCGGCCAGCAGCCGGACCGTCTCCTGCCGGGGGCGCTGCACCCGCCCGCTCTCCATGTCACGGATCGCCCGGACGCTGAGGGTCGCGTGGTCGGCGAGCACCTGCTGGGTCAGCCCGACCCGTTCACGCCGGATCCTGAGCAGCTCTCCGAAGCCCGCCGTCGAGTGCAGCAACTGAACACCGTGCATGCCCGTCCACCTTCCGTGGGTTGGCCAACTACCGGGGACCGGGGGCCCGGGCGGCCGTGTGGCACGCCGTGGGCGGCGGCGACCGGTGGTGACCGTCGAGCCGTTGTTCCCCTTGGCGCAGATGGTCCACGGCACGGCTCTACGGCCGATCAACAGCCGATCACCACACGTTCACGCTCTCTCCACGCGACCCGCCGACAATCCACCGGAAGCCGCGGACGCCTCGGACGCCGTCGGGCGGACGCCGTGCCCCTCACCACTCAGAGGCGTGTGCGGGGAGGAATGAGGACTTTCGCCATGCCGGCGATGCGTCACGTGCAAGGATGTCGCCCGTGACCGGATCGTCCTCCTCGCCCGTCGCCGAGGGCACGCCCCGCGGCTACGGCCTGGGTCCCCGTACCGCTGCCGTGCTCGTGTTCGGGTCGTCGGCCGCGGTCCTGGTGGTGGAGATCGTCGCTCTGCGGCTGCTGGCTCCCTACCTCGGCCTCACCCTCGAGACCAGCACCATGGTGATCGGCATCGCCCTCACCGCGATCGCCTTCGGCTCCTGGCTGGGTGGGCGCATCGCCGACCAGGTCGATCCACGCCGGCTCATCGGCCCCTCGCTCGGGGTGTCGGGAGCGGTCGTGGCGCTCACCCCCGCCGTGCTGCGCACCACCGCGGAGTGGGCGCCGGCCCTGCTCTTGTTGATCGCGTCCCTGACCATCCTCGTGCCGGGGGCGCTGCTCTCCGCGGTGACGCCGATCGTGACCAAGCTGCGTCTCACCAGCCTCGCCGAAACCGGAACGGTGGTCGGCCGGCTGTCCGGCGTCGGCACCGTCGGCGCCATCGTCGGCACGGTCCTCACCGGCTTCGTCCTCATCGCGCGGCTGCCGGTCAGCGGCATCCTGATCGGCCTCGGAACGCTGCTGGTGGCCGGCTCGGCGCTGGTCGAGTGGCGAACGCGCCGGTGGAGAAGCGCCCCCGCCCTCGCCCTCGTGGTCGTCGCCGGCGGCCTCGCCACCACGGTCGCGCCCGGTGGCTGCGACACGGAGACCAGGTACCACTGCGCACGGGTCGTCGTGGACCCCGACCGGAGCAGCGGCCGCACACTCGTTCTGGACGGCGTGCGGCACTCCTACGTCGACATCGACGACCCGACCTTGCTCGAGTTCGCGTACGTGCGCGCCCTCGCGTCTGTGGTCGATGCCGCCTTCCCCACAGGTGAGGCACTTGCCGCCCACCACTTGGGCGGGGGCGGGCTCACCTTTCCCCGTTACCTCGCGGCCACTCGGCCCGGGACGCGCAGCCTCGTGTCCGAGATCGACAGCGGGGTCGTGCACATCGACCGCGACCAACTGGGCCTGGGGTCAGAAGGCGGTATCGACGTACGGGTGGAGGACGGCAGGCTCGGCCTGCGGCGACTGGGCGCCGCCAGCCGTGACCTCGTCGTCGGCGACGCCTTCGGGGGTGTCAGCGTGCCGTGGCACCTCACCACGGTGGAGGCGTTGGCCGACGTACGGCGGGTGCTCACGGAAGACGGCCTGTACGTGGCCAACCTCATCGATCACGGCGGCATGGCCTTCGCACGCGCCGAAGTAGCCACCATCAGCGGAACTTTCGAGCACGTTGCCGTCGTCGGCGAACCCTCCGCCATCGGCCTCGACCCGACCTCCACCCCCGGGGGCGGCAATCTGGTGGTGATCGCCTCCAACCGGCCCGTCGACCTCCGCGCGACCCAGGCAGCCCTGGACGCCCGGGAAACCGGCTGGAAGATCGCCACCGATGACGACCTCACCTCCTGGGTCGGCGACGCTCGACCGCTCACCGACGACCACGCACCCGTCGACCAGCTCCTCCAGCCTTACGGCCCACGGAGCGGCCGGTAGCCGAACGCACGAAAGGCCGTCCTCTCACGAATGAGAGAACGACCTCCGACCTGCGTTTCCGCATGGTCGGGACGACAGGATTTGAACCTGCGACCCCTTGACCCCCAGTCAAGTGCGCTACCAAGCTGCGCCACGTCCCGATGCCCGTTGACCTGGGGTTTCCCCTGGTTGAACGCGCAGGAGAACAATACCGCACTTCGCGGGGTGGTCGCGCGCGCCTTTCCGGTCGGCGGTCCGGAGCGGGGAGTTCTTGACCTCAACCGCGCTTGAGGTCGCATGATCCACTCATGACGCAGGCAACCGCGGAGAGGGACTTCCGCTACGAGGATCTGGGCCGGCTGATCGGCCTCATGACCGGGGCCGAGAAGCACGGGCCCGCCGCCACCTCCACGCTCGACGTGCTGTGGGTGCTCTACGACCGGGTGCTGCGGGTGACGCCCGCGACCGCCGCGGACGCCGGGCGCGACCGGTTCCTGCTGTCCAAGGGGCACGGGCCGATGGCGTACTACGCCGTACTGGCCGCGAAGGGGTTCTTCCCCGTCGACTGGCTGCCCGGATTCGGGTCGTACGACTCGCCCCTCGGGCACCATCCCGACCGCACCCTGATACCCGGCGTGGAGATCGGCAGCGGTTCGCTCGGGCACGGGCTGCCGCTCGCCGTCGGCAGCGCGCTCGGACTGCGCGCGCAGGGGCTGGCCGAGCCGGCGGTGTGGGTGCTGATCGGGGACGCCGAGCTGGACGAGGGCAGCAACCACGAGGCGCTCGCGTACGCGGGCTCCGCCGGGCTCGAGCGGCTGCACACCGTGGTGATCGACAACGACTCCGCCACCCACGGCTGGCCCGGCGGGATCGCGACCCGTTTCGAGGCCGCCGGCTGGTCCGCGGCCACCGTGGACGGCCGGGACCACGCCGCGCTGCACGCCGCCTTCACCGCACCGCACCCCGGACGGCCGCACGTCGTGGTCGCCCGCGTCGAGAAGAAGCAGTAGGGGAGCCGAGACGTACATGGACACCATGCGGGAACGATTCATCTCCGTCACCTCACGCCTGCTCGACGAGGATCCGCGGCTGGCCCTGGTGCTCGCCGAGATCACCATGGACGGGTTCCTGCCCGCCCAGCGGCGCCATCCGGACCGGGTGGTCAACGTCGGGATCCGGGAGCAGCTGCTGGTCGGCGTGGGCGGCGGCCTGGCCCTCACCGGCATGCGGCCGGTCGTGCACACCTTCGCCAGCTTCCTCGTGGAGCGGCCGTTCGAGCAGGTCAAGCTGGACTTCGGACACCAGGGCACGGGCGGCGTGCTGGTCAGCGCGAGCGCCGGCTACGACTGGCCGGCCGGCGGGTTCACGCACATGGCACCGGGCGACGTGGCGCTGCTGGACACCCTCGACGGCTGGACCGTCCACGTCCCCGGACACCCAGACGAGGCGGAGGCCCTGCTGCGGCACGCCTACGCCGCCGGGGACGACAAGGTCTACGTCCGGCTCTCGCAGCAGTCGAACACGGCGCCGCGACCGGTGGAGGGGCTGCGGTTCCAGACCGTACGGGAGGGACGCGCCGGCGTGGTCCTCGCCGTCGGGCCGCTGCTCGACAACGTCCTGGCGGCGGCCGAGGGCCTGGACCTGACCGTGCTGTACGCCTCCACCGTGCGCCCCTTCGACGACGCGGCGCTGCGCGCGGCCGTCCGGAGCGCCGCGACCGCCGACGTGGTCCTGGTCGAGCCCTACCTGGCCGGGACCTCCACGGCCGCCGCCAACGACGCCCTGGCCGACGCGCCCCACCGGGTGCTGGGCCTGGGCGTCGGCCGCGCCGAACTGCGCCGCTACGGCACGATCGACGAGCACACCGCGGCCCACGGCCTGGACCCGCGGTCCCTGCGCGAACGCCTCACGGGCTTCCTGCGGCCGACCTTGCGCTAGTGCTGCGACCCCGGCCCCCCGCCCCCGGCCGGGGCCGTGGCGGTGCGGTCCGCGTGCCGCCGCGTGCTCAGGCCTCGTCGGCCGCGGCGCCCTCGTCGCCCGCGCGGCCGTCCGCCAGTCCCGGATGGGCCGCGGCCAGCCGCTTCGGGGCGGCCTGGAGCCAGGAGTCGATTAGGATCGCGCGCAATTCCGCCGTGTCCTCCACCGCCGCCAGCCGGACCCGGAGCCAGGCGTAGTCGTCGTCGTGGCCCTCCCGTACGAAGAACTTCTCCGGCTCCGCCGCGATCAGCCCGGCCCGTTCCTCCTTGGGACACTTGACCCCGATCGAGGTGTCGTCGTCGGCCAGCGCGGCGAAGATCTTGCCGCCCACCCGGAAGGCGGGCATGCCCCAGGCCGGTTTCTCGCTGCTGTCGGGGAGCGACAGCGCGATCGTGCGGACGTCCTGCGCGGTGGTGCCCATGGCACGACCGTAGACCCCGCCGCCGACATCCGCCGCGCACCGAGACGCGCACCGAGCCGGCGGCGCCGCGCCCGGCTACGCCGTCCGCCGCCGGTCCTCCCGGGCGTGCAGGAGCTCCACCAGTTCCGCCGCCAGCGACTTCACCGTGGCGAGGCCCTCGGTCCCCCACCTGCGCGGCACCACGTCCACCGCGCACACCGTGCCCAGGACGAACCCGCGCCGGTCGGTCAGCGGCGCGCCCGCGTACGAGCGCACGCCGCTCTCGTCCACCACCGCGTTGCCCGCGAAGCGTGCGAAGTCCCGTACGTCCTCCAGCACCAGCGCCCGGCGCCGCACCACCACGTGCGGGCAGTAGCCGCGGTCCCGGGCCAGCACCCGCGCGGGGTAGGCGCTCGCCGGCGCCTCGGCGGCGTGGTGCAGCCCGGCGAAGAACTGCCGTTCCTCGCCGATGAAGTTGACCCCCGCGTACGGCGCGGCGAGCACGTCCGCGACGCGCCGGGCGAAGGCGTCCAGTTCGGCGTCCACCCGCTCGCCCAGGCCCAGTTCCCGCAGCCGCTGGACGCGCGCGGGCGCCTCCCGGTCCACGGGGGTGAGCAGCAGGTGTCCGGTCGATTCGTAGTACGTCATGACGGTTCCCCCGACTCCGAAGACGAATTGCTGGATGCCGCCCCCGTGGTCGTGCACAGGAGATGGCGGACGAGGGCGGCCAGCGTCCCCGTCCCGGAGCCGGCCAGGCGCGCGTCGCACCGTACGACGGGCACCTCGGGCCCCAGCCCCACCGCTTCGCGGACCTCGTCGGGCCCGTAGCGGTGGCCGCCGTCGAACTCGTTGACGGCGACGATGAAGCCGATGCCGCGCCGCTCGAAGAAGTCCACGGCGGGGAAGCAGTCGGCGAGGCGGCGGGTGTCGGCGAGCACCACCGCCCCGAGCGCGCCGGCGCACAGCTCCTCCCACAGGAACCAGAAGCGGTGCTGTCCGGGCGTCCCGAAGAGGTAGAGCACGTGCCGCCGGTCGAGCGTGATCCGGCCGAAGTCCAGCGCGACGGTCGTCGTGGTCTTGGCCTCGACCCCGCCGAGCGGGTCCTCGCTCTCGCCGAGGCCGCTGATCAGCTCCTCCGTACTCAGCGGCTCGATCTCGCTCACCGCGCCCACGAAGGTGGTCTTGCCCGCCCCGAAACCGCCCGCGACCAGGATCTTCAGCGTCGCGGGAGCGGCCTCGGGAGCGGGTGCGTCACAAGCGTTTGTGGAGGCCATCGAGCACCGCCCGGAGCAGGGACTGGTCATCGGCGGCGAACGGTCCGCAGCCCGGGAAACGCGGCGCTCGCGCCATGACGGCCCCGTGTTCCACGAGATCGGACAGCAGCACCTTCACCACCACCGCGGGCAGCCGCAGCTGCCCGGCGACCTCGGCGACCGTGACCGCCGCGGCGCCCGCGCACAACCGGAGGGCGAGCGTGTGCTCCGCGCCCAGCGGTACGCGCGGCCGCACCCCGGTCGCGGTCACCAGGGAGAGCAGGTCGAGCGCGACACCCGGCCGGGTCCGCCCGCCGCTGGCGGTGTACGGGCGCATCACCCGGCCCGCCGAGTCGTCGAGCCAGGGTGTGTCCCGCCCCTTCAGGTACGCGCCCGCCGCGCGGCCTCTCATCGCTCCGCGTCGGCGACGGGCCGCCGCGGCGGGGCCGCCAGGTACGGCCGGACGCTCTTGACGAGCATGGCCATCTCGTAGCCGAGTACCCCGGCGTCGGCCGCGCGGTCGGCGAGGACCGCCAGGCAGGTGCCGGAACCGGCGGCCGAGACGAAGACGAGCGCGGTGTCGAGTTCGACGACGACCTGGCGGACCTCCCCGCCGTCCGCGAAGCGGGATCCGGCGCTGCGCCCCAGCGAGTACAACCCGGACGCCAGCGCCGCCATGTGGTCGGCGCTGTCCGCGTCCAGGCCGTGCACGCAGGTCACGAGGCCGTCGGCGGTCAGCAGCACGGCGCTGCGCGTGTACGGCACGCGCTGCACCAGGCCGCTGAGCAGCCAGTCGAGGTCCGAGAGCCGGCTGCCGGTCTTCGTTGCCACTTCGCCGCCCATGGGGGTGCGCTCCTTGCTGGGGTGAGGGGTCGGGGTCATGCCTGGTTCTCCGACTGCGCCAGGCCGAAGCCCCGTTGGAAGGCGGCCATCAGGCCGGGGTCGTGTACGGGTTGCTCGGGGTCCGCGGCCCTCCGCGGTACGGGCACCTCGCGCAGCTGCGGCGCGAGGTGCTGCTGCGCCCGCCGCCGGGGCAGGACGGGCCGGTCCGCCGCTTCGGCCCCGGCCAGGGCGGTGACCGCGGGCCCGGTCCACACCGGAGCCGGGGCAGCCTGCCACATCGCGGGCAGGGGGCCGGCGTCGGCCGGGGCTTGGGCGGCCGGCGCGGGCGCGGCCCAGGTCTCGGGCAGGGCCGGATCGGTCTGTACGCCGGCCGGCACCGCGGGCGTGTGCGCGGGCGCGGCCCACGTCTCCGGCGGGGCCGGTACGGGCCGCGCGCCCGCCCCGGCGCCGGCCGCGATGGCCGGCCCCGGCCCGGGCGGGGCCGCCGGCGACGCCGCGTTCCCCTCCCCGGCCCGGGGCGCCGGAACGGCCCCGTTCGCGACCCACGGCCCGGGCTCCGCCACGACCTCCGCCACGGTCACGGCTTCGGCCACGGCACCGGCCCCCGGCCCGGACGCGCGCCCGTGGCCGGCCCCCGCCGGGGCGGCCGGCCCGGGGCTCGCGGCACCCGTCGGCCAGGCGCCCGGCCCGGGGCCGGCCGGCTCCGGGCGGGGGCGGGGCCGGGCCACGCGTACGGGTTCCAGCGGCGGCGGGAGCGGCGAGGCCTGGCCCGTCCCCCAGGATGTGGCACGGGAGCCCGCCGCGTCGGCGGCGCCCGGCGCCTCCGCGCCCAGCAGTTCCCGCGGCAGCACCAGGACGGCGAGCACCCCGCCGTAGATGTTGGACTTGAGCTCGACGGCGATCCCGTGCCGGCGGGCCAGCGCGGAGACGACGAACAGCCCGATCCGCCCGTCCGCGAGCAGATGCCGGACGCTGATCTGGTCGGGGTCGCCGAGCAGCGCGTTCATCCGGTGCTGCTCCTGCGCCGGCATGCCGAGCCCGCGGTCCTCCACCTCGACCGCGATCCCGGCGGTGACCCGCTCGGCGCGCAGCACCACGTCCGTGTCGGGCGCGGAGAACACCGTGGCGTTCTCGACCAGTTCGGCCAGCAGGTGCACCACGTCGGCGACGGCGTGCCCGCGCACGCTGCCGCCGGCGGGGGGCACGACCCTGACCCGGGTGTACTGCTCGACCTCCGCGACCGCGGAGCGCAGCACCTCGCTCAGGTCGATGGGCCGGGTCCACTGGCGCCGGGAGGCGGCCCCGCCGAGCACCGCGAGGTTCTCGGCGTGGCGGCGGATCCGGGTGGCGAGGTGGTCGACGTGGAAGAGCTCCTTGAGCAGGTCCGGATCCTCGACGGTGTCCTCCAGCTCGTCCAGCAGCGAGATCTCGCGGTGGACGAGGGACTGCAGACGGCGCGCGAGGTTGACGAATACCTCGACCTTCCGGTCGCTGTCGGACGGCGTGGCCGGCCCGGCCAGCCGTACGAGGGTCGCGTGGGCCTGTTCGCGGGCCCCGCGCAGCTCCTGGGCGAGGAGCCAGAACTCGTCCACCCCCGCCGGGTCGGGGCCGGCCGGGGTCCCGGTCGGGCCGCCGCGCACCGGGCGGCCGGGGGCCTCGCCGCGCTCCAGCCGGTCGGCGGCGCCGCGCAGCTCTTGGCGGCCGCGCACGCTGGAGCGGCGCAGCGCCTCGCACCGGTCCCGGACGGCCTTGGCGCCGCGCTGCGCGCCGAGCAGGGCCGCGGCGAGGGCCCCGGCCACGAGCAGGGCGCAGCCGGTGAGCACCGGCCAGAGCCGGGCGTCCCGGTCGCCCGCTCCGCCGCCGAGCTGGAGGGTGAAGATGACCGCGGCGGCGCCGCTGAGTCCGGCGGCGAGCGTGGGCAGGACGGCGGCGCGGATCAGCTGGGGGCGTATCTGCCGGCCCGGACCGGTGACGGTGTGTCTCGACGGGGCGTGGCGGGCGGCGCGGGGTTCGGACATCGGCGTCCTCGGTACGTGGGGCCCGGCCCCCAGCGTTCCCGGGGCCCGGTGTTGATCACCGGATACCCACGCTAGACCGCCCCGTCCCGCCCGGGACGGCCAGTTGGGGAAGTTCGCGGGGGTGCTTCCCGCTCCCGATGGAGCGCTCGTACAGCCGCCCGAATCCCCGGGGTCGCCTTTCGGTGGGACCTGCGGTGACCGCGCGCCCCCCGGAGTCCGGGTGCGCCGCCCCTGCCCCGGCCCCGCGGCCGGGTCCGCGCCGTGGCGTCCGGCGGGCCGTCAGGACCCGACGGCCTCGGGCTCCTCGCGGATCACGCCCGTCGCCCGGCCCGCGGTGACCGCGGCCACGGCGACTTCGGGTGCGGCGTGTCCGCCGGCCACGAAGGGCCGCCACCACGGCTTCGCGGGGGCGTCCGCCGCCGCCGGCTCGAAGGGCTGTCCCGGGACCGGCAGGGCGATCGCGGCTCCCGCTCCCCGCGCCGCGGCGAGGGTTCCCTCGCCGGGCTCGTCCCACGGGTGGGGGGCCAGGTTGAAGGTGCCCCAGTGGATCGGCAGCATCGTGCCGTGCGGGGCGCCGCCCTGGAGGTCGAGGTGGGCGCGCATGCCCTCCTCGGGCGTCATGTGGATGTCGGGCCAGTATTCGGAGTAGGCGCCGATCTGGATCATCGTGGCGTCGAAGGGCCCGTGCTCGGCGCCGATCTCCTTGAAGCCGGGGAAGTAGCCGGTGTCCCCGCTGTGGTAGATCCGGTGCTCGTCCCCCGCGACGACCCAGGACGCCCACAGGGTGTGCTGCTGGTTGCGCAGCCCACGGCCGCAGAAATGCCGGGCCGGGGTGGCGGTGAGCGAGAGCCCGGCGACCTCGGTGGTCTCGTTCCAGTCCAGCTCGCGCAGCCGGTCGGCCGGCACGCCCCACCGCTCGAGGTGCGCGCCGACTCCGAGCGGCACGGCGAAGACCGTGTCCGTACCGGCCAGCTCCTTGATCGTCGGCAGGTCGAGGTGGTCGTAGTGGTCGTGCGAGATCACCACGACGTCGACCGGTCCCAGCGAGGCCAGCGGTACGGGCACGGGGTGCAGCCGCTTGGGCCCGGCGAAGGGGAAGGGCGAGCACCGCTCGCCCCACACCGGGTCGAACAGCACGCGGCGCCCGTCGATCTCCGCGAGCACGCTGGAGTGTCCCATCCAGGTGAGCCGCAGTCCGCTCGCGGGCGGCTTCGCCAGCTCCGCGAGGGTCGTGGGGTACACGGGGATCGGGGCGCCGGGGGTGCGCCGGATCCGCTGTTCGCGGTGGAAGTAGATCTTCGCGAACTCCGCCATCGACCCCGAGGGCCTGGTCCGGGCCCCGAGCGGGTTCTGGAAGACGCCGTCGGCGAAGTTCGGCGAACGGTGGATCCGCTCCAGCCGGGCGCCGGACGGGTCCGCGCCGAAGGCTTCGGGTCGCAGGGCGCGCAGCCGCGGACGCAGGGGACGGGAGCCGGTCAAGGCGCCTCCTGGGGGGATGGGGTCAGGACGGTCGTCGGTCTACGACCATCCCAACGCACACACACCCCGAAGGATTCCGCTTACGGTCCTCGTCCCCCGACTGCGGCTGCCTCCTACAGGGGCAGCAGGTCCGGCCGCTTCGCCGCGATGCGGTCCCCGGAGGACTCGCCGCGCAGCCGCCGCCCGATCCAGGGCACCAGGTGCTCGCGGGCCCACTGGATGTTGTCCCGGGTCACGTCCACCGAGCCGCGCGGCCGCTGCGGCGGCCACGGCTGGTCGGGGTCGGCGGGCACGTCGAGTCCGAGCACCTGGGCGGCGCGCAGCGCCACCCGGGTGTGCCCCTCGGGCGACAGGTGCAGCCGGTCGGTGTCCCAGGCGCGCCGGTCCTGTACTGACCTCAGCGACCAGAGGTCCAGCACCGGGCAGTCGTAGCGGTCGGCGATGGCGCGCACGTGCGCGCTGTACGTCGCCACCTTGCCCCGCAGGTGCCTGAGGACCGGCACGCCCCGGGTGTCGAAGCCGGTGGTGATCATGACCAGGCCGACGGCCCCGGTGAGGTCGGCGACGGCGGCCTCGAACCGCTCCGCCACGTCGTCGGGGTCGCTGCCGGGCCGGATGATGTCGTTGCCCCCGGCGCAGAAGGTCACGAGGTCCGGCGCCAGGGCCTTGGCCCGCGGCACCTGCTCCGCCACGATCTGGTCGAGGAGCCGGCCGCGCACGGCCAGGTTCGCGTACCGGAAGTCGTGCTCGTCGCGCCGGTCGGCCAGGAGCACGGCGAGCCGGTCCGCCCAGCCGAGATAAGAATCCCCGGGTCCCGGGTCCCCCACGCCCTCGGTGAAGCTGTCCCCGATCGCCGCGTACGAGCCGATGGTCTTGAGTGTCGTCGTCGTCGCTGCCACGGAACGACATCCTTCACCCGCGCACACGACCTACGCCAACGTAAGCAGGGGTTGACGGTCCGTGATCTACACCACGCGGGGGACGCGGAATAAGTACACGCCGGGCCGGGACCCCCCTCGGGCCCCGGCCTGGTGTGTGTCCGTGCTCCGGCGGCGGGTGCCGTCAGAGGGTGACGCCCTTCGAGCGGAGGTAGCTCACCGGGTTGACGTCGGAGCCGTAGGACGGGCCCGTGCGGATCTCGAAGTGGAGGTGCGGGCCGGTCGAGTTGCCGGTGGAACCGGAGAGGCCGATCCGCTGGCCGGCGGTGACGCCCTGACCCACCGAGACGGACAGCGAGGAGAGGTGGGCGTACTGGGAGTACTTGCCGTCCGCGTGCTTGATGATCACCTCGTTGCCGTACGATCCGGCCCAGCCGGCCGAGACCACGGTGCCCGCGCCGACGGCCTTGACGGTGGTGCCCGAGCTCGCCATGAAGTCCACGCCGGTGTGGTAGCCCGAGGACCACATCGCACCCGAGGCCCGGTACTGGGTGGATATCCCGCCGCTCACCGGGGCCACGAATCCGGCGCCGCTGGGGGCCTTCGCCTCGGTGGACCCGCCGCCGCTCTGCGCCTTCTGCTTCTGCTTCGGCTGCGGGGCCGGGGCGGGCGCCGCCTGCTCGGAGGGGCCCTTGGCGGCGGACGGAGCACCGGTCGAGGACCGCTCGGCGGGAGCCGGGGCCGGAGCCGCTTCGGCCGGGGCCGCCGCCTTCGCGCCGAGGGTCAGCTTGAGGCCCGGGTGGATCAGGGAGGGGTCGGCGCCGACGGCCTCGCGGTTGTCGGCGTACAGCTGCTCCCAGCCGCCGGAGAGGTGGCGCTCCGCGGCGATCTTGGAGAGGTAGTCGCCGGGCACGACCGTGTAGACGGTCGGCGCGGCCGGGGCGGCCGGGGCCGCGGCGGGCGCGGCCTGGAGCGCGACCGGGAGCTGCGGGGCGACGGCGGGGGCCGTGGCCGGCGCGGCGGCGGGAGCGGGGGCCGCGTTGGCGCCGCCGGCTCCCATCAGGGGCAGCGCGAGAGCCGCACCACCGGTGCCCGCGACGGCCAGACCGCGGGAAAGGGAACGGGACTTGGGACGACGGTGCTTACCCTTTGCAGGCATGGCGAATTCCTCTCCGTCGCCTGCGAGGTGAGCTGTCGGGTTCGGACTGGAGATGTCCGGCCGTACATGAACGGAGCATGTACGGCTTCACCCCTAGCCGTTCCGGAGAAGGATCCGGGACGGCGGCTTACCTGGTTCCCCCGCTCCTGCCGCGCGCGTTAATAGTCGGGTGCGGTTTCCGGGAGGCGGCAGGATTAGGCGGTCCACCCGGATCGATCGCGAAGGTAATCGAGGCCGGCCGCAGGGAACAAGCCATGAATTCCCCGAAGGAATCACCGGGGTGAGGGATCGGCGGAATAACCGTCACCCTCTGTCCATTCCGCACCGTCAACAACCGCCCGGGCCGGGCCATTCGGCTTTCGTGATCAGGCACTCACGGTCACCGTATGATCTGGCTCACGGAGACGTACCCGATCTCGCCGCCGGGTATGGCAAGTTGGAGTTAACCAGCCCAATACGGACAAGATGTCCCACGACGAAGCGGAGGAGTTCCTTTGACCCAGCAGATACAGGAGCCGGAACTGTCCGGAGTGCGCAATTTCCGCGATGTGGGTGGATTGCCGACCTCCGACGGGCGACGGGTCGGGACGGGACGACTGTTCCGAAGCGGACATCTCGCACATGCCACCGATACCGATGCAGAGTTCCTCGCATCGCTCGGGCTCCACACCATCTTCGACTTCCGCAACGACGCCGACCACGCCCTGGAGGGGCCGGACATCGAGCTGCCCGGCGTACGGAACGTCAACATCCCGCTCTCGGACCCGGCCGACGGGCGGGAGTTCTGGACGATGGTCCGCGAGGGCGCCCTCGACGAGCTCCGCGCGGTCCTGGGCGACGGCAAGGCCGCGGCCCGCATGGCCCAGTCGTACCGCACGATCATCAGCCGCCGCACGGCCGAGCACAGCCGGGTGGTGCACGCCCTCGCCGAGGACAGCGTCCCCGCCCTGCTGCACTGCGCGGCCGGCAAGGACCGGGCGGGCCTGTCGGTCGCCGTCGTCCTGCTCGCGCTCGGCGTCGAGCGCGAGGCGATCGTCGCGGACTACCTGGAGTCGAACGCCCCGCACCGCCGCTACCGGGTGCGCCGCAGCAGCGGCGCGCAGGAAGCCCGCTCCCCTGAGGTGATGGAGCTCCTCGCCCCGCTCTTCGACGCCCGCGCCGAGTACCTGACCGCCGCCTTCGACACCATCGACGGGCAGTGGGGCGGACGCGAGGCCTACCTCGCCGAGGGCCTCGGGCTCACGCCCGGGACCCTCGGCCGGCTCCGCGAACGGCTGCTGGTCTGACACCGGCTGCCGACACCCTGCCGGAGCAGGCCGTCACCGGTTGCCGACGGCCTGCTTCACCAGGGTCCTGCCGAACTCCCACATCAGCCCCGAACCGCCGTGCGCCTCGTCCATGACCTCGCGGAAGGCGCCGACGAACCGGTCGACGTCCCGCTCGTCCACGATCAGCGGCGGGATCAGCTTGATCACTTCCAGGTGGTCCCCGGACACCTGGGTGAGGATCCGGTGCTTCTGCAGCAGCGGCACCACGACCATCTGCGCGAAGAGCCCCTTGCGGGCCGCCTGGAGCATCGCCCACCGGCTGCGCAGCCCCAGCGAGGTGGGCCGGCCGAACTCGATGCCGATCATCAGCCCGCGCCCGCGCACCTCGTGGAGCAGCTCGTACTCGTCCACCAGGGCCGCGAGCCGCCCGCGCAGCAGATCGCCCATGGCCCGGGCGCCCGCCACGACCTCCTCGTCCTCCATGACCGACAGCACGGCCAGTCCGGCCGCCATCGCCTGGGCGTTGGAGCCGAAGCTCGCGGAGTGCACGAGGACCCGGTCCATGGACGAGTAGACCTTCTTGAAGATCCAGTCCTTGCCCAGCGTGGCGCCGACCGGCACGTAGCCGCCCGAGAGCGCCTTGGCCACGCACACCAGGTCGGGCTCCACGCCCGGCTCGTGCTGGTACGCGTAGAAGTCGCCGGTCCGACCGAGGCCGGTCTGCACCTCGTCCGCGATCAGCAGCGCCTTGTGGCGGCGCAGCAGTTCCTGCGCGGCGGACAGGAACCCGGGCGGGGCGGCGATCACCCCCTTGCCCTGGATCGGCTCGACGACGAAGGCGGCCACGTCGCCCTTGCGCAGCTCCCGCTCCAGGGCGCCCAGATCCCCGAGAGCGATCTTCGTGTCGGGCAGCAGCGGCGCGAAGCCGTCCCGGAACCCGCCCTCGCCGTTCACCGAGAGCGAGCCCGTGGTGAGCCCGTGGAAGGCGTGGTCGCAGTACAGGACCCTGGGCCGCCCGGTGGCGTACCGGGCGAACTTCAGGGCCGTCTCCACCGCCTCGGTGCCGCTGTTGCCGAAGAAGACGCGGTCCAGGTGGGGGCTGTACGAGAGCAGCTTCTCGGCCAGCAGCCCGGGCAGCGGCTGGCAGTCGAAGCGGGTGAGGTCGGCGAGCTGGGCGTCGAGGACGTCGTGCAGGGCGCGGCGGACCACCGGGTGGTGCCGGCCCAGGCCCATCACCCCGAACCCGGCCAGCATGTCGAGGTAGTCGTTGCCCTCGGCGTCCCAGAAGTGGGCGCCCTCGGCCCGCTCGTAGACCTTGTCGAAGCCGATGGTGTGCAGCATCCGGGGCAGCTGGTGGTTGAGGTGGCGGGCGTGCAGCTCGTAGCGCTCGCCGCCGCGCTCGGCCAGCAGGGCGCCGAGGTCGAAGCCCTCGGCCCGGACGACCTCCTCCCGCGGGTCCGCGGTCATGCCGGCCCTCGCGAGGGCTCCCGGTTCCCGCCGATCGTCTCCCGGGCCGCGCGCAGGGACTCCTTGAGGGAGCCCATGGTGGCGAGGACGGCGGTGGGCTCGTAACCGCAGTGCGCCATGCAGTTCTCGCAGCGCGGGTCCTTGCCGCGGCCGTACTTGCTCCAGTCGGTGTCGTTGATCAGCTCCCGGTACGTCGGCACGTAGCCGTCGCTCATCAGGTAGCAGGGGCGCTGCCAGCCGAAGAGGGAGTAGTTCGGAATGGCCCAGGCCGTGCAGGGGAAGTCGGCCTTCCCTTCCAGGAAGTCCAGGAAGAGCGGGGAGTGGTTGAGCCGCCAGCGCCTGCGGTTGCCGCCCGCGAAGGCCTTCCTGAAGAGATCGCGGGTCTGTTCCACCCCCAGGAAGTGCTCCTGGTCAGGGGCCTTCTCGTAGGCGTAGGCGGGCGAGATCATCATCTCGTCCACCTGGAGGTCGTCATTGAGGTAGTTGAGCACCTCGATGATGGTCTGCGGGGTGTCCGTGTTGAAGAAGGTGGAGTTGGTGGTCACCCGGAACCCGCGCCTCTTCGCCTCCTTGATGGCGGCGACCGCCTCGTCGAAGACGCCTTCCTTGGCCACCGACTCGTCGTGCCGTTCGCGCAGTCCGTCGATGTGCACGGCGAAGGCGAAATAGGGGGACGGGGTGAACTTCTCGATCTTCTTGCGCAGGAGCATCGCATTGGTGCAAAGGAATACATACTTCCGCTTCGCGACCAGCTGGCGCACGATCTCGTGGATCTGCGGGTGCATCAAGGGCTCGCCGCCCGCGATGGACACCATGGGCGCGCCCGACTCCAGTACGGCGCCGACCGCCTGGGCGACCGGCATGCGCTGCTTGAGCACCCCCGCCGGGTGCTGGATCTTTCCGCACCCCTCGCAGGCCAGGTTGCAGGCGTACAGCGGTTCCAGTTCGACGATCAGCGGGAACTTCTCACGCTTGCGGAGCTTCTGTTCGAGCAGATAAGTCCCGACCCTGACGGTCTGGCGCAGCGGCATGGCCATCTGGCTCACCTCCTGGGGAGCAGCAAAGAACGGTGCCAGTCATAAAACGCGGGCAGTACGGCACGCAGTACGCGGAAGGCCGATATTCCACCGCGGACCGTGCCGATACGGACGAGCTCATGCTCCGGAGCGTCCACGATCACCCGGACGGCCGCAACCGGGCGGCCTCCCCCCGGCGGGCGGCCGCCGCCGCGGGTGGCGGCCCACAGGGTGGCCGCGGACTCCATGTCGACCGCGATGGCGCCGGTGGCGCGCAGCCGCGCACGCTCCTGGCCGCGGACGACGTGGTCGGATCCGGTCAGTGCGCCGGTGTGCACGGTCCGGCCGGGGGCGGCCCGGGCCAGTGCCTCGGCCAGCAGGTCGGTCCCGGTACAGGCGACCGCACCCTCCGGGTCCCGGGTCTCGGCGGCGACCACCAGGTCGCCGGGGTGCATGCCGGGGACCAGCCCGGCGCAGAATCCGGTCGCGAGGACGGCGGCCCGCTCCATCCCCGGCCGCTCCAGCGCCCGGCCGACGGACCGCCCGGCGGCCCGCGGGCCCATGCCGGTCCGCAGCAGCGCGTGGTCCCCGCGGCCCGCGCTGCGCAGCGCCGCCTGCTCGATGCGCAGCGCGCAGGCCACCAGCAGCGGGCCGGGGTCCGCGGCCCCGTCACCCCGGGCCGCGGGCATCAGGATCCCCCGACGGCCGCGGACGGTTCCCCGTACAGGTAGCGGCCGAGCGCGGTGAGCGGGAACACCTGCCGGTACAGGTGGTAGTTGATGGAGAAGTCCCAGGGGAAGCCGGTGCCCGTGAAGTGGGGCTCGTCCCAGGAGCCGTCCTCCCGCTGGGTGGCCACCAGGTGGGCGATGCCCCGCTCGACGGCCTTGCCGTCCCGCTCGCCCGCCGACAGCAGGGCCATCAGCGCCCACGCCGTCTGCGAGGGGGTGGAGGCGCCCTTCCCGGCCCACGACCGGTCCTTGTAGGAGCGCTGGTCCTCGCCCCACCCGCCGTCCTCGTTCTGTACGGATTCCAGCCAGCGCACGGCCCGCCGGATCGCGGGATGCGCCGGGGCGATGCCGGCCGCGGTGAGGGCGGGCACCACCGACCCGGTGCCGTAGACGTAGTTGGTGCCCCAGCGGCCGAACCAGGCCCCGTCGGGCTCCTGTTCGGCGAGCAGCCAGGCGATGCCGCGCCGGGTCCGGGCGTCACCCGCCCGGCCCTCGAAGGCGAGCATCTCCACCACGTGGGCGGTGACGTCGGCCGAGGGCGGGTCGATGACCTCGCCGAAGTCGCAGAAGGGCAGCCGGTTCGGGAAGGGGCTGGTGTTGTCGGCGTCGAAGGCGCCCCACGCGCCGTTCTTCGACTGCATGCCGAGGTTCCAGGACACCCCGCGGGCGATGGCCGCCTCGACCCGGGCCGGGTCGGGGTGCCGGACGCGGCGCAGCGCGAGGACGACCTCGGCGGTGTCGTCGATGTCGGGGTAGGTGTCGTTGTGGAACTCGAAGGCCCAGCCGCCGGGGGCGAGCCCGGGCCGTCGTACCGCCCAGTCCCCGGTGCGCGAGACCTCCTCGCCGAGCATCCAGTCGGCGGCCTTGATCAGCGCCGGGTGGTCGGGGCGCAGACCCGCGTCGGCCAGGGCGATCGCGGCGAGGCAGGTGTCCCAGACCGGTGACTGGCAGGCCTCGATCATCCGGGCCCCGTCCTCGCGCCACACCGCGAACCGGTCCAGGGATTCCAGCCCGGCGCGCATCACCGGGTGGCCGAGGTCGTAGCCGAGCAGGTGCAGGGCGATGACCGAGTACACGGCGGGCGGCTGGATGCCGCCCCAGCAGCCGTCGTTCTCCTGGCGTTCGACGATCCAGCGGGCGGCGGCGGACATGGCCGCCTTGCGCAGCCGGCGCGGGGCGAACCGCCGGTAGACGTGCAGGGCCTTGTCCATCCGCTGGAACGCACCGTCCCAACTGGCCAGCGGGGCGAGCCGCTTGGCCGGATACCGAGCCCGCGCGTCGGTGTGCAGCTCGTCGAGGGCGAAGGGGGCGGGGCGGACGGGGCGCAGCGCGGAGACGATCGTGAGGGGCACGATGGTCTGGCGGGCCCAGCAGCCGAAGTCGTAGATGTTCAGCGGCACCCAGGGCGGCAGGAACACCAGCTCGGGCGGGAGCTCGGGCAGGTGGTCCCAGCTCCACCAGCCGAACAGGGCCAGCCAGATGCGGGTGAAGACCCGGGCGGACGCGATCCCGCCGTGGGCCCGGATCCAGGCCGACGCCCGGGTCATGTGCGGGGCGTCCGGCGCGTCCCCGGCCAGGCGCAGGGCCACGTACGCCTCGATGGTGGCGGAGAGGTCGGGCGGTCCGCCGTGAAAGGTGGCCCAGGTGCCGTCGTCCCGCTGCTCGCCGCGGATGAACAGGGCGGCGGCCCGGGTGGTGGCCTCGTCCCGGATCCCGAGGAACTGGCGCAGCAGCAGGTCCTCGGCGTCCATGGTCACGTTGGTCTCGAGGTCGCCCTTCCACCACCCCTCGGCGTCCTGCCGGGCCAGCAGGTGCCGGGTCGCCCGCGCGACGGCCTCGTAGACCTCCGGGCGCCGGTTGCCGTCCGGCGGCTCGGGCAGGTCCGCGGTGGCGGTACGCGCCCCGCCCCGGCCGCTGTCCGGCGCGGGCGGGCCCGTTACGCCGTATCCGGCGGACGGGACCAGGGGGGCCGGAGGGGCGGACGGGACCAGGGGAACCGGAGGGGCGGACGGCAC
Source organism: Streptomyces subrutilus (assembly GCF_001746425.1). Taxonomy (GTDB): domain Bacteria; phylum Actinomycetota; class Actinomycetes; order Streptomycetales; family Streptomycetaceae; genus Streptomyces; species Streptomyces subrutilus_A. The sequence continues at coordinate 6,132,607 of NZ_MEHK01000001.1, read as the reverse complement.
CGGTTCGGCCACCGGGTGGACGGCACCGGCGCCCCCCGTTCCGCGGATGCCCGGTGCGTGGTACTCGGCCTGCGGCCCGGGCGGACCGGCCTGCCGGACCCCGCCCTCGGCGCCGGGCGCCCCCGCGAGGCCGCACCGGGGCACCGGGGCGGCGTGTCCGGATCCGGACCGGCTGGGGCCCGGACCGGCCGGGGGGCGGGGCGGCGGGGCGCCCGGGGTGGTGGTTTCGCTGCCAGCGGCAGCGCCCTCGGCGCTGCCGTCGGTCGTCGCTGTCATGGCTTCCCCTCCGTGCAGTCTGTCCTCTGCTGTGCTGGGGTCTGCCGTCGGCCGGCGCCGCCCCCTCAGTCGGGGGCGGCGCCGGCCGGCGACTCGCGAGTCATATCCGCTTCCGTGCGGCGTTCACCTCTTGCGCACGACGACGAAGTCGGCGAGGGCCACCAGCTGGTCGCGCACCCGCTGGGGCATGTCGACGTCGTCCAGGGCCTTGACGGCCACCGCGTGCTGGCGGCGCGCCTCGTCGGCGGTCCACTGGCGTCCGCCGGCGGCCTCGATGAGCGCCGCGCGGGCCGCGAACTCCTCCTCCGAGAAGTTCTCGAAGTCGTTGCTCTTGGCGTCGGCGGCGAGCAGCTGGGCCAGTTCCTCGGCGGCGGGACCGTCGGCGGCGAGCGCGGCGACCACCGGCAGGGACTTCTTGCGCTGGCGCAGGTCGCTCCAGGTCTGCTTCCCGGTGGCATCGGGGTCGCCCCAGATGCCGAGCAGGTCGTCCACGGCCTGGAAGGCGAGGCCCAGGTGGTAGCCGTACTCCTCGAGCTTGTCGGCCGTACGGTCGTCCGCGCCGCCGAGGACGGCGCCGATGGAGACCGAGCAGGCGAGCAGCGCGCCCGTCTTGTTGCCCTCCATCTCCAGGCACTCCTCGACGCTGACGCGCTCGCGGTGCTCGTAGGAGATGTCCTGGGCCTGGCCGTCGATGAGCTTGCGGCTGGCGGTGGTCAGCCGGCGCGCGGCGCGGCCCGCCTCGACGGTGCCGAGCTCCAGCAGCACCTCGTTGGCCAGGGCGAAGAGCGCGTCGCCGACCAAGATCGCCAGGGCCGGGCCGTGCACCTTCCACACCGTGTCGCGGTGGCGGCGCTGCTCGTCGCCGTCCATCAGGTCGTCGTGCAGCAGCGAGAAGTTGTGCACGAGCTCGACGGCCACGGCGCCGGGGACGCCTACCTCGGCCGCGGCGCCCGCGGCCTCCGCGGAGAGCAGCGCGAGGGCGGGCCGGACGGCCTTGCCGCCGTCCCCGTCCGCGGCGTTGCCCTGGGCGTCGATCCAGCCGAAGTGGTAGGCGGCGACGGTGTCCATGGGCGCGGCGAGCCGGTCCACGGCGGCGCGGAGCGCGGGCGTCGACAGCGTGCGGCCCCGCTCCAGGAGGGCCAGCGTTTCGGCCTGCTCCACTCCCCCGCCGGCTGCGCCCACGCTGGCCTCCGTGTTCTCGACAGCCGGATTCCCCGGGTTCACTGGCTCTCCTCTGGTTCCTGTACGTGCTGTGCCGGTGGTGCTGGTGGTGCTGGTGGTCGTCATGCCGCCTCCTGCAGAGGGTGTTCGCGGGGGCGGCCGAGCACGGCGAGCGCGGCGTGCGCCGCGCTCAGTCCGCTCCGGACGGCGCTCTCCATGGTCGCGGGCCAACCGGTGGCAGTCCACGCACCGGCCAGATACAGCCCCGGCGTGTCGGTCCGCGCGCCGGGGCGCAGCCGGCCGACCCCGGGTGCGGGAGCGAAGGTGGCCGTCCGCTCCCGGGTGACGAAGAAGTCCCGTACCTTGGCGCCGCGCGCGGCGGGCAGCAACCGCTCCAGCTCGGGCAGGTACTTGGCCCGCAGGAATGACACGGGCTCGTCGATGTCGTCCTGCGCCACGGACTGGGACAGGGCCAGGTACTGGCCGCCGTCGGGGAGCCCGGAGGAGTCGGTGCGGTCGAAGACCCACTGCACCGGGGAGCCGAGCGCCGCGAAGAACGGCTGCTTGAGGACCTTGCGGTCGTACACGACGTGGACGTTGAGGATGGGCGCGGTGCCGATGTCGAGCAGTTTGTCGGGGTCGGCGAGTGCTCCGGCCGGGAGCAGTCCGTGCGCCTCGCGCTGCGGGACGGCGAGGACGACGGTGCCCGCGTCGAGGGACTCGTCCTCGGTGTCGACCCGCCAAGTCCCTTCGGGCGTACGGGAGATGGCGGTGACCCGGGTGCGCAGCCCGGTGCGCACGCCGGCCGCGTCGAGTGCCTTGCGGGCGAGGGTGTCGTGCAGGTCGCCGAGCGGCACGCGGGCCCAGCCGATGTCGGCGGCGCCGTTCTCGGAGAGCAGCCCGGTCTTGAAGACCATGGCGGCCAGACCGAGGGAGGAGTTCTCGGCGGTGGCGTTGAGGGTCGCGATGCCGACGAGGTCCCACAGGGCCTCGATGGTCCGGGGGGACTGGCCGTAGCGGCCGAGCCAGGTCGCGAAGTCCAGGCCGTCCAGCGCCGGGTCGGCGGGGTCGAGGCGGCGCAGCGCGAGGGCGGCGCGGCCGACGCTCGCGCGTTCGGCGAGGGACAGGTGCGGGTAGCGGGCCAGCGAGCCGGCCAGGTGCAGGGGGACGGGCAGGGCGCTGCGGCGCAGGCGGCCGAGGCGTGGTCCCTTGGCGTGGGCGACGTCGAGGACGGGTACGTCGAGCCGGTCCTGCAGCGGCGCGAGGGCTGCTCCGTCAACACGGTCGAGGAACCACCGGTAGGCGGTGCAGCAGCGCAGGTAGACGTGCTGGCCGTTGTCCACGGTGAGTTCGCCGCGCTTGAAGGAGAACGCCAGCCCGCCGAGGCGCGGGCGGCCTTCGAGCAGGGTCACCCGGAGTCCGGCGTCGGCCAGTTCGAGCGCGGCCGTGACCCCGGCGAGCCCTCCGCCGACGACGACGGCCCGCTGGTCGCTGTCGCTCATGCGCCCTCTCCCGTCCTGTCCGTGCCCGCCGCGACGGCCGTCCACCGCCGCGGCGCGGTACCCCTCACACCCGAGTCCGCCGCGCCCCCGCACCGGCCGGCCCGGTACGGCTGCCGCGCGCCCGGCGCCCAGGCCCCGCCCGCGAAGCCCGCCGGGACAGACGCGCCCGCCGGCCGGGAGGTTGCCCGGGCCGGGGGCGCGGGCCGGACGGCGGCGCGGTACGCGCCACGGCGCCCGGCGGAAACCGTGGGCGGCTCGGCCGCAGGCGCGGGCCGGACGGCGGCGCGCCCGGCGCCCGGGCGCCGGGCCGCGGCCGGGCCCGGACCGGACGGGGAGTGGGTGGTCGGGGGCATCAGGTGCGCCTCCGGGTGCTCTGGCGGGAGATGGTCCGGGCGTCGAGGCCTGAGAGGCCGCGCACGGCGACGTACGCCTTCTCGTGCGGCGGCAGCGAGACGCGGCCGCGCAGGACCGCCTCCGGCTCCCGCTCGATGCGTTCGAGGAGGCGGCGGTAGATGCCGGCCATGGCGGCCACGCAGGCGCCGCTGCGCCGGTCGAGCATCGGCAGCAGCCGGTAGCCCTCGGCGAACAGCGCCCGGGCGCGCCGCACTTCGTGGTGGACGAGCCCGGCGAAGTCGGATCCCCGGGGGGCCCGGTCCGCGTGGAAGCCCTCGGAGCAGCCGAACTTGGCCAGGTCCTCGGCGGGCAGGTAGGTGCGCCCGTTGGCGGCGTCCTCGCGAACGTCCCTGAGGATGTTGGTGAGTTGCAGGGCGAGGCCGAGCGTGTCGGCGTACTCGGCGGCGCGTGCGGAGTCCGCGGCACCCGGGGCGGTGCCGAACACGCCGAGCGAGAGCCGCCCGATGGCCCCGGCGACGCACCGGCAGTAGGCCTTGAGGTCGTCCCAGGTCTCGTACGTCTCGCCGCGCACGTCCATCAGGACGCCGTCGATGAGCTCGTCGAGGCCGCCGAGCGGGATGGGGAAGCGGCGCGCGGCGTGCGCGAGGGCGACGGCGACGGGGTCGGTGTCGTCCTCGTCGACCTCTTCGGCGCGGATCCGCCCGAGCAGGGCGCGGGTCTCCTCCAGCCGCACCAGCTTCGCCTCGGGCGCCAGCGCGCCGTCGCCGATGTCGTCGACCCGCCGGGAGAAGGCGTACAGCGCGGACATCGCCTGCCGCTTGTCGGCGGGCAGCAGCCGGATGCCGTACGCGAAGTTGCGCGCCTGCGATCCGGTGACGGCCTCGCAGTAGCCGTAGGCCGCCAGGACCGGCGCGGACACGTGTGTGGGGCCCTCCACGGTCGGGCTCACCCCTTTCTCGGCGCAGTGCGCAGGACGGCGGCCACCTCGCGGATCAGGCCGCTCTTGGTGGGCTTGGGTGGGCCGGGCAGGACGTCGAAGCCGGCGGCGGTGACGGCTCCGAGGGCGGCGCGCCCCCCTCCCACGAAGCCCGCGAGCAGCAGCCGGAGCCGGCCGTGGACGCTACCCACGAGGGGGGTGCCCTCATCCAGCAGCTGCCGCGCGCGTTCGGCTTCGTAGGCGATCAGGGAGCGCACGGAGGCGCCGGCGGACGGCGCCTTGAGGTCGGGCTCGGCGACGTGGAAGCGCCGCATGTCCTCGGCGGGCAGGTAGATCCGGTCCCGGGCGAGGTCCTCGGTGACGTCCTGGAGGTGCTCGGCGATCTGCAGGGCCGTGCAGATCGCGTCGGAGCGGCGGATCCGCTCGGGGGTGGAGGTGCCGGTGAGGGAGAGCACGAGGCGGCCCACGGGGTTGGCGGACAGCTCGCAGTAGGCGAGGAGGTCCCCGTACGTCTCGTAGCGCGCGACCCGCTGGTCCTGGCGGTTGGCCTCGATGAGCCCGAGGAACGGCTCGGGGGTGAGCCGGTGGGCGCGGACCACGGGCCGCAGGGCCCGCATCAGCGGGTGGCGCGGCGGGCCGTCGGTACCGCCGAAAACGCGCCACAGGTCGGCTTCGAAGGCGTCGAGCAGGGCGAGCCGGTCGTCCACCGCGGCCGGGCCGAGGCCGAGGAGCACGGCGTCGCGTCCGCCGGGGGCCAGGTCTCCGTCACCGATGTCGTCGACGAGTCGGGCGTAGCCGTAGACCGCCATCAGGCCCTCCCGCCAGGCGCGGGGCAGGAACGCGGGGGCCACGGGGAAGTTCTCCGCGGCGGCCTTGCCGAGGGTGGCGCGTACGTGGACCGTGTCGGGCAGTGGGCGGATGCGATCCCCCGGGGTCACCGCCCGCCGCCCGGGGCGGGGACGGCCGTCGCGCCCGGGGGCCGGAGAATTCCGCTAGCCATTGCCGTCACATCTCCCGTTCTACACTGCCGACCCAATGCATCCTATTTCGGACACGCCGCCCGGGTTTCCCCGGGGTGCGCCAGGCCGTTCACCTGCGGTGAATCGTCCCCTCTTGCCGCGATTCAGGACTGCCTCAGCTTACGCTGTACAACGCCTCGAGGACCGCTGGGGTATTCGCCCCGGCATCGAATGTCGCCGCCGAATGTCACCACCCGGCAGCGGTGGGAAATGCCGCGACACGCCGAGGCCCCCGCCGCGCTGAGCGGCGGGGGCCTCGGCGGTGCGGCCGGGGCTGCGGCCGTCAGCCGTTGGACGCCTTCTCGTATGCCGAGACGACCTCTTCGGTGGGGCCGTCCATCAGGAGCTCGCCCTTTTCCAGCCACAGCACCCGGTCGCAGGTGTCGCGGATGGACTTGTTGTTGTGGCTCACCAGGAAGACGGTGCCGGCCTTCTCCCGCAGTTCGCGGATGCGGTCCTCCGAGCGCTTCTGGAAGGCGCGGTCACCGGTGGCCAGGGCTTCGTCGATCATCAGGACGTCGTGGTCCTTGGCCGCGGCGATGGAGAAGCGCAGACGCGCCGCCATGCCGGAGGAGTAGGTGCGCATCGGCAGGGAGATGAAGTCGCCCTTCTCGTTGATGCCCGAGAAGTCGACGATCCCCTGGTAGCGCTCCCTGATCTGCTCGCGGCTCATGCCCATCGCGAGACCGCCGAGGACGATGTTGCGCTCGCCGGTCAGGTCGTTCATCAGAGCCGCGTTGACGCCCAGGAGCGAGGGCTGGCCGTCGGTGTAGACCTTGCCGGCCTCGCAGGGCAGCAGGCCCGCGATGGCGCGCAGCAGGGTCGACTTGCCGGAGCCGTTCGAGCCGATGAGGCCGATCGCCTCGCCCCGGTACGCGGTGAAGGTGACCCCGCGCACGGCATGGACCCGGCGCACGCCCGGCGCGTCGCCCTTGCCCCGGCGGATCATCTTGCTGAGCGCCGCGGTGGCGGCGCCCTTGCCGGCGCTGCCGGTGTTGACGCGGTAGACGATGTGGACATCGTCCGCGATCACGGTGGGGACGCGCCCCTGGGTACTGTCAGCCACGGCCGTAACGCTCCTCAGCCTTCCAGAAGTACACGAACCCGCCGATGCCGATCACCGCGGCCCAGCCCACGGCGAACAGCCAGACGTGGGGAGGCAGGTTGCTGCTGCCGTAGTCGTCGATCAGGGCGAACCGGATGAGGTCCATGTAGATCGCCACCGGGTTCCACAGCAGGACGTCGCTGATCCACTGCGGCTGGTCCTTGAGGTAGATCCCGATCGGGAACATGACGCCGGAGGCGTACATCCAGGTGCGCATGACGAACGGCATCAGCTGCGCCAGGTCGGGGGTCTTGGAGCCCATCCGCGCGAAGATCATGGCGAGGCCGGTGTTGAAGAGGAACTGCAGCGCCAGCGTCGGGATCACCAGCAGCCAGGACAGGCGCGGGTAGTTGCCGAAGCTGACCGCGATGACGAAGACGACGACCATCGAGTACATCAGCTGCTGGAGCTGCTGCAGCGAGAAGGACACCGGCAGTGCGGCGCGCGGGAAGTGCAGCGCCCGCACCAGGCCGAGGTTGCCGGAGATCGCCCGGACGCCCGCCATCACCGAGCTCTGGGTGAAGGTGAAGACGAAGATGCCCATCATCAGGAAGGGGACGTAGACGCCCTTGGGCATCTCCCGGCCCGCGCCGAGGATCAGGCCGAAGATCAGCCAGTACACGGCCGCGTTCAGCAGTGGGGTCGCCACCTGCCAGACCTGGCCGAGCTTCGCCTGGCTGTACTGCGCGACCAGCCTGGCCCGCGAGAAGGCCATGACGAAGTGGCGCCGGCCCCAGAGCTGCCGCACGTACTCGACCAGACCCGGCCGGGCGCCGCTGACGGAGAGGCCGTACTTCCTGGCGAGCTCCGCGGGGCTCAGCCCCGCGTCTTCGGACGGCGGCCTGCTCGTGGCGAGGGCGCCGTCGTGGGTTGTGTCACTCACAAGTTGAAACTTTCGTCTTCAAGATGCGGCAGGAGGGGCATCAGGCTGGTGGCGCGAGGCCCGTGATCGCGCCATGTTCCCAGACGCGGGCTCGTCAGATGACAGGAGGTCGACCCAGCCGGGTCAACCGCCAGACCGTACGCCATCTCATCGGGCGGCGGGGACCGCAGGGAGTGGTCCACCCCTCCCTGAATCCGCCGAACCAGGCCTTGAGCGCGGGCACGGACGGCCTGCGCAGGAGCGTCAGCAGGAGCCAGACGCCCAGGTAGACCGGGACCAGCGGGGCGGGCAGGTTGCGGCGCGCGAGCCACACCCGGTTACGAGCCACCATACGGTGGTAGACCGCGTGCCGGGAGGGGGCGGTGGTCGGGTGCAGCAGCACCATGTCCGCGCGGTAGTCGATCAGCCACCCCGCGTCGAGGGCCCGCCAGGCCAGGTCGGTCTCCTCGTGTGCGTAGAAGAACTCCCCCGGCAGCGGCCCGACCTGCTCGAACACCTTGGTGCGGACGGCGTTGGCGCCGCCCAGGAAGGTGGTCACCCGGGAGGAGCGCATCGGATCCGAGGCGCGCAGCCGCGGCACGTGCCGGCGCTGCGTGATACCGGTCTCAGGGTCCGCGATCCGGAAGCTGACGATGCCGAGCTCCGGGTCCTCCGCGAAGGCCTGCCGGCACAGCTCGGCGGTGTCGGTGCGCTCCAGCAGGCCGTCGTCGTCCAGGAAGAGCAGGGCGTCGACCTCGCTGCCGCCGGGGCCGAAGGCCTCGATCCCGACGTTGCGTCCGCCTGGGATGCCCAGGTTCTCGGGGAGGTCGACGGTGCGGACGCCCGGCGGCAGGTCCGTCAGGTCCGTGACCCGCACGCCCTGGCCCACCACGACCACCTCGACGGGGTCGCCGTCCTGCCGGGCGACCGAGTCGAGCAGTGCCTTCAGCTCGTCCGGGCGGTTGCCCATGGTGATGATCACGGCGCCCAGCCGCATCGGCGTACTCACTTGAGCCTGCTGGAGGCCAGGATCGACACCAGGTGCAGCACGGTCTGGAGCAGCGCGATGGCGGCGAGGACGGCCACGCCGACCCGGGAGTAGAACAGGTCGCCGCGGATCTGGTCCGCGACGGCCAGCACCAGGATGAGCAGGGACGCCTCGATGCCGAGGACGAGGCGGTGGAACTTGAGCGCGGCGGCGGCCCGGCGGGCGAGCGCCATGCCGGACGAGCGCGGCTCGGCGGCGGCGTCCTTGACCACGGGCTTGCCCGCCTGGTGGCGGGCGACGCCGACCAGGTCGGTCTCGGCCTTGATCAGGATCGCGCCGAGCGCGGCCAGGGTGCCCAGGAAGGCCCACAGCCAGTCGACGCGGCCGCCGCCCCACAGGTCCGCGGCGCGCAGGCCGAAGCCGACGAGCACCGCCGCGTCGCACAGGTACGCGCCGACCCGGTCCAGGTACACGCCGGACAGCGAGAACTGCTTCTTCCAGCGGGCGACCTCGCCGTCGACGCAGTCGAGCAGCAGGTAGAGCTGGACCGCGACCACGCCGAGGACGGCGCCCCAGATGCCCGGCACCAGCAGGGCCGGGGCGGCGAGGACGCCGGCGAGCGTCATCAGGTAGGTCAGCTGGTTCGGCGTGACCTTGGTGGTGACCAGGTAGCGGGTGATGCGCAGGGAGATCTCGCGCATGTAGAGGCGGCCGCCCCAGTGCTCGCCGCTGACCCGGTCCTTCACGCCCGCCGGGTGAACGACGGGCCGGAGTTCAGCTACGGATGGTCTTGGCATAGTCGGCGTAAGCGTCCCTGATCTCGGCGGCGGACAGGTTGAGGTGCTCCAGGATCGTGAAGCGTCCCGGGCGGGTCTGCGGGGCGTACTCGACGGCCGTGACGAACTCGTCGATGCTGAAGCCGATCTCCTCGGGGGTCACCGGCAGGCCGTGCCGGCGCAGCACCTCGATGAAGAGCCCGGACAGCTCGCCGGCCCCGCGCAGGTGCATCGCGAAGGCGGCGCCGATGCCGACCTGCTCGCCGTGGAGTGCGGAGCGCCCCGGGTAGAGCAGGTCGAAGGCGTGGCTGATCTCGTGGCAGGCGCCGGAGGCGGGGCGGGTGTCGCCGCTGATCGACATGGCGATGCCGGTCAGCACCAGGCCCTCGGAGAGCACGGTGAGGAACTCGTCGTCGCCGCATCCGCCGGGGTGGCGCAGGACCGACTGGCCCGCGGTACGGGCCATGGCGGCGGCCAGGCCGTCCACGGGCTCGCCGGTGATCTCGTGCGAGAGCTCCCAGTCGGCGACCGCCGAGATGTTGGAGATCGCGTCGCCGACGCCCGCGCGGATGAACCGCACCGGGGCTTCCTTGATCACGTCGAGGTCGATCACCATGGCGATGGGCGTCGGCACACCGTAGGAGCCGCGGCCGTTGTCGTTGTCCAGGATGGACACCGGCGAGCAGATGCCGTCGTGCGAGAGGTTGGTGGCGACGGCCACCATGGGCAGCCCGACCCGCGCCGCGGCGTACTTCGCCACGTCGATGATCTTGCCGCCGCCCAGGCCCACGACGGCGTCGTAGCGGCGGCCCTTTATGTCGTCGGCCAGCTTGACCGCGGAGTCGATGGTGCCGTCGACGACGGCGTACCAGTCGGCGTGCGGCAGCACGGGCTCCAGCTTGGCGCGCAGCGCCACGCCCGAGCCCCCGCTGATCGCGATCGCCAGCTTTCCGGAGGCGGAGATCCGCTGGTCGGCCAGGAGGCCGGCCAGGTCGTCCATCGCTCCGCTGGCGATGTCGACGACGACGGGCGAGGGGATGAGCCTCGTCAGTACTGGCATGCGATCGTCCGGCCCTTGGCGAGGTCGTCGTGGTTGTCGATCTCGACCCACTTGACGTCGCCGATGGGAGCCACGTCGATGGTGAAGCCGTCGTTCACGAGCTGCTGGTAGCCGTCCTCGTAGTAGAGGTCGGGGTCGCGCTCGAAGGTGGTCTTCAGGGCCTCGGCCAGCTGCTCGGCGGCCTCGGCCTCGATGAGGGTGACACCGATGTACTCGCCCGTCGCGTCGGCCGGGTCCATCAGCTTGGTGATCTTGCGGACGCCCTGGCCCTCGGCGGTGACCACCTTCATCTCCTCGTCGGCCAGGTTCTTGACCGTGTCGAGGGCGAGGATGATCTTCTGGCCGTTGCCGCGGGCGGCGAGCAGGGTCTTCTCGACGGAGACCGGGTGGACGGTGTCGCCGTTGGCGAGGATCACGCCCTGGCGCAGGACCTCACGCGCGCACCACAGGGAGTAGGCGTTGTTCCACTCCTCGGCCTTGTCGTTGTCGATCAGCGTGATCTTGACGCCGTACTTGGCCTCCAGGGCCTCGCGGCGCTCGTAGACGGCCTCCTTGCGGTAGCCGACGACGATGGCGACCTCGGTGAGGCCGACCTCGGCGAAGTTGCCCAGGGTCAGGTCGAGGACGGTGAGGCTGTCCTCCCGGCCTTCGGGGCCGACGGGCACGAGGGCCTTGGGCAGGGTGTCGGTGTAAGGACGCAGACGGCGTCCGGCACCGGCAGCGAGTACAAGGCCGATCATGCTGGTTCTCCTTCGTCATGTACGGCGGGTGCTCCGGAGGAGACCCAGAAGCGGATGCTCTCCACGAGCACCACGAGTGCCACGGCCACGGCCATGGCCGTGAGCGCGACGGGGAAGTCCGAGGCGCGCGTCGCGAGGACGGCGGCCAGCACCGTGGTCACCAGGACCCGGCCCTCGTGGCCGCCGATCGTCCGCACCAGCCAGTGCGGGGGCGCGCCGGTGCCGCCGCGAATGCGGTACACCGTGTCGTAGTGATGGTAGGCGACCGCCGCGACCAGTCCGAATGCCGCGGGAAGGGCCCCGGGGACGTCCGCCTTGGCGGCCAGGATGAGGATCGTGCCGTATTCGGCGGCGCGGAACAGCGGCGGCAGCAGCCAGTCCAGTGGCGCCTTCAGCGGCTGCGCGACGGCGGCTCCGGCGGTCAGCGCGTACAGGCCGGCGAAGACGAGCAGCAGCGGGGAGCCGAACGGCAGCAGGTAGGCGGCGGCGAGCAGCGCGGCCGCGCCGCCGGCCCCGCTCGCCAGGAGGGCGGGCGCGGTGTAGGTGGGCAGCCGGCGCAGGGTTCCGGCGACCAGCTCGCCCAGCGGGCCGGTGTCGGCCAGGTCGGCCAGGGCGCGGGCGGCCCGGTCGGTACGGGTCGCCTTGCGGGTCAGGGAGCGCAGGACCCGGCCGGCGGTGGTGTAGAGCGCACCGAAGGCGCAGCCGGCGAGCAGGGCGTAGAAGACGATGCGGGGGGTGGTGACGGCGGTCAGGACCGCGATCATCGCCCAGCGCTCGCCGATCGGCAGGATGATCATCCGGCGGACCCAGACGGTCCAGCCGACGCTGTCGAGCCGGTCGGAGAGGGCGGCCGTGGGGCTCGTGTTGGCCGTCGCGTCGTGGTTGGCCTCGTTGAAGGAGAAGTCCACCACGTGCCGGCAGGTCATGAGGATCATCGCGCCGAGCGCGAGCGCCCAGACGTCGTCGCCGTGCCGGGCCGCCCCGAGGGCCAGGCCCGCGTAGAAGGCGTACTCCTTGGCGCGGTCGAAGGTCGCGTCGAGCCAGGCGCCCATCGTCGAGTACTGGAGGGAGTAGCGGGCGAGCTGCCCGTCGGTGCAGTCCAGGACGAAGGAGAGGAGGAGCAGCACCCCGGCCGCGACGTAGCCCCAGCGGTCGCCGGTGGCGGCGCAGCCGGCCGCGATCAGCGCGGTGACCAGCGAGGCGGTGGTGACCTGGTTCGGGGTCAGGCCGCGGCGCGCGCACCAGCGGGCGATGTAGCGCGAGTACGGGCTGATGAAGAAGGTGGTGAAGAAGCCGTCGCGGGACTTCACGGCGGTCCGCAGGCGGACGGCCTCGTCGTCGACGGCGGCGACGGCGGCCACGGCCGCGTCCCGGTCCGCCGCGGTGGCGGGGACGGCGGCGACGAGGGTGCCGAGCTCGGGGCGCCGGACGGCCGTGCCGGAGGCCTCGACCGCGGCGGCGAGCCGGTCGGCGTAGGGGCCCGCGCCGTCGCCCGGGGCGGCGGCGGCCTTGTCGAGCGCCCCGCGGGCGCCGGGCTGGACGGTGAGGGCGCCGGTGACCGCGCAGGCGTCGAAGCGGGGGTCGGTCAGCGCGAGGCGCAGCGTGTGCACGTGCCCGACGAAGGCGCTGTCCACGACGGCCACGCGCTGGTCCGCGGGTACGGCGGCCAGGGCGGCGGCGGCGTCCTGCGGACCGGCGGCGGGGCGGACCTCGAACCCGAGGGAGCGCAGCTCGTCGGCGAGCGGTGATCCGGGGACCGGCAGGCCGGTGAGGATGACGGTCGGCAGACGAACTCACTCCTTGTAACGAAGTCCGGACTGGCTCCGGACGGGCGCCTCATGGGGCGGCGGCACGTCGGCAGAGGCTATCGGATGAATGGAAGCAGGGGTTCATCACCCGTTTACGCCCCGATAAGCCCGACATCCCCGGCTCCCGGGCCGGGGCGTGATCATCATTGACGATCACGCGCGGTACCACAAACGCGCGGATGTTACGGTGGACCGGCCCCTGATCGTGTCGAGTGGAAAGAGGTGGGTTGATGACCGTCGCAGTGGTCGCGGCCTCGCGCAGCGAACTCCGGTACATCCCCCTTTCCCCCCGGGCGACCGGCCGGGCCTGATCACACTCGCTGAACGGCCCCGTCGGCCGGTGCCCCCTGTTTCAAGGGTTCACGTTGACCGACAACATCAACAGCTTCGAGCACGCCTTCTTCGCGCTGCACCACGGCCTGCCCCGGCAGGGCCCCGGTTCCGACGCGAGCACCCGGCGCCTGCTCTCCCTCTGCGGACCGCTGCCCGAGCGGCCGCGCGTCCTCGACCTGGGCTGCGGTCCGGGCCGCAGCGCCCTGCTGCTCGCCGCGGAAGCCGGTGAGCACGGCGCCGAGGTGACCGCCGTCGACCTGCACGCACCGTTCCTCGAGGAGCTCCGCGCGGCCGCCGGGGCCCGCGGGCTCGGCGACCGGATCCGCACCGTCAGGGCGGACATGGGCGCACTGCGGGAAGCCTCCGACGGCTTCGCCGACGGCTCCTTCGACCTCGTCTGGGCGGAGGGTTCCGCCTACGTCATCGGCTTCGACACCGCGCTCGCGCGGTGGAAGCGGCTGCTCGCCCCCGGCGGCACCCTGGTGCTGACCGAGTGCCAGTGGACCGTCGAGGAGCCGTCCGCCGGCGCCCGCGCCTTCTGGGACGAGCAGTACCCGCTGCGCACCACCGCCGGCAACCTCGCGGCGGCCCAGGCCGCCGGGTACCGGGTGCTCGGCGTGCACGACCTGCCCGACTCGGACTGGGCCGAGTACTACGGCCCGCTCGCCGAGCGGGTCGCGGCCCACGCCGGCGGTGCCGGGCCGGCGATGGCGGCCGCCCTGGCCGGCGCCCGCGAGGAGCTCGCCCTGCGCGCCCGGCACGGCCACGAGTACGGGTACACGGGCTACGTCCTGCGCCCGGTGACCGCCGGGGACGGCGGTGCCTGGCCCGCCCGGCCGGAGACCCCGGCCGACGCGGCCGCCGTACGGGCCGTCAACCTGGCGGCCTTCGAGACCCCGCTGGAGGCGGATCTGGTGGACGCGCTGCGCGCGGACGACGCCTGGGTGCCCGGGCTGTCGTACGTGGCCGAAGGCCCGGACGGCTCGGTGGCGTCGCACGCGCTGCTCACCGTGTGCCACGTGGACGGGGCGCGGGCGCTCGCGCTCGCCCCGGTGGCCGCCGATCCGGCGCACCAGCGCTCGGGCGCGGGCAGCTCGGTGGTCCGGGCCGTGCTCGCGGCGGCCAAGGCGCGCGGGGAGTCCCTGGTCCTGGTGCTGGGCCACCCGGAGTACTACCCGCGCTTCGGTTTCGTACCGGCTTCGCGCTTCGGGATCCGGGCGCCCTTCGAGGTTCCGGACGAGGCCATGATGGCGCTGGTACTGGACGATTCCGTTCCGGTGCCCGCCGGCACGATCCGGTACCCGGCGCCGTTCGGGGTCTGACACCTCGGTCGCGGGTGGCGAAGTGATCTGCCCCCCGTCGCTTATCACGCGATGGGGGGCAGACATGCGCGGATCTCCGAAGTGGGGACAAGCCGCTTTTGTACGGCAGACTGAAGGCCGGAGTCCGAAGCGAAGGATGGGTATGCCGACACCACCAGCCACCGCCGCGAACAGCGCGACCAACGGCACCGGTACTCAAGAACCGATCATGCTCGAACTGGTCGACGAGTCCGGCAACACCATCGGCACGGCGGAGAAGCTCTCCGCTCATCAGGCACCCGGGCAGTTGCACCGGGCGTTCTCCGTGTTCCTCTTCGACGAGAAGGGCCGCCTGCTGCTCCAGCAGCGGGCCCTCGGGAAGTACCACTCCCCCGGCGTCTGGTCGAACACCTGCTGCGGCCACCCCTACCCCGGGGAGTCGCCGTTCGCGGCCGCGGCCCGGCGCACCCACGAGGAGCTGGGGCTGTCGCCCTCGCTGCTCGCGGAGGCGGGGACGGTCCGCTACAACCACCCGGACCCCGCGTCGGGCCTGGTGGAGCAGGAGTTCAACCACCTTTTCGTGGGACTGGCCCAGACGGCTCCGCGGCCGGATCCGGAGGAGGTCGGGGACACCGCCTTCGTCACCGCCGAGGAGCTGGCGAAGCGGCACGCCGAAGTGCCGTTCTCGGCCTGGTTCATGACGGTCCTGGACGCGGCACGGCCCGCGATCCGCGAGCTGACCGGTGACGTCGCGGGCTGGTAGCCCGGCCCGGACGGTTCACACCACGGGAGTGGCGGGGGCGGCCGGGGCCGTGAGCGGCAGGGCCGCCCAGATCACCTTGCCGCCCGTGGACGTGTGCTCGACGTCGCAGACACCGCCGGCTTCCCGTGTGACCTCCCGTACCAGGAGCAGCCCCCGGCCGCCGGTCTGCCCGAAATCGGCCTCCAGCGCCTTGGGGCGGTACGGGTGGTTGTCCTCGACGGCCACCCGTACCCACTCCGGGCCGATGGCGACCTCGACGGCCACCTCCGGGGAGAGCAGGGCGGCGTGCCGGACCGAGTTCGTCACGAGCTCGGAGACGATCAGCAGCAGGGAGTACACGAGGTCCTGCCGGCCCGCCACCCCCTGCCGCCCGAGCAGGTCCCGCACGGCGCGGCGCGCCTGCGGAACGGATTCTTCTACTGCGGGAGCAGTGAACCTCCACACTCCCTCGTACGCGAGGGGGTCGGCCGGAGCCTCTGGCTCCGCCTCCCGGGCTGGCGGGACGTTCCCGCTGACATCCATCTTCCGTCCCCCGTCTTCGCGCTCGATCGTCTCCACGCGTCAAGAGTGGGGAACAGCCTGATCCGGGCCGCGCCGCTGACCATAAGTCAGCGCCTATCGGACACTTTCTGACCAATGGCGCATGACAGAGTCAGTTGTTCGACTGTTCCTGATCTTCTGCGCGACGCTTCTCGGCCGCCACCGCGGCCCTGTCCGCGGCGCCGGACCCCGGCTCGGCCGCGTCGTCGCTGACCAACCCCAGGATGCGCCGGGCGCCCACGCCCACGGCGATCAGGCTCAGGCCGTCGAACAGGAGGGCGAGGGAGAAGAACGCTCCGATCACGTAGCGGCTGCTCCCGGGCCAGCTCGACAGGATCAGGATGCCCAGCAGGACCCCGAAGGCGCCCTGGACGAGCGAGAGCCCGAAGTTCGCCCCGCGCACCACCAGGGCGCCGGCGAGCCGGAACAGCCCGCCGGTGAGGAAGAGCAGCGCGGCGAACATGGTCAGCGCCTCGGCACTCGCCTCGGGCCGGCGCAGGATGACGAAGCCGGCCGCCAGGTTGACGGCGGCGACGATGACGGCGAGCCAGAAGTAGTTGCTCTTGCGGGACTGGACCGCCTGCAGCAGCCCCACCAGACCGCCGATCAGCAGCAGCCAGCCGAAGAGGAACATCGAGGTCAGGGTGGCCACGCCGGCGTAGACCAGACCCACCAGGCCGGCCAGCACGAGGATCACCCCGAGCGCGGCGAGCAGCCCGAAACTGCGGCTGAGCTGCTTGTTCTCCCGCTGCGGCTCCCGGCGCCTGCCCTCGGTACGGTCTGCGTCCATGGACGTGCCACCTCCTCGCACCCCCCGGACGGACCCCTTGATCATAGGCAGGACACACCCGGATAGCATCCGGCGCATGGACGCAGCCCGGGACGCAGCCCTCCGCTACACCATCGCCGACGGGGTCGCCACCGTCGTCATCTCGCACCCCGCCAAGCGCAACGCCATGACGGCCGACATGTGGCGGGCCCTGCCGGAGCTGCTGGCAGGGCCGGCGGCCGATCCGGCCGTCCGGGTGCTCGTCCTGACCGGGGCGGGATCGACCTTCTGCGCGGGCGCGGACATCTCCTCGCTGACCGGGGACGAGGACCCGCAGGCGCTCGCCGTGGCGGCGGAGGAGGCGCTGGCCGCCTTCCCCAAGCCGACGCTCGCCGCGATCCGCGGGTTCTGCGTGGGCGGCGGGAGCCAGCTGGCGGGCGCCTGCGATCTGCGGTTCGCGGAGGAGGGGGCCTCCTTCGGGGTCACCCCGGCGAAGCTCGGCATCGTCTACCCGGCCTCCTCGACCAGGCGGCTGGCCCGGCTGGTCGGCCCGGCCGCCGCCAAGTACCTGCTCTTCTCGGCGGAGTTGATCGACGCGGACCGGGCGCTGCGCACCGGCTTCCTGGACGAGCTGCTGCCGGCGGGCCAACTGGACAAGCGGGTGGCCGAGTTCACCCGGATCCTCGTCTCCCGGTCGCAGCTGACGCAGGCGGCGGCCAAGGAGTTCGCGGACGGGCGCACCGGCCGGGACGCCCACTGGGCGGCGCAGGCGGCCGGAAGCGGCGACACCGCCGAGGGCGTCGCCGCGTTCCTCGAGCGCCGGGCGCCCGTCTTCCGCTGGCCTACAGCGGATTGACCGCCCGCAGCCGCGCGACGAGCTCGGCCGGAGCCTTGGCCGGGGAACCGGCGTCGTAGGGCGGCTGGGGGTCGTACTCGGTCATCAGCTGCACGGTCTGGGCGAACTCGTCACCGGCGATCCTGCCGAGCAGGGTGAGGCCCATGTCGATCCCGGCGGAGACGCCCGCCGCGGTGACGTACTTCCCGTCGAACACCACCCGCTCCCCGGTGGGCTCCGCCCCGAACCGCGGCAGCTGGTCCAGGTACAGCCAGTGGCCGGCGGCCCGCCGCCCGTCGAGCAGCCCGGCGGCGGCCAGCAGCAGGGAGCCGGTGCAGACGGAGGTCGTCCAGGTGGTGGTCGCGTCGACGTCCCGCAGCCACCGCAGCACGGCGGGGTTCTCCATCTCCAGCTCGGGGTGCGGTCCGCCGGGCACGAGGACGATGTCGGGCCGGGTCACCTCGTGCAGGGCCTTGTCGGCGACGAGCGCCAGCGACCCGTTGTCGGTGCGCACGGGCCCGGGGCGCTCGGACACGAACACCGTCTCGGCCTCCTGGAGCCGGCCGAGCGTGTCGAAGGGCCCGATGGCGTCGAGGGCGGTGAAGCGGTCGTAGAGCAGTACGGCGATCTGCATGGCTCCTCCGGAGCGGTGGGGCGGTGCCGGTCCCCGGCCGGGGGCGGCTGATCGGTACGGCGGTTCGGTGCGGGGGTCTGCACGGCGGTTCGGTACGGCGGTCTACACGGCGGTTCGGTACGGGCGGGCGTCGGTACCGCGGATCGGTGCGGGCGGCGTCGGTGCGACGGCCCTGTACGGGTGCGGGTCCGAACGGCCCGGTCGCGGCCGCGGTCACGGGCCGAAGCGGCGGCGGTACTCGGCGGGGGGCTGGCCCAGGGTCCTGATGAAGGCGCGGCGCAGGGCCTCCGGCGTGCCGTAGCCGCAGGCGCGGGATATCTGGGCCACGCCCTGCCGGCTGTCCTCCAGCAGCCGCCGCGCGTGCTCCACCCGCACCCGCTCGACGTAGCGCCCGGGCGTGACCCCGGTCTCCGCCCGGAAGGCACGGGCGAAGTGGCGCGGTGAGAGCCGGGCCCGGGCGGCGAGGGCCTCTACGCCGAGGTCGCCGTCCGGGTGCTCCGTGATCCACTGCTGGACGTCCCGCAGCGGCTCCCGCCGCGCGGTCTGCGCCGCCAGCTGCGCGCTGAACTGGGCCTGGTTGCCCGGTCTGCGCAGGAACACCACCAGGTGCCGGGCGATCGTCAGCGCCACCTCCGGCCCATGGTCCTCCTCGACCAGCGCGAGCGCGAGGTCGATCCCCGCCGTGACCCCGGCCGAGGTGGAGACCGGCCCGTCCCGCACGTAGATCGGGTCCGGCTCCACCGCCACGTCCGGGTAGTCCCGGGCCATCTGCTCGCACGCGTACCAGTGCGTCGTCGCCCGCCGCCCGGCCAGCAGCCCCGCCTCGGCCAGCAGCAGCCCTCCCGTGCACACGGACACCAGCCGCTCCGCGCCACCCCCGTGGGCGCGCAGCCAGTCGGTGAGCCGCGGCTCGAAGTCGGCCGTGTACCGGCCGCCGGGCACGAGCAGGGTGGTCCCCCGGCCGGGCCGGGCGGCGGCCAGGTCCCCGTCCGGGACGAGCGTCAGCCCGCTGCTCGTACGGACCGGCGTACCGCCCGGAGACACCGTGCGGATCTCGTACGGGGACCGCCCCGGGAACCGGGCCGCGGCGGCGAACACCTCGACCGGCCCGGTCACGTCCAGGCTCTGCACCCCGTCGTAGAGGACGACGAGCACGTTTCGCGACGACATGGCCTCATGGTGTGACGCCGCACCCGGTGGCCGCAATGACGGGCCTCCCACCTATCCGGCCACGTCGGCGGTCCGCACCTGCCCGGATAGGATCGGCGCATCATGACTGCAACCCTCGTCGCCAAGAAGCTCACCGCCGCCCACGGCGAGCGCACGCTGTTCGCCGATCTCGACCTCGTCGTCGCACCGGGCGATGTCATCGGCCTCGTCGGCGTGAACGGCGCCGGGAAGTCCACCCTGCTGCGCCTGCTCGCCGGGCTGGACACCCCCGAGACCGGTGAGCTGCGCCTCTCGCCGCCCACCGCCGCCGTCGGCCACCTCCCGCAGGAGCCGGAGCGCCGGCCCGCCGAGTCGGTCCGGGACTTCCTGGCACGGCGCACCGGTGTGGCCGCCGCGCAGGCCGAGCTGGACGAGGCGACGCAGGGCCTGGTGGACGGGACGCCGGGCGCGGACGACGCGTACGCGACGGCGCTGGACCAGTGGCTGAACCTCGGTGGCGCCGATCTCGACGAGCGGGCCGAGGAGGTCGCCGCCGAGCTCGGGCTCACCGTGGGCCTGGACCTGCCCATGACGGCGCTGTCCGGCGGCCAGGCGGCTCGCGCGGGCCTCGCCTCGCTGCTCCTCTCGCGCTACGACGTCTTCCTGCTGGACGAGCCCACCAACGACCTCGACCTGGACGGTCTGGAGCGGCTGGAGCGGTTCGTCACGGGGCTGCGCGCGGGCACCGTCGTGATCAGCCACGACCGCGAGTTCCTGACCCGGACCGTCACCAAGGTCCTCGAGCTCGACCTGGCGCAGCAGCAGATCAACCTCTACGGCGGCGGCTACGACGCCTACCTGGAGGAGCGCGAGCGCGCCCGCGGCCACGCCCGCGAGGAGTTCGAGGAGTACGCGGGCAAGAAGTCGGCCCTGGAGGGCCGGGCGCAGATGCAGCGCAACTGGATGGACAAGGGCGTGCGCAACGCCCGCCGCAAGGCGAGCGACAACGACAAGATCGGCAAGAACCTGCGCGGCGAGTCCAGCGAGAAGCAGGCCGCCAAGGCCCGCCAGACGCAGCGGGCGATCGAGCGGCTGGAGGTCGTCGACGAACCGCGCAAGGAGTGGGACCTGCGCATGGAGATCGCGGCGGCGCCGCGCTCCGGCTCGGTGGTGGCCACCCTGCGCGAGGCGGCCGTCAAGCGCGGCGACTTCGCCTTCGGCCCGGCGAGCCTGCAGATCGACTGGGCGGACCGGGTCGCGATCACCGGGGCCAACGGCGCGGGCAAGTCGACCCTGCTGGCCGTGCTGCTCGGCCGGGTGGCTCCGGACTCCGGCTCCGCCACCCTCGGTTCGGGCGTGCTGATCGGCGAAGTCGACCAGGCCCGCGGCCTGTTCCTCGGCGACGAGCCGCTGCTGGAGGCGTTCTGCGCGGCCGTCCCGGACACCGAGCCGGCCGAAGTCCGCACCCTGCTGGCCAAGTTCGGCCTCAAGGCGGCCCACGTGCTGCGCCCGGCGGCCACCCTCTCACCGGGCGAGCGCACCCGGGCCGCCCTGGCCCTGCTCCAGGGCCGCGGGGTCAACCTGCTGGTCCTGGACGAGCCCACCAACCACCTCGACCTCCCGGCGATCGAGCAGTTGGAATCCGCCCTGGAGGCCTACGAGGGCACCCTGCTGCTGGTCACCCACGACCGCCGCATGCTGGACGCCGTTTCGGTGACCCGCCGCCTGCGGGTCGAGGACGGCAAGGTCACCGAGCTCTAGCCGACGGGGTGCGGGTCCTGCTCCTCCCAAGGTGCCGACCGGCTCGTGCGCGACTAGCCTTTGTGGTTGAGAGCCGCAACCGCGGAGCACGCCCCCATGGCCGAAGTGCCGCGTCAAAAGGGGTTGCACCTCTGACGCGCGCCTGCTTCGGAACGCCTGTGGGGGTCCGGGCCCCCTGTGCCCGAACCTGTGCCTCCGTACTTCCAGCGGCCCTGTATCCGATCCGCGTCGCATTTTCGATTCTGCGGCCGCGGTTCCGCTCCGCCGTCCCTCCCAGAGGTGCGGGCGGGTGGAAGGAAAGGGAATCTCCATGCGTGCACAGCGAGCGAAGCGCCTCTTCGTGGTCTCCGCCGCCGGTCTCCTGATGGCCGGTGGGGCCGCGCTCGGTACGGCGGGCACCGCTTCGGCGGCAACCCCCACCCAGACCGTCAGCTACGTCACGGGCGGCTGGGACCACGACGATGACGACGACTACGGTGGCCACGGCGGCTGGCGACACGGCGGCTGGGACCACGACGACGACAACGGTTACGGAGGACATGGCCACGGCGGCCGCGGAGGCTGCTGATCCGTCCCCTTCACAGCACACCGTGCGCGGACCGGTCACCGGGCCGCGCATCGGTCTGCCGCGGTGACGTCAGCCCTCGGCCGGAGCGCGCCTCTCGCGAGCCATCTTCCGCGCCACGAAGGCCCGCGGGAGGTGCCGGACGGCCAGGGCGTAGGCCCGGTAGCGGCGGCCCGTGATGCTGAGCGGGCGGCGCAGCGCGAGATCGCGCAGTGCCCGGTCGACCACGGCCCGCGGCTCCAGCCAGACCGCCTCGCGCAGGGCGCTGACGTCCATCCCGGCGCGTTCCTGGAACTCGGTGCGGGTGAAGCCCGGAACCACCGCCAGGACCCGGACGCCGTACGGCTCCATGTCCACCCGCAGCGACTCGCTGAACGCGGTGACCCAGGCCTTGGCCGCTCCGTAGGTGCCGGTCGGCAGCAGTCCGGCGACCGAGGAGACGTTGACCACCGCGCCCCGGCGGCGCTCGCGCAGCCCCGGCAGCACGGCGTGGGTGAGCCGCAGGGGCACTTTGACCAGCAGGTCGAGCATCCGCTCCTCGTCCTCGACCGGGCTGTACGGGAAGGGCGCGGGCAGTCCGAAGCCCGCGTTGTTGACCAGGATGTCCACGGGTCGGACCCGGTCGGCGAGGCGAGCGGCGACCGCCGCGCAGTCCTGCGGGTCCAGCAGGTCGGCGGGCAGCACCTCGGCGGACGTGCCGAACTCGCGGCCGAGGTCCCGCGCAAGGGGCTCCAGCCGCTCCTTGTCGCGGGCCACGAGGACCAGGTCGGCGCCCTTGGCCGCGAAAGCCCGGGCGAAGGCGGCGCCCAGTCCGGCGCTGGCCCCGGTGATCAGTACGGTGGTCACGACGGCTTCACTTCCCGGGTGTACTCGTGGGCGACGTCGACGAGGAACCGGGCCTCCTGCGCCAAGTCCCCGCCTTCGGCGGAGGTCTGGATGGCGGCGGGCAGCTCCAGTCCGGCCGCCTCGCCCTGCTGCCCGGGGGCTCCGGCCAGCTTCGCCCGCCGCGCGTCCAGCAGTACGGAGGCCAGCGCGGCGGCGGTGCGCCGCTGCTCGGGGACCCCGCGCCCGGCGACGCGGCCGCGGGCGTCCTCCAGGGCGCCCGGGGCGACGTACTCGCCGAGGATCAGGATCGCGTCGCGCGTCTCGATCACCTTGCGGTAGACGAGCAGGTTGCGCGGGACCGGCGGCCACAGCAGCTCCACCATCCGCCCGGCCCGCGGCTTGTTCAGGGCCACGTGCGGGACGGCCTGGACCAGGTCGCGCCACAGCGGCCAGAGCCGCCAGGCAGTGGCGATGTCCGAGGCGGTCCGGCGGAAGGTGAACAGGGTCGGCACGAGGATCGCGGCGGCCCGCAGCAGCCCGTGCACGTTCATCAGGAGCGGCAGGGCGGGCATCGCCCAGGTGCTGCCGAACAGGGCCTTGAGCAGGTAGGCGAGCCAGAACAGGCCGGCGAGCGCGGTACCGAGGCCGAAGAGGCGCAGTCCGGCGGCCAGCCCCCGGCTCTCGGTGCGGCGGCTGTAGCGCCAGCACAGCGCCACGCAGACCGTGTTGGCGACGACGTGCGCGGAGATCAGCACCAGCCAGTACGCGAGGGAGGGCACCGGGTCGCCGACCGGCGGCATGGTGTGCGTGCCGTGCGCGGGCGCCGCCGCGTCCAGCGCGACCAGTGAGGCGAGCCACGCGACCGTGGCGGTCCAGGAGACGAGGCACAGGCGGCGGCCGCCTGCGGCGGCGGCCACGAAGTAGAGGACGGCGCCGGCGGAGAAGACGCCGATGAGGTTGCGGACGAGGCCGATGCTGTGCGCGTAGCCCGCGCCGCGGTCCATCGCGTAGGCGACGACGTCGGGGAGGTTCAGGGTCATCGCCGCGGCCGCGGTCGCCACGGCCAGCCACAGGCCGCGCTGCTGCGGGGAGCGCAGGGCGCCCGGGGCGCGGAGCAGGACCGCGAGCCACAGGCACACCACGCTGGGAACGGCGAGCCAGTTCCCGAAGTCGGTGAGGTCAGCTGCCATCGTTCCCCCGCTCGTAGCCCATGGCCGACTCGAGCCGTGCCAGGGTGCCCCGGGCGCGGGCCGCCGACGGGCCGGCGTTCGCCGTGCGGATGCGGATCATGCTGGCGAGCATCTCCGCCTCCTGCTCCTGGCGGGTGGTGTAGTTGGTGCGCCTGAGCACGACCGGGGCCCGCCCGTCGGCCTCCTCCCCCTCCAGGGAATGGTGCCCGAAGAGGATGTGGCCGAGCTCGTGGAGCACGATGTGCTCCCGGTGCAGCGGGGTGGTCTGCGCCTCGTAGAAGACGTAGTCGACGCTGGCCGTGCCCACCCACAGTCCGCACACGCCCGATTCCGCGGCCTCCTTGGGCAGCGGGTGGAGTTTGATGGGGCGGCCGCGCTGCTCCGCTATGCGGCTGCACAGCGCGTCGAGGGAGAACGGATGGGTCAGATCCAGTTGGCCGAGAATGTTCTCGCACCGTTTGCGCAGGCTGAGTTGCCGGTGGGGCATGTGATCCCTCTTCGGACCCTTTCTCGGGCAGCGTCGGTAGGCGTGTGCTGGCATGGGCATGGCGTCCTGTGCCTTCGAAGGCGGCCTCGGGGAAATGCGGTCCTGAGGGGAAACGCGGAAGCCCGTCCGCCTGGGTGACGAACGGGCGTTCCACCATGCCTACAGATCTTGTACGCGAGTTGGCAAGGCAGGTCTCCGACAGGGGGACCTATTCGGCCATCGCACGCGAGATCCTCGCGCGCCGGGGTGGCCGCAAGTCACCGCTACCGCTTGCGGCGCTCCTCGGGTCCGGTGAGGCCCGCGCGGCGCAGCGCGTCGGCCATCGCGCTGTTGGCGGGCGCGGGGGCGGAAGCGGAAGCGCCGCTGCCGTTCCGCTGGCCCTGACCGCGCACGGCGCCGCCCTGGCGCCGGCTCTGGCCCTGGCCCTGGCCGCTCTGTCCCTGGCCGCCCTGACCCTGGCCGCCCCCGCCGCGCTGTTGCGGCGGACGGCCGCCGCCCCGGCGCTCCTGACCCGGGGCGCCCGCGCCGCGCTCCGCGCCGGCCTCGTCCTCCAGCCGCAGGGTCAGCGAGATGCGCTTGCGCGGGATGTCCACGTCCATGACCTTCACGCGGACGATGTCGCCCGGCTTGACCACGTCCCGGGGGTCCTTGACGAAGGTCTTCGACAGGGCCGAGACGTGCGCCAGCCCGTCCTGGTGGACGCCGATGTCGATGAAGGCGCCGAAGGCGGCCACGTTGGTGACCACTCCCTCCAGGATCATGCCGGGGGCCAGGTCGCCGATCTTCTCCACGCCCTCCTTGAAGGTGGCGGTCTTGAAGGCCGGGCGCGGGTCGCGGCCGGGCTTCTCCAGCTCGCGCAGGATGTCGGTGACGGTGGGCAGGCCGAAGGCCTCGGTGACGAACGACTCCGGACGCAGGGAGCGCAGTACGCCCGTGTTGCCGATCAGCGCCGCCACCTCGCCGCCGGCCGTCTTGCCCATCGCCCGCACCACCGGGTACGCCTCGGGGTGCACCGCGGAGGCGTCCAGCGGGTCCTCCCCGCCGCGGATGCGCAGGAAGCCCGCGCACTGCTCGTACGCCTTAGGGCCCAGCCGGGCCACGTCCTTGAGCCCCTTGCGGCTGCGGAAGGGGCCGTTGGCGTCGCGGTGGGCCACGATGTTCTCGGCGAGTCCGCCGCTGATGCCCGACACCCGCGAGAGCAACGGCGCGGAGGCGGTGTTGACGTCCACGCCGACGCCGTTCACACAGTCCTCGACCACCGCGTCGAGCGAGCGGGAGAGCTTCACCTCGGACAGGTCGTGCTGGTACTGGCCGACGCCGATCGACTTCGGGTCGATCTTGACCAGCTCGGCGAGCGGGTCCTGGAGGCGGCGGGCGATGGAGACCGCGCCGCGCAACGACACGTCCATGCCCGGGAGTTCCTGCGAGGCGAAGGCGGACGCGGAGTACACGGAGGCGCCCGCCTCCGAGACCATCACCTTGGTGAGCTTCAGCTCGGGATGGCGGGTGATCAGCTCCCCGGCGAGCTTGTCGGTCTCGCGGGAGGCCGTGCCGTTGCCGATGGCGACCAGCTCGACCGCGTGCTCCTTCGCGAGGCGGGCGAGCTTGGCGAGGGACTCGTCCCACTTGTTGGCGGGCACGTGCGGGTAGATGACGTCGGTGGCCACGACCTTGCCGGTGGCGTCCACGACGGCGACCTTGACACCGGTTCGGAAGCCCGGGTCCAGGCCGAGCGTCGCCCGCGTGCCGGCCGGGGCGGCGAGCAGCAGGTCGCGCAGGTTCGCGGCGAAGACCCGAACGGCCTCGTCCTCGGCGGCCGCGCGCAGCCGCGTCCGCAGGTCGATGCCGAGGTGCACCTGGATCTTCGTGCGCCAGGCCCAGCGGACCGTGTCGGCCAGCCACTTGTCGCCGGGGCGGTCGCGGTCCGCGATGCCGAAGCGGCGGGCGACCATGCCCTCGTACGTGGACGGGCCGGGGGTCTCGCTCGGCGGCTCCGGCTCCAGCGTGAGGTCGAGGACCTCCTCCTTCTCGCCGCGCAGCATCGCGAGGACACGGTGCGAGGGGAGGGCGGTGAAGGGCTCGGCGAACTCGAAGTAGTCGGCGAACTTGGCGCCCGCCTCCTCCTTGCCCTCGCGGACCTTCGCGGCGAGCCGGCCCCGGCCCCACATGCGTTCGCGCAGTTCGCCGATCAGGTCGGCGTCCTCGGCGAACCGCTCGGTGAGGATGGCGCGGGCGCCCTCCAGGGCCGCGGCGGCGTCGGCCACGCCCTTGTCCGCGTCGACGAACGCTGCGGCCGCGGCGGCCGGTTCCACGGAGGGGTCGGCGAGCAGCCCCTCGGCGAGGGGCTCGAGGCCCGCCTCGCGGGCGATCTGCGCCTTGGTGCGCCGCTTGGGCTTGAAGGGCAGGTAGATGTCCTCGAGCCGGGCCTTGGTGTCGGCGGCGTTGATCCGCGCCTCCAGCTCCGTGTCGAGCTTGCCCTGCTCCCGCACGGAGTCCAGGATCGCGGCGCGCCGGTCCTCCAGCTCGCGCAGATAGCGCAGCCGCTCCTCGAGGGTGCGCAGCTGCGCGTCGTCGAGCATCTCGGTCGCTTCCTTGCGGTAGCGAGCGATGAACGGCACGGTGGAGCCGCCGTCGAGCAGCTCGACGGCGGCTTTGACCTGCCGCTCCCGTACGCCGAGCTCCTCGGCGATCCTGCCTTCGATGGACGTCGTCACGATCGGGTCCCGCCTGCCTTCGTTTGCACTGGAAGGCTGCCAATTGTGGCAGGTGGCCGTGACAAGGCGCGGTAAGGGCGGCCCGGGGTCCCTCAGGCCTTGCCGCGCAGGTCCGCCGGGAAGGCTCCGGCGGCCATCGCCTTCAGGACGAATCCGCCGCCGAGTTCCGCGAGGCGGGCCAGGCCCTGCGCGCCGAGGTGCTCGTACGGGGCGGCGTCGAGGCGGTCGGTGTCGGTCTCGAGGCTCTCACGGACGGCCTTGCCCTCCTCGGTGAGCTCGCCGTCCGCGTCGAGGATCCCGCGGGCGCGGAGCCGGTCGGCCGCGGCGTCCAGGTCGGACTGCTCCCAGCCGCGGCTGGCCTTGAGCCACTTCGGGGTCATGCCCTTGCCGGTGGCGGTGTGGCTGACCAGTGCCTCGAGCGGGTCCAGGCCGGCGATGAGCAGGGCGGCGAGGTGGCCGTCGCCGCGGTGTTCGCGCAGCAGGGTGGCGGCGTGCCACAGGCGCAGGTGGGGCGCCTCGGGGACGGGGAGGTCGGCGTGGGCAGAGTAGAGGGCGCGGGCGTGCCGGGTGCAGGCCTCGGTGGCGCGCATCGCCAGGTCGGCGGCCTCCGCGAGCTCGGGGGACTCGACGGCCTCCTCGCCGAGGAGCCGGCGCAGGGTGGCGTCGGCGGCGCGCAGCCGGGCGGCGAGGACCTCCTCGGGCGCGGCGGTGTCCCAGACGGCGGGCAGGTGCCGGGCGACGAAGTCGTGGCGGTAGTTGTAGAACGCCGCGGTGACCGTGCCCGCTCCGACGGCGCCGAGGGCCGCGGACCGGGCGGCGAGGTTGACGGCGACGGGGTGGGTGATCCCGAGGCCCGCGAACTCCTTGGGGGTGTCCGGGGAGAAGTAGACGGTGGAGTGCAGCGGGTTGATCGCGGCGTGCCAACAGTGCCGGGCGGCGAGCGGAGGAAGGGTCATGGAGGGGAGGTTACCGACTGCTCAGTATGTCGGGAAGGGCGGGCCCCCGCCCTTCTCCCCGCACCCCGCCGGGTCCGGCCCTTTCCGGCCTTTCCTCGGCTGTGACGGCCGAATGGCGATCGTGTGACAGCAGGGGCCATGGACATGACGAGGGGCACCAAGGGTGAATACGGTCGAGCGACAAGCGCTTGAACCGATCTGTCTCCTCTCCCACTTGGAGCCCTTCGTGCACCGCAAAGTCATCGCCCCGAGCGTGCTCGCCGCTTCCCTGCTGCTGGTGATCCCGGCCTCGGCGGCGAGTTCCGGTCCGGGCGCCCCGGGTATCGGCGATCCCTACTACCCGGCCAGCGGCAACGGCGGATACGACGTGTCCCACTACGACCTGCGCCTGCGATACCAGCCGAAGACGGACCTCCTCGAAGGCACCGCCACCCTCCTCGCCACCGCCAAGCAGGACCTGTCCCGCTTCAACCTGGACTTCGGCCTCCAGGTCAGCGAGGTCCGGGTCAACGGGACCAAGGCCAGGTTCGCCGCGTCCGGCAGCCACGAGCTGGAGGTGACCCCGGCGAAGCCGCTGGCGCGCAACACCCCGCTGACCGTCGTCGTCAAGTACGCCGGGAAGCCCTCCGAGCTGAAGGTGGACGGCTGGACGGCCTGGCACCGCACCCCCGACGGCGGGGTGGCGGCGCAGGAGCCCGACTCGGCGGTCTGGTGGTTCCCGAGCAACGACCACCCGCTCGACAAGGCCACCTTCGACGTTTCGGTCAACGTCCCGGACGGCACCCAGGCGATCAGCAACGGCGTGCTCCAGTCGCAGACCTCGCGGCTGGGCTGGACCCGGTACAACTGGCGGTCCAACAAGCCGCAGGCCACCTACCTGGCCACGCTCGCGGTCGGCAAGTTCGACATCACGACCGACAAGACGGCGAGCGGCCTGCCGGTCCTCAACGCCTACAGCAAGGACCTCGGCGACAACGCGGGGGCCGCGCGGGCGAGCGTGGAGCGGACCGCGGAGGTCGCCGACTGGCTGGAGGGGGTCTTCGGCCCGTACCCCTTCAACGCGCTGGGCGGATACGTGCCGAACGTGACGGCCGGTTTCGCGCTGGAGACCCAGACGCGTCCCTTCTACGGGCCGCGCCAGTTCCAGAACGGCGCGAACGTCTCGGTGGTCGTGCACGAGCTGGCCCACCAGTGGTACGGCGACAGCGTGTCGGTCGAGGGCTGGAAGGACATCTGGATCAACGAGGGTTTCGCCCGCTACAGCCAGTGGCTTTGGTCGGAGAAGGAGGGCGAGGGCACCGCACGGGAGCTGGCCGACTGGGCCTACTCCGTCCGCCCGGCCGAGGACCCGTTCTGGCAGGTCAAGCCTGGTGACCCGGGTCCGGAGAACCAGTTCCACGGGGCGGTCTACGACCGTGGCGCCATCGCCCTGCAGGCGCTGCGCAACGAGATCGGCGACGAGAAGTTCTTCGAGATCCTGAAGGGCTGGCCGGCCGAGCGGGCCTACGGCAACGCCAAGGTGGGCGACTTCGTGCGGTACGCGGAGAAGGTTTCCGGCAAGCCGCTGGCCCAGCTGTTCGAGACCTGGCTGTACACGCCGGGCAAGCCGGACGCCTCGGCCCTGAACCCGGCGGCCGCCGGCGCCGCGGCCCGGTCCTTCTCGGCGGCCCCGGCGCAGCAGACCGAGCCGAAGTCCTGGAAGAAGATCGCCGAGACGAACACGATCCACCAGCACGACGAGCACGCCGGGCACGCCGGGCACTGAG
The DNA here is from genome assembly GCF_001746425.1 of Streptomyces subrutilus. Classification (GTDB taxonomy): domain Bacteria; phylum Actinomycetota; class Actinomycetes; order Streptomycetales; family Streptomycetaceae; genus Streptomyces; species Streptomyces subrutilus_A. Next base: position 6,103,431 of record NZ_MEHK01000001.1, on the reverse strand, counting down.
GGGCCGTCAGCGGGCGGCGGCGTGCCATCGGGCGCGCGCCGCCCGCGCGACGGGCAGGTACCGCAGCCGCTCCGGCAGCGCCGGTACGAGCAGCCGCAGGGCCGTGCTGAACCACCGGAGCCTGCGCTCCTGGGCCGGGCTCCACGCCAGCCCGACGGCCGCCCGCGCCTCGGGCGGCATGTAGCCGGCGGTGACGAAGGCGCGCAGGCGCAGGAAGACCGCCCGCAGCGCGGGCCAGGTGAGCCGCAGCAGCAGCCGGACCGCGGGGCCGCCGACCTCGGGGCAGGGCAGCCGGACGTCGGTGGCGACCAGCTCGCGGGCGACCGCGGTGGGCTCGATCTCCTCGGCGAGCATCCGGGCCCAGTACACCCGGTACTCCTCGATGGTCTGGGGCATGTCCCGGTCGTGGAGGCCGAGGATCCGGCCGACCTGGAGCCATTCGCGGTAGAGCTGCCGCTCCTGGGCGGGGGTGAAGCGGCGCAGCAGGTAGCGCCCGGCGTAGAGGTAGACGGGGAACCCGGTGGCGTGCACCCAGGCGTAGCAGGCCGGGTCGAGGGAGTGGTAGCGCCGGCCCCGGGTGTCGATGCCCTGGATCTCCTTGTGCAGGCGGCGCACCCGGCGGCCCTCCTCGGCGGCGTCCTCCCCGCCGTACACCCACAGCTGGACCGAGCGCAGCGAGCGCTCGCCGCGGCCCCAGGGGTCGGTGCGGAAGACGGAGTACTGGTCGACTCCGGCCGCGATGGCGGGGTGGGCCACCTGCAGGGTGAAGGCGGCGGGCAGCATGAGCAGGGCCCGGATGTCACCGGCGATGGTCCACAGCACGCCGCCGGGCGGGGGCGGCTCGGGGTCGGTCCTGCGTACGGGGCCCGCGGGCGGGTGTTCCGTCGTGGCCATGCGCGTGCCCCCAGGTGTCGAACTCGCCGTACGTCCAGTATGACCTGCGGTTCAGCCCTCCGGCCGGGACGGGGGCGGCGGGCGGGCAGCAGGTGTGCGGCGGGCGGCGGGCCGGCGTCCGGAGGGACGGCCGCGGCGGACTGAACGGCTCCGTTCCCACCCGCCTCCCCACGTTGTCGTGACCTGGACAGAAAGTCGCTGCACGGGTGTTACCCAGAGGTAACCGTGGCTGCTTGGATGGCGAAGCCGATCCGGATCTTCCCCTCGCAGGACGATGGAGTCCCCCATGCCGCAGACCTCCCCCCGCCGCCACCGGGCCGCCGCCGCTGCCGTCGCCGCGCTCGCCGCGGGCGCCATGGCCGCCACCACCGCGCCGGCCGCCACGGCCGCGGAGTCCGCCGCCGCCCCGCGGCTCAGCGTGCTCTCGTACAACGTCTTCCTGATGAGCAAGAGCCTGTACCCGAACTGGGGCCAGGACCACCGGGCCGCGGAGATCCCCAGGACCTCCTTCTACCAGGGCCACGACGTGGTCGTGCTCCAGGAGGCCTTCGACAACGCCGCCTCGGACGCCCTGAAGGCCAACTCGGCGGCCCAGTACCCGTACCAGACCCCGGTCGTCGGCCGCAGCAAGTCCGGCTGGGACGCCACGGGCGGCGCGTACTCCTCCACCACCCCGGAGGACGGGGGCGTCACGATCCTCAGCAAGTGGCCCGTCGTCCGCAAGGAGCAGGTCGTCTACAAGGACGCCTGCGGCGCCGACTGGTGGTCCAACAAGGGCTTCGCCTACGTCGTGCTGAACGTGAACGGCGCCCGGGTGCACGTGGTCGGCACGCACGCGCAGTCCACCGACCCGGGCTGCGGCGCCGGCGAGGCGGCACAGATGCGCGCCCGCCAGTTCCGCACCATCGACGCCTTCCTGGACGGCAAGAACATCCCGGCGAGCGAGCAGGTCATCGTGGCGGGCGACATGAACGTCGACTCCCGCACGCCGGAACTCGCCTCGATGCTGGCCGACGCCGACCTGGCGGGCTCGGACACGCGCACGGGCCACCCGTACTCCTTCGACACCGCGCTGAACTCGATCGCGAGCTACCGCTACCCGAGCGACCCGCGCGAGGACCTGGACTACGTCCTCTACCGCAAGGGCAACGCCCGTCCGGCGGGCTGGGAGAACAACGTGGTGAAGGAGCAGTCGGCGCCCTGGACGGTCTCCAGCTGGGGCACCTCCTACACGTACGCCAACCTCAGCGACCACTACCCGGTGATCGGGCGCTAGCACCCGCACCTTGGTCCGGTCGGCGGGCGCCCGCCGGACCAAGGCCCTGCGGGTTACGGAGCCTGGTACAGGGCGTCGATCAGGGAGCCGTACTTCTCCCGGACCACCCGCCGGCGGAGCTTGAGCGAGGGGGTGAGCTCCCCGGATTCGGGCCCCCATTCCTCCGTGAGCACCCGGTACCGCTTGATCTGCTCGGTCCGGTTGAGCCGTGCGTTGGCCGTCTCCACCGCGCGGGCGATCTCCGCCCGCACGGCGGGGTCCTCGGCGAGCTCCGCGAGGGAGGCGGCCCCGATGCCCCGGGCCGCAGCCCAGGCCGGGGCCAGCTCCGGATCCAGGACCAGCAGGGCGACCAGGTAGGACCGGCCGTCGCCGTGGACCAGGGCCTGGCCGATCAGCGGGTGCTCCTTGACGGTGTTCTCCACCAGCGCCGGCGAGACGTTCTTGCCGTTGGAGGTGATGATCAGCTCCTTCTTGCGGTCGGTCAGCCAGAGGAACCCGTCCTCGTCCAGCCGTCCGATGTCCCCGGTCGGGAACCAGCCCTCCTCGTCGGCCGCGCTCTCCACCGTGCCGTCGGGCCGCAGGTAGCCGCCGAACACGGTCGCGCCGCGGGTCAGGATCTCCCCGTCCTCGGCGAGCCGCAGCTCCAGCCCCTCGATGGCGCGGCCCACCGAACCCAGCCGGAAGCCGTCCGGGCTGTTGACCGTGCACACGCCGGCGGTCTCGGTGAGGCCCCAGGCGTCCATGATGGTGATCCCCCAGCCCGCCCAGAAGCGGACCACGTCGATCGGCATCGGGGCGGTGGCGCTGGCCGTCCACACGAGCCGGTCCAGGCCGGCCAGGCCCAGCAGCGGGTCCAGCACCCGCTCCTTCGCCGCGGCGTACGAGGCTTCGAGCGCGGCCGGCACCTCCTCCCCGCGCTCCCGGTGGCCGGCGCGGGCACGGGCCAGGTCGTTCGCGGCCTCGATGGCCGCGCGCTGCTCCTCGGGCAGCGTCCCGAGGACCGCCTTGACCCCGGCCGCGAGCTTCTCCCAGACCCGGGGCACGCCGAAGAACTGCACCGGGCGCAGTTCGCGGACCGCCCCGGCCACCGCGGTCGGGTCGGCGCACAGCCGTACGTGCGCGGCGCGCAGCAGCGGCAGGTAGATGCCGAGGACCCGCTCCGCGATGTGCGCGAAGGGCAGGTAGCAGATGTGCTCGGCGTGCTCGGGCAGGTCCACGTGCCGGTCGAGGCGGATGGCCTGGAGCATGAGGTTGCGGTGGGTGAGGCGGACGCCCTTGGGGTCGCCCGTGGTGCCGGAGGTGTAGACGACGGTCAGCGGGTCCTCGGGAGCGGTCTCCTGCCAGGTCTTCTCGAAGTCCTCGGCCCGGTGCAGCCGGGCTCCGCTCGCGTACAGGGAGCCGTAGGTGCGGTGCGGGCCGGCCTCCGAGGCCTCGGCGACGACCAGCCGTTCCAGGGGCACGCCGGCGTCGGCGAGCAGCGGCTCCCACCGGACGAGCTCGCGGGCGCCCTCGATGACGGCGACCCTGGCCCGGCTGTGGCGGGCGATGTGGGCGATCTGCTCGGGCGCGGAGGTCCCGTACACGGTGACGGGGACGGCGCCGAGGTGGACGAGGGCGAGGTCGCTGAGCCAGTGCTCGGGGCGGTTGCCCATCATCATCAGGACGTGCTCGCCGCGCTCGACTCCGAGGGCGGCGTAGCCGGAGGCGAGGACGGCGACCTGGCGGCGCACCTCGTTCCAGGTGAGGGTCGTCCACGGGGCCGCCTGGGGGCCGGCGCGCCACGAGAGGGCGGGCAGGTCACCGTGTTCGGCGGCGTTGCGGGCCAGCAGGGCGGGGAGGGTGAGCTCCTCGGGTCGTCCGGGCAGTCGCAGGTTCGTGGTCATGGGCAGCTCCTGGCCGTTTCACATCGTTGGTGCGACAGCAATACTGTTGAACCCAAGCTGTGGAGCAGAGAGCGAGGCGCAGACGATGGCCGACCAGGCACCCGAGCCGATGCTCACCGTGGACGAGCTGGCGGCCCGGGCGGGCGTCACCGTCCGCACCGTACGGTTCTACAGCACGCGCGGGATTTTGCCCCCTCCCGTGATCGGCCCTCGTCGTGTGGGGCACTACGGACCGGAGCACCTGTCGCGGCTGGCGCTGATCGAGGAGTTGCAGCACCAGGGCATGACGCTGTCCGCCATCGAGCGCTATCTCGACGCGCTGCCCGACGACCTGAGCGCGCACGATCTGGCGATCCACCGGGCCCTGGTGGCCAGTTGGGCACCGGATTCGGCCCAGGAGGTGTCGCGGGCGGAGCTGGAGAAGCGGGCGGGGCGGGGCCTGTCGGACACCGATGTCCGGCGGCTGGCGGCGATGAACGTGCTCGCCGCTTCGGGGGACGGTTTCCGGGTGGACGTGGGGCTGCTGCGGCTGGGGGTGGCGCTGCTCGACGTACCGATCGCGCACGAGACGATCCTGGCGGCGCGCACGGTGCTGATGGAGCACACCCGGTCGGCCGCGCACGAGCTGACGGCGCTGTTCCGGGACGAGGTGTGGGGGCCGTTCACCGAGGGCGAGAGCGATCCGGAGCGGGTGGAGTCGATGAAGGCGCTGTCCGCGCACATGCAGCCGATGGTGGTGCAGGCGCTGGTGACGGCCTTTCAGCGCTCCCTCCGGGAGGAGCTGCGGGCGGCCTTCGTCTCCGGCGAGGAGTCCTGTTCCGGGCCGTCGCCCTCTCCCGCGTGACGCGGCGGTTTCGGACCCTGCCCTGACCCGGCGGTCCTGGACCTGCCCAGACCCGGCGGTCTTGGACCTGCCCTGACCCGGCGCCACGGCGCGGGAAAGCCGGCCGGGGGCGGCCCGGCCGGCCTTCCGCGTCACCGCTCTAGTCGGCGTACGTCTCGCCCCGCTCGGCCTTCGCCACGAGGGACGCCGGCGGGGTGAAGCGCTCGCCGTAGGTGGTGGCGAGTTCGCGCGCGCGGGCGACGAAGCCCGGCAGGCCGCCCTCGTAGCCGTTGATGTACTGGATCACGCCGCCGGTCCAGGCCGGGAAGCCGATGCCCATGATGGAGCCGATGTTGGCGTCGGCGACGGAGGTGAGCACGCCCTCGTCGAGGCAGCGGACGGTGTCCAGGGCCTCGGAGAAGAGCATCCGCTCCTTCATGTCCTCGAAGGGGATCTCGTACCCCGGCTTGGTGAAGTGCTCGCGCAGGCCCGGCCAGATGCCGGCGCGCCTGCCCGCCTCGTCGTACGCGTAGAAGCCGGCCCCGCCGCTGCGGCCGGGGCGGCCGAACTCGTCGACCATCCGGTCGATCACGCCGTCGGCCGGGTGCTCGGCCCACGCGCGGCCCTCGGCCTCGAAGGCCTTGCGGGTCTCGTTGCGGATCTTGCGCGGGAGGGTGAGGGTGAGCTCGTCCATCAGCGAGAGCACCTTGGCCGGGTAGCCGGCCTGGGCGGCGGCCTGCTCGATCGAGGCCGGCTCGACGCCCTCGCCGACCATGGCCACGCCCTCGTTGATGAACTGGCCGATGACGCGCGAGGTGAAGAACCCGCGGGAGTCGTTGACCACGATCGGGGTCTTGTTGATCTGGCGGACCAGGTCGAAGGCGCGGGCGATGGCCTCGTCGCCGGTCCGGTCGCCCTTGATGATCTCGACCAGCGGCATCTTGTCGACGGGCGAGAAGAAGTGCAGGCCGATGAAGTCGGCGGGACGCGCAACGCCCTCCGCCAGGCCGGAGATGGGCAGGGTGGAGGTGTTGGAGCAGAGCAGCGCGTCCGGTGCGACCACGTCCTGGATCTCCTGGAACACCTTGTGCTTGAGGGCGGTGTCCTCGAAGACGGCCTCGATGACGGCGTCGCAGCCCGCCAGGTCGGCCGGGTCGGCGGTGGGGGTGATCCGGCCGAGCAGCTCGGCGCGCTGGGCCTCGGTCGTCCGGCCGCGGGAGACGGCCTTGTCGAGCAGCTTCTCGGAGTACGCCTTGCCCTTGGCGGCGGCTTCGGCGCTGACGTCCTTGAGGACCACCTCGATGCCCGCGCGGGCGCAGGAGTAGGCGATGCCCGCGCCCATCATGCCCGCGCCGAGGACGGCGACCTTGCGGACCGTGCGGGGGGCGACGCCCTGCGGCCGGCTGCGTCCCGCGTTGACGGCCTGGAGGTCGAAGAAGAACGCCTGGATCATGTTCTTGGCGGTCTGGCCGGTGACCAGCTCGGTGAAGTAGCGGGCCTCGATGGTCAGCGCCGTGTCGAAGTCCACCTGGGTGCCCTCGACGGCGCAGGCCAGGATGTTGCGCGGGGCCGGGTACGGGGCGCCGTTCAGCTGCTTCTTCAGGTTGGCCGGGAAGGCCGGGAGGTTGGCGGCGAACCGCGGGTCGGACGGGGTGCCGCCCGGGATCCGGTAGCCGGGTACGTCCCAGGGCTGCTTCGACTCGGGGTTCGCGTCGATGAAGGCGCGGGCCTTGGCGGTCATCTCCTCGGGGGTGGCGGCCAGTTCGTGGACCAGTCCGTTGTCGAGGGCGCGCTGCGGGCTGTACTGGGTGCCCTGGAGCAGCACCTTGAGCAGCGCGTCGGCGATGCCCATCAGGCGTACGGTGCGGGTGACGCCGCCGCCGGCGGGCAGGAGGCCGAGGGTGACCTCGGGCAGGCCGATCTTGGAGCCGGGGGCGTCGAGGGCGACGCGGTGGTGGGAGGCCAGGCAGATCTCGTAACCCCCGCCGAGGGCGGCGCCGTTGATCGCGGCGACCACGGGCTTGCCGAGGGTCTCGATGCGGCGCAGGGAGCGCTTGATCTCGGTACCGGTGTCGAAGGCCAGCCGGGCGTCCTCGGGGCGCAGCCGGATCATGTCCTTGAGGTCGCCGCCCGCGAAGAAGGTCTTCTTGGCGGAGGTGAAGATGATGCCCCGGATGGAGTCCTTCTCGGCCTCCGCGCGGTCGGCGACGGCCGCGATGGAGTCCTTGAAGGCCTGGTTCATGGTGTTGGCGGACTGGTCGGGGTCGTCGAGGACGAGGGTGACGACGCCGGTCTCGTCCTGTTCCCAGCGGATCGTGGTGGACTCGCTCATGTTCGCTACTTCCGTGTGAGAGGGGATCGGGATCAGGACGGATCAGATGCGTTCGACGATGGTGGCGACGCCCATGCCGCCTCCGACGCAGAGGGTGACGAGCCCGTAGCGCTTGTCCTGGCGCTCCAGTTCGTCGACGATCGTGCCGAGGATCATCGCGCCGGTGGCGCCGAGCGGGTGGCCGAGCGCGATGGCCCCGCCGTTGACGTTGACCTTGTCGAGGGAGACGCCCATGTCCTTGACGAAGCGCAGCACGACTCCGGCGAAGGCCTCGTTGATCTCGATCAGGTCGATGTCGTCGATGGTCAGCCCGGCCTTGGCGAGGGCCTTGCGGGTGGCCGGGGCGGGGCCGGTGAGCATGATGGTGGGCTCGGAGCCGGAGACGGCCGCCGAGACGATCCGGGCGCGGGGCGTGAGGCCGCCCCGTTCGCCCGCCTCGCGGGAGCCGATGGCGACGAGGGAGGCGCCGTCGACGATGCCCGAGGAGTTGCCCGCGTGGTGGACGTGGTCGATCTTCTCGACCCAGTGGTACTTCTGCAGGGCGACGGCGTCGAAGCCGCCGAGCTCGCCGATGTCCGCGAAGGAGGGCTTCAGCTTGGCGAGGGTGTCCGCGGTGGTGCCCGGGCGGACGAACTCGTCGTGGTCCAGGACGACCAGGCCGTTGCGGTCGGTGACCGGGACCACGGACTTGGCGAAGCGCCCGTCCTTGATCGCCGCGGCGGCCCGCTCCTGGGAGAGGGCGGCGTACTCGTCCACGTCGCGCCGGGAGAATCCCTCGATGGTGGCGATCAGGTCGGCGCCGATGCCCTGCGGGACGAAGTTGACGTCCCAGTTGGTCATCGGGTCGTTGAACCAGGCGCCGCCGTCGGAGGCCATCGGGACGCGGGACATGGACTCCACGCCGCCCGCCAGGACCAGGTCCTCCCAGCCGGAGCGGACCTTGGCGGCGGCCAGGTTGACGGCCTCCAGGCCGGAAGCGCAGAAGCGGTTCTCCTGTACGCCCGCCACGGTGTCCGGGAGTCCGGCGGCGATGGCCGCGATCCGGGCGATGTCGGAGCCCTGGTCGCCGACCGGGCCGACGACGCCGAGCACGATGTCGTCGATGGCCGCCGGGTCCAGCCCCGGGTTGCGCTCGCGCAGGGCGTGAATGAGGCCGACGACCAGGTCGATCGGCTTGGTGCCGTGCAGGGCGCCACTGGCCTTGCCGCGGCCGCGCGGGGTGCGGATCGCGTCGTATACGTAAGCTTCGGTGCTCACTGGTCAAGCCTTTCGGGAGGGGTCTAGCCGAGGAGGGAGCGGCCGATGATCTCTTTCATGATCTCGGTCGTGCCGCCGTAGATGGTCTGGATGCGGCCGTCGGTGAAGGCCCGCGCGACCCGGTATTCGGTCATGTATCCGTATCCGCCGTGCAGTTGCAGGCAGCGGTCGGCGACGCGCTTCTGGAGTTCGGTGGCCCACCACTTGGCCATCGAGGCGTGCACGTGGTCCAGTTCGCCGTTCGCGTGGTCGGCGATGCAGCGGTCGAGGAAGGTGCGGGTGACCGCGCACTCGGTGGCCATCTCCGCTATCTCGAAGCGGATGTGCTGGAGCTTGGACAGCGGCCGGCCGAAGGCCTCGCGCTCCTTGACGTACCGGGTGGTGATCTCCAGCAGGTGCTCGGCGGCGGCGATGCCGGCCATGGCGATGCCCATCCGCTCCTGCGCGAGGTTGGTCATCAGGTGGACGAAGGCGCCGTTCAGCTCGCCGAGCAGGTTCTCCTTGGGGACGCGGACGTCGTGGAAGAACAGTTCGGCGGTGTCCTGCGCCTTCTGGCCGATCTTGTCGAGGTTGCGGCCGCGCTCGAAGCCCGACATGCCGCGCTCGACCACCAGCAGCGACAGGCCGTGCGCCCCGCCCTCCGGCGTGGTCTTGGCGACCACGATCACCAGGTCGGCGAGGATGCCGTTGGAGATGAAGGTCTTGGAGCCGTTCAGCACCCAGTGGTCGCCCCGGTCCTCGGCGCTGGTGCGGATCCCCTGGAGGTCGGAGCCCGCGCCCGGCTCGGTCATGGCGATGGCGGTGATGGTCTCGCCCGAGCAGAAGCCGGGCAGCCAGCGGCGCCTTTGCTCCTCGGTGGCCAGCGAGGTCAGGTAGGGCCCGATGATGTCGTTGTGCAGGCCGATGGCGAGGCCGGGGGCGCCCGCCCGGGTGAACTCCTCGGCGATCACGGCGGCGTAGCGGAAGTCAGGGTTCCCGCCGCCCCCGTACTCCTCCGGGACGGCCAGGCCCAGCAGGCCCTGCCGGCCGGCGGCCCGCCAGGCCTCGCGGCTGACGATGCCGTCCTTCTCCCACTGGTCGTAGTGGGGCAGCACCTCCTTGGTGAGGAAGGTGCGGACGGTCTCGCGGAACGCCTCGTGGTCGGCGTCGAAGATCCGGCGTTGCATCAGCGGGCTCCCTAAAGCCAGTTCTTGACGGTCTCGATCGGGCGGGCGGGCTCGGGTCCGACCAGGATCGCCGCGCCGAGCTTCAGCCGCTCCGTGCGGGCGGCGAGGCAGCCCGTGATCGTCGGGGAGTCGAAGCCCCAGGCCTCGGCGACCCGCACGGCGTCGAGCCCGGCCGACTCCAGTGCCGCCGCCCCGTCCGCGGCGCGGTGCGCGTCGCCGACGCGGTCGGGCAGCATCGACAGTTCCATCAGGCCTCTTCCGCGAGCAGAGCCGGCACGTCCCAGTCGGCGGCCACGGACTCGGTGTCCGCGCCGGGCTGGGCGGGGCCGCTCGCGACGGCGGCGGGGGTCGCCGAGAAGCGCGGCGCCGGGGCGGGCTGGGTGATCCCGCCGAAGTCGGTGAAGGTCCCGCGGGCCGCGAGGTGCGGGTGGTGCGGGGCCTCGCGCAGGGAGAGCACCGGGGCCACGCACGCGTCGGTGCCCTCGAAGACCGCCGTCCACTCCTCGCGCGTGCGGGACCTGAAGCGTGCGGCGACGGCCTCGCGCAGCTCGCCCCAGCGGGCCGGGTCCTTGCGGGCGGGTGCCTGCTCCGCGATGCCGAGCAGCTCCACGAAGGTGTCGTAGAACTGCTGCTCCAGGGCGCCGACCGCCATGTACTGGCCGTCGGAGGTCTCGTAGGTCCCGTAGAAGGGGCAGCCGCCGTCCAGCAGGTTGGCCCCGCGGCGGTCCTGCCAGCCGCCGGCCGCGACCATGCCGTGGATCATCGCGGTGAGGTGGGCGGTGCCGTCGACGATGGCCGCGTCGACGACCTGGCCCGCGCCGCCGGGGGTACGGGCGTGCTGGAGCGCGGCGAGGATGCCGATGACGAGGTAGAGCGAGCCGCCGGCGTAGTCGCCGACGAGGTTGGCGGGGACGGCCGGGGGCCGGTCCGGGCTGCCGATCATGCCCAGGGCGCCGGTGACGGCGATGTACGCGATGTCGTGCCCGGCGGTGTGGGCGAGCGGCCCCTCCTGGCCCCAGCCGGTCATCCGGCCGTAGACCAGTTGGGGGTTGCGGGCGTGGCAGTCGGCCGGGCCGACGCCGAGCCGCTCGGCGACCCCGGGCCGGAAGCCCTCGATGAGGACGTCGGCGCGCTCGACGAGGTCGAGGACGCGGGCGGGACCCTGCGCGGACTTGAGGTCGACCAGGACGGAGCGCTTGTTGCGGTTGGTCAGGTCGTAGACCGGGTTCACCGCCAGTCCGCCGCCGCCAGGCCGGTCCACGCGCACGACGTCCGCGCCGAGGTCGGCGAGGAGCATGGCGGCGAACGGGCCGGGGCCGATGCCCGCCAGCTCGACGACGCGCACTCCGGCGAGCGGGCCGGTCCCTGTCACTGCCATCGAGCCCCCAGCATTCGTAGCCGCACGGTGTGACACAACTGATGTAACACCAGCGATGCTAGGAACGCGTCCCACTCAGCACAAGAGCAAGCGCTTAGCCATTTGCCTCGATCCGGGCGTCCAGCTCCCTGACGTGCCGCTTGAGGGCCACGGTGCGGTAGCTCTCCTCCACCCATTCGCACAGGACCTGCGCGGAGGGCGCCCCCTTCTCCCCCAGCGGGACGGAGACCCAGCCCGAGCGGCCCAGGCCGTAGCCGGCGGGCTCCGCCCCGGGGGCGGCCATCGCGTGTCCGTGCAGCACCTCGTCCTTGAGCTTGACGGACAGGCCGGGCGGCTGCGGTCCGTCGGCGTTCCCGAGGAAGACGAAGATCTTCTTGTTGACCTTCACGACGCAGTCCTCGGGACCCCACGGATACTCCTCCACGGCCTCCGGAAGCCCACGGGCAAACTCCCGCACCGCTTCCCACGTGCGCACCGCAGCCTTCATCAACGCCTCCCGCTACGAGTCGATCCTCACGCTAACCCGCGCCCGCTGATCAAAGTCCTTTCGGCACGGCGAACGGCTATGTACTCTGAGCACGCTTCAAACCTGAGCGAGTTCAAAAAAATCGAAAAACGGGGGGTTCGGTGCGCAATCGCCGACTCGTAATCTCCGCCGCCGTCATGGCCGCGGGCGTGGGTCTCATACCGGGGGTGGCCCAGGCGGAGCCGGTCGCACCGGGCAAGAAGGGCATATCCGCACCCGACGTGGACCCGAAGCAGGCCGCGGCGGAGAACTTCAAGACCTTCAAGAGCTCCGCCGAGCGCTCGGTCCGCGCCTCCGGCGACAAGGCCACCGCGCAGTCGGCGGCGGCCAATCCCAACCTGGCCGTCGGCCTGTCGGCCTCCAACTGGTCCGCCCACTCGCTGAAGCTGACCACCGCCGTCACCAGCGACGCGAACCGGTACGTGGATGCCGTCATCGACTGGGGCGACGGCACCACGAGCAACGAGACCGCCTACGGCAGCGCGACGATCACCAACGTGCACAACTACGCGGAGCTGGGCGCCTACAACGTCACGGTCACCGCGACGGACCGCGCCGACGGCACCGTCGTCACCAACTCGGTGGAGATCCTCACCGCGGGCTCGGACTTCACCCCGCACGCCCCCACCCGCCTGCTGGACACCCGCAGCGGCATCGGCGGCGCCAAGGCGAAGATCGCCCCGTACGGCACGACCCGCGTGCAGATCGCCGGCAGGGGCTCGATCCCGGCAGGCGTCACGGCCGTGGTCCTGAACCTCACGGTCACCAACACCACCAGCGGCGGCCACGTCACGGCGTTCCCCTCGGGCGCCGCGCGCCCGATCACCTCGAACGTCAACTTCGCCCCCGGCCAGACCGTGCCGAACCTGTCGGTCGTGCGGGTCGGCGCGGACGGCTACGTCGAGCTGTACAACGGCGGCTGGAACTCGATCGACCTGATCGCCGACGTCACCGGCTACTTCACCCGGGACGCATCCAGCGGTTACACCCCCATCACCCCGGTCCGCTTCGCCGACACCCGCGAGGGCCTCGGCACCTCGCGCGGCCAGCTCGCCGGGCAGTCCTCCTTCGGGCTGCAGGTCGGCGGCAGCCGCGGCGTGCCCGCCGGCATCACCGCCGTGGCGCTCAACGTGACCGTCACCAACCCGCGCGAGGCCGGCCACCTGACCGCCTACCCGAGCGGCCAGGCGGCGCCGAGCGCGTCCAACCTGAACTTCACCGCCGGACAGACCGTCGCCAACTCGGTGATCGTCCCGGTCGGCGCCGACGGCAGGATCAACATCCGCAACGGCGCCTGGGCCGGGACCGACGTGGTCGTCGACGTCGTCGGCTACTACAGCGAGGCGAGCGAGGGAGCGTACCTGGGCTTCACGCAGCCCGCCCGCGTGTTCGACACCCGCGACCCCGAGGACAACGTCTACGGTCCCCTGGGCGGCCGCGACTACATCTGGGTGGACTTCGCCTCGAAGTGGCCCGACGACATCGGGTACGTGCTGAACACCACCGCCACCAACACGGCCGGACCCGGCTTCGTCGCGGTGGCACCGGACCCGAACTACCGCTGGCAGTACGACGGCGGTTCGGCGTCCTGGCCTGCCGCGCCCACCTCCTCCACCCTCAACTTCACCGCGGGCAAGACCGTCCCGAACCTGGTGCAGGCGAGCACGGGCCACACGGGCATCGTCGACTTCTGGAACCAGTCGGACGACGACATCGACCTGATCGTCGACATGTTCGGCTACTACGACAGGAACTGATCCCCCGCAGCCGGCGGATCCAGCGCCCCGGGAACGGCCCCAGGCCGTCCCCGGGGCGCTGCCCGTTCACCCCGCACGCTAGCCTCGCCCCCTACACCAGCTGGGAGGAGCGGTCATGAACGCACAGGTTCGGCAGGACCATCCGCGGGAGCGGGCCCACGACATCGTGCTCTTCGGCGCCACCGGGTTCGTGGGGGCGTTGACCGCCGAGTACCTGGCCGCGCACGCGCCCGCCGGCTGCCGCTGGGCCCTCGCGGGCCGCGACCTCGGCAAGCTGGAACGGCTGCGCGAGCGCCTGGCCGCCATCGACCCGGCCTGCGCCGCACTGCCGCTGCTGCGGGCGGACGCCTCGGACGCCTCGGCGGTGCGCGAACTGGCCTCGTCCACCCGGGTGCTGGCCACCACCGTCGGCCCGTACGTCTGGTACGGGGCGGAGCTGGTCGCCGCCTGCGCCGCGGCGGGCACGGACTACGTGGACCTCACCGGGGAGCCCGAGTTCGTGGACCGGATGTACGTCGAGCACGACGCGCGGGCCCGGGAGACCGGGGCGCGGATCGTGCACGCCTGCGGCTTCGACTCGATCCCGGCCGACCTCGGGGCGTACTTCACGGTCGGGCGGCTGCCCGAGGGCGTACCGCTGCGGGTCGACGGGTTCATGCGGTCCAACGCCCTGTTCTCCGGGGGGACCCTGGCCTCGGCGCTGACCGCGCTGGGCCGCGGCCCGCAGACCCTGGCCGCAGCGCGGGCGCGCCGGCTGCACGAGCCCCCGCTGCTGGGGCGGCGGGCGCGCGGGCCGGTGGGCGCGCCCCGGTTCAGCCGGGAGACCGGCGCCTGGGCGCTGCCGCTGCCCACGCTGGACCCGCGGATCGTGGCCCGGTCGGCGGCCGCGCTGGAGCGCTACGGCCCGGACTTCCGCTACCGGCACTACGCCTCGGTCAAGCACCTCCCGGTGGCGGTGGGCGGCGCCGCGGCGGTGGGCGCGACGGCGGCCCTGGCCCAGCTCCCGGCGGCCCGGCGGTGGCTGATGGACCGCTGGGAGCCGGGCCGCGGCCCGGACGCGGAGCGGCGGGCGCGCAGCTGGTTCACGGTGCGCTTCGTGGGCGAGGGCGGCGGCCGGCGCGTGCTCACCGAGGTGTCGGGCGGCGACCCGGGGTACGGGGAGACGGCGAAGATGCTGGCCGAGTCCGCGCTCTGCCTGGCCTACGACGCCCTGCCCGGGGCCGCGGGGCAGCTGACGACGGCCACGGCGATGGGCGACGCGCTGATCGGCCGCCTCCAGAAGGCCGGGATCGCCTTCCGGGTGGCGGACGCCCGCTGAGCGGCGGTCACCCCGCCGCCTCCCGCAGGGCGCGCCGGCACAGGGAGTCGGCGTGCCGGGTGGTCTCCGGGATCCGGAACCGGGGGCTGAGGGCGAGGACGTGGGCGCAGGCGTTGTCCAGCGAAACCCGGTGCCCGACGGAGACGAACACCGGCTTGATCCCGTCCTGGGTCCGCAGCGCCCGGCCGACCTCCGCGCCGTCGGCGGCGACCAGCGGTGCGAACTCGCCGCGGCGGTCGCCCGGTTCCCCGTACGTGAAGGTGAACGGGTTCTTCGCGACGCCGATGGACGGGAGCCCGGTGACCACCCCGAGGTGGCAGGCGAGGCCGAAGCCGCGGGGGTGGGCCAGCCCGTAGCCGTCACAGACGACGAGGCCGGGCGCGGCGGCCAGCGAGTCGAGGGCGGCCAGTACGGTCGGCAGCTCGCGGAAGGCGAGCAGGCCGGGCACGTAGGGGAAGCTGACGCGGCCGACGGCGGTGGCCTCCTCGACGACCTCGAGGGTGGCGGCGTCCAGCACCACGGCCGCGGCGGCGACCAGGTCCCGCTCGTCGTCGTAGGCGACGTCCACCCCGGCGACCAGGCCGCGGCCGGGGGGCGGGCCGGGCTCGGTGAGCACGACCTGATGGCGTAGTTCGTCCTGTATCGCCCGGGCCTCGGCCTCGTCGGCGGGGGTCTTCGCACTCGTCATGATGGAGCGAGAGTAGCCTGGCGATCATGTTCGTCATGGAGCTCACCTACACCGCGCCCGTGGAAGCCGTCGAGGACCACATGGACGCCCACATCGCCTGGCTGGACGGCCACTACGCCGCGGGCGTCTTCCTCGCGTCGGGACGCAAGGTCCCGCGCGACGGCGGCGTGATCCTGGCCGGCGGGGTGTCGCGCGCCGAGATCGAGAAGATCGCGGCCGATGACCCCTTCACGGTGGCGGGCGTCTGCGCCTACCGCATCACGGAGTTCATCGCCACGAAGACCTCGGCCGACCTGGCAACGGTCCGCGAGAACCCGGCGGCGTAACCCCGGCTCCCCGGCACGGCCGCCCCGCAGGGCCCGGCGGGGCGGCCGGGGCGGCCGGGGGCGGTCGGAGCCGTCAGCGGGGTTCCAGCCGGGCCACCCGGCCCTTCTCCCCCGCGGCCCAGCAGCCCGTGTCCGGGGCGCAGTCGACCGTGTCGAAGGATCCGCCGTCCAGCGGCCGCCAGCTGCGGCCGCCGTCCAGGGTCACGTCCGTGCCCGTCGGCCCGACCGCCAGGGCCGTGCCGCGGCTGTACGGGTACCAGGCCGCGCCGGACCGGTAGGCCGGCGGCGGGGAGGCCGCCTGGCGCCAGCTGCGCCCGCCGTCGGCGGAGACGGCCGCGGGCTGCGGGGAGGCCTGGCCGGTGCGGTAGTCGCCGCCGACCGCGAGGCCCTTCGTACGGTCCCGGAAGGCCAGCGCGAAGACGCCCCGCGCCGGGTCGCCGGCCGGGACGGTGGATTCGGCGGCGCGCCAGGTCAGGCCGCGGTCCGCGGAGTGCAGCACCCGCGCGGTCGCCCCGCCGCCCGTCGCCAGCCAGACATCGCGCGGGCCCGCGCTGACCAGGCACTGACCGCTCGCCGCGAAGCCCGCCTCGCCGGGCAGCGCCTGCGGCATGCCGGCGTCCGGCAGCACCCGCCAGCTGCGCCCGCCGTCGTCCGTGGACAGGATGCGGAACCTGCCGTCCACCGGGTCGCTCATCGCCAGCCCGTGCCGCGAGTCGAAGAAGGTGAGGCAGTCGTAGAAGGCCCGCGGGTCGGGGTTGCGGAAGGTCTCGGTCCAGGTGGCGCCGCCGTCCTCGGTGCGCAGCACCCGGGAGGCCTCGCCCTCGCCGATCGACAGGGCCACCGCACGCCGCGCGTCGAAGGCCTCGATGTCGCGCAGCTCCAGCCCCTCCGCGACCGCGCCCGGCGGCGAGACGTCCTGCCAGCTGCGGCCGCCGTCCAGCGTGCGCAGGACGGTGCCCTTGGAACCGGCGACCCAGGCCGTGCCGCGGCTGACCGCCGCCAGCCCGCGGAAACGGACCTCCTTGCCGGTGTCCTTCAGCGCCCAGTCCGCCGCGCGCGGTTCCACCGGCTCTCCGGCCGCGGACGCATGGGCGGGCGCGGCCGTCAAGCCCACCGCCAGGACCGCCGCGCACATGCCAACTCCCAGAAGTCTCATGGCGCCGGAAGCTAACGCACCCCTGATGCCCCGTCCAGGGCGCGTCACCTCCCGCGGGTTACCCGGTCGGCCGAGTCTTGCGCCTGCGGAGTGAGCGGTTACCAGCCCTTCTGGGACGGGTCCGGAGCGTCCACCTCCCCCGGCCTTCCCGCCGCCGCACAAGCCCCCTCGTCACTCTGTGCGATCACACAGGCGGGTTCCGGCCAATCGGTGACACAGCTCACGTCAGCTCCCGTGCACGGATTTGCCGATTCGGGCGTCTATCGGGTTGCCGGGTCCCACCCCACAGCCCGGCAGCAGATCCGCCGCAAGGGAGTGAGCCTTGATCACTGTCATCGAGCAGGCCGCACAGGCCCGTCTGGTCGCCACCGCGCCGAAGGTCGAGACCGTTCCCGTCACCCTCTGCTACGACCGCGCGGATCCGTTCGCCGTGCGGATGGCCTTCCCCGCCCCCGCCACGCTGGAGGGCGTCGAGGTCTCGTGGACCTTCTCGCGCGAGCTGCTCGAATCAGGCCTGGACCGCCCCTCCGGCTGCGGCGACGTGCGCGTGCGCCCGTACGACGGGGACCGCACCACCATCGAGTTCCACGCACCCGAAGGCGTGGCGATCATCCTGATGCTGACGGCCGAACTGCACCGGTTCCTGGAGCGCGCCTCGACGGTGGTCCCGCCCGGCCTGGAGCACCTGTACCTCGACGTGGACCACAGCCTGGCCGAGCTGATGCGCGATACCTGCTGACCGGCGGCCGCGGCGGCCCGGCCAGGGCTGTCGTTAATTCGTTTGCGGGCGCCTTCGGCCGCCCGTAGCTTCGTTCACGCCCTTCGCACAACCGCGCACGCCCTTCACAGCCGCGTGCCGCCGAAACGGAGCAGGACATTGTTCGTCTGAGGTCCGAGACACCGGCCACCGCCATCCGACAGCCGGTCGTCTCCCCGCGTTGCACGTACCACTCACGCAACCTGGAGGCCTCCATGAGCCATGCCCCCGCATTCGTCACCTGCTCCGCCCTGTCCTTCGACTGGCCCGACGGCACCCCCGTGTTCGACGGGTTCCACCTCACCGTGGGACCCGGCCGCACCGGCCTGATCGGGCTCAACGGCTGCGGGAAGTCCACCCTGCTGAAACTTCTCGCGGGTGAACTGACCCCCACTGACGGCCAGTTGTCGGTCGCCGGCAGCATCGGGTACCTCCCGCAGAACATCACCCTCGACACCGCGCTGCGCGTGGACGAGGCGCTCGGCATCCGGACCGCCCGGCAGGCCCTGCACGCCATCGAGGCCGGCGAGGCCACCGAGGCGAACTTCACCGCCGTGGGCGACGACTGGGACGTGGAGGAGCGGGCCCTGGCCACGCTCGACCAGCTCGGGCTCGCCCGGATCGGCCTGGACCGGACCGTCGGCGAACTCTCGGGCGGCGAGTGCGTCCTGCTGCGGCTGGCCGCCCTCCTGCTGGCACGGCCCGACGTACTGCTGCTGGACGAGCCCACCAACAACCTCGACCTGCGGGCCCGCGGCCGGCTGTACGCGGCGGTGGAGTCCTGGACCGGGGTGATGGTCCTGGTCAGCCACGACCGGGAGCTGCTGGAGCGCGTCGACCAGATCGCCGATCTGCGCGACGGCGAAGTCCGGTGGTACGGCGGGAACTTCACCGACTACGAGGCGATGCTCGCCGCCGAGCAGGACGCGGCGGAGCGCATGGTCAGGGTCGCGGAGGCCGACGTACAGCGGCAGAAGCGCGAACTCGCCGATGCCCACGCCAAGTTGGCCCGGCGCAAGCGGTACGGCCAGAAGATGAACGACACCAAGCGCGAACCGAAGATCGTGATGGGCGCCCGCAAGCGGGCCGCGCAGGAGTCGGCCGGCAAGCACCGCATCCTGCACACCGAGAAGCTGGCCGAGGCCAAGGAGCGGCTGGACCACGCGGTGGAGGCGGTCCGCGACGACGACGCGATCCGCATCCAGCTGCCCGCCACCCAGGTACCCCCGGGCCGGCGCGTCCTGACCCTGGGCGACCTGCGCCTGGCCCACGGGGCGTCCGTGCCGGGCGAGTGGGAACTGCGCGGCCCGGAACGGATCGCGCTGGTGGGCCGCAACGGTTCGGGCAAGACCACGCTCCTGCGCACGATCGCGGGACAGCTGGCGCCGGAGTCCGGGGAAGCGCTGACCCACGTGACCACGCGGTTCCTGCCCCAGCGGCTGGACGTGCTCGACGAGAGCCGCTCGGTGGTGGAGAACGTGGCGCGGTTCGCCCCGCAGGCCACGAACAACCTGATCCGGGCGCGGCTGGCGCACTTCCTGTTCCGGGGCGGCCGGGCGGACCGGGCCGCGGGCACCCTGTCCGGCGGCGAGCGCTTCCGCGCGGCACTGGCGGCGCTGCTGCTGGCGGAGCCGGCTCCGCAGCTGCTGATGCTGGACGAGCCGACGAACAACCTGGACCTGGGGAGCGTGCGGCAGCTGACGGACGCGCTGGAGTCGTACGAGGGGGCGCTCGTGGTGGCCAGCCATGACGTGCCGTTCCTGGAGTCGATCGGCATCACCCGGTGGCTGATGCTGGACGGCGAGCTGCGTGCGACCACCGCCGAGGAGGTCCGGGGGACGCTCTGGCACGGGTGACCGGACGGTAGGGACCCGGAAGCCGGGTGCCCGGAGCGGCACGCGATCCGACGCGGTCGCCGCCCTCCGGGCGCCGGTCGCGGCCGTCAAGGCGGCAACGGCGCGCCACCTGGTGGCATGACTTTGAGCCCTGGGTTCCGCTTCAGCACGCCCTCAAACTGCATAGATAACGGGACGTAACCGGCTATAGCCCTACCGGGGGCTTGGCTGGCCTTGATGCCGGGTTTAACCTACGACTCCGTAGGCTACGGAACCGTAGGTAATTCGCTTTGCACTCAGGAGTACCCGTGACGATCACCTCTCCCCACCTCGGCAGCTCTGAGGCGTGGACCGACGCCAAGCTGCTGTTCGCGCTGGAAGAGGTGGTCGAGAAGGAACTCAACCGCCATCTGAAGGTCACCAAGGACTGGATGCCCCACGAGTACGTCCCGTGGAGCGACGGCCGGAACTTCCCGGGCTTCTTCGAGGACGGCGAGGCCTGGGACCCGCGGCAGTCCAAGGTCACCGACATCGGCAAGATCGCGCTGGTCGTGAACCTGCTGACCGAGGACAACCTCCCCAGCTACCACCACGAGATCGCCAGCCTCTTCGGGCGCAACGGCGCCTGGGGCACCTGGGTGCACCGCTGGACGGCCGAGGAGGGCCGCCACGGCATCGTGATGCGCGACTACCTGCTGGCCTCGCGCGCCGTGGACCCGGACAAGCTGGAAGCGTTCCGGATGCAGCACATGTCGGAGGGCTTCGAGTCCGACAACCGCCACTCCATGCTGCACTCGGTGGCGTACGTGGCCTTCCAGGAGCTCGCCACCCGCATCTCGCACCGCAACACCGGCCACCAGTCCGGTGACCCCGTGTGCGACCGGATGCTGGCGCGCATCGCGCAGGACGAGAACCTGCACATGGTCTTCTACCGCAACCTGCTGGGCGCCGCCTTCGAGCTCGCCCCGGACCTGACCATGCAGGCCGTGCGGGACGTCGTGGTCAACTTCCGGATGCCCGGACACGGCATGCCCGGCTTCGAGCGGATGGCCGCGCAGATGGCGATCGGCGGGGTCT
Organism: Streptomyces subrutilus; assembly: GCF_001746425.1. Lineage (GTDB taxonomy): Bacteria > Actinomycetota > Actinomycetes > Streptomycetales > Streptomycetaceae > Streptomyces > Streptomyces subrutilus_A. The sequence continues at coordinate 6,082,982 of NZ_MEHK01000001.1, read as the reverse complement.
ACAACCTGCGGATCCACCACGACGACGTGCTGAGCCCCGTGATCCGCTTCCTGAAGATCATGGACATCGACGGCCTGGGCCCGGAGGGCCAGAAGGCCCAGGAGAAGCTCGGCCTGTTCATGAACGGCCTGGACTCCGAGGCCCGCAAGTTCGACGAGCGCCTGGCCGCCCGCGCGGCCCGCATCGCGGCCCGCCAGGGCTGACACCCGCCCCCGCGCTCACCGGCATGAAGACGAAAGCCCTGGCGGAGCGCTGCTCCGCCAGGGCTTCGCGCTGTCCCCGCTCAGCCGCGGCGGGGCCGCAGGGCCTGGCGCTCGGACTCCGAGAGGCCGCCCCAGACGCCGAAGCGCTCGTCGTGGGTTAGGGCGTACTCCAGGCATGCCGTCCGCCCCTCGCACGCCCCGCACAGCCGCTTCGCGTCGCGCAGCGAAGATCCCGGCTCCGGGAAGAAGAAGCCCGGGCCCGTCTGGGCGCACAGGGCGAGGTCGTACCAGGCGGTGGCGGTGGCGGCAGCGGTGTTCATCGACATGCCGGTGATCCTGGTTGCACTCGATGGACGTCCGATCAACGGTCTCTCAACACCAGGTGCCGGGCCGGCCCGCCCCGCCCCGCCCGGTCAGTCCGCCCGCCCGTCAGTCCTCGTGCTTCGCCCGGCTCGGCTGGACGCGCTTGGGTTCGCCCGGCATCTTCGGGTAGTCGGGGGGGTAGGGCATGTCGCCCAGACCGTGTTCGCGCTCGTCGCGGGCGGCGAGTTCGAACACGGCGTCCAGGGTGAAGGCGTGGTCGTCCATGTCGGCGTGCAGGTCGCCCAGTTCGGCGAAGCGGGCGGGCATGGTCACGATGTCGAAGTCGCGCGGCTCGGCGTCGTCCACCTCGTCCCAGCGCAGCGGCGCCGACACCGGGGCGTGCGGACGGGGGCGGACGGAGTAGGCGGAGGCGATCGTGCGGTCGCGCGCCGTCTGGTTGTAGTCGACGAAGATCCGCTCGCCGCGCTCCTCCTTCCACCAGGCGGTCGTGACCTTGCCCGGCATGCGGCGTTCCAGCTCCCGGCCCAGCGCGATGGCGCACCTGCGGACCTCGGTGAAGGTCCAGCGCGGCTCGATCGGGACGAACACGTGCAGGCCCCGGCCGCCCGAGGTCTTGGGCCACCCCCGCAGCCCCAGCTCCTCCAGCAGGGCGCGCAGTTCGTGCGCGGCCGCCACGGCGTGGTGGTAGTCGGTGCCCGGCTGGGGGTCGAGGTCGATCCGCAGCTCGTCGGGCCGGTCGGTGTCCTCGCGGCGCACCGGCCAGGGGTGGAAGGTGAGGCAGCCCAGATTGGCGGCCCACAGGACGGCGGCGGGCTCGGTCGGGCAGATCTCGTCGGCGCTGCGCCCGCTCGGGAAGGCGATGTGGGCGGTCGGGATCCAGTCGGGCAGGTTCTTCGGAGCGCGCTTCTGGAAGAAGGACTCGCCCTCCACCCCGTCCGGGTAGCGCTCCAGGGTCGTCGGGCGGTTGCGCAGGGCGCGCGTGATGCCGTCCGCGACCGCCAGGTAGTACTCGGCCACATCCCGCTTGGTGAGACCGCGCTCGGGGAAGTACACCTTGTCCGGACTGGACAGCCGTACCGTCCGCCCGCCCGCGTCCAGCTCGATGGCATTGCCGGCAGCACCCATGTGCGCCACGGTAGGCGGGTCCGGCCGGGTGCGCACACCGGGCGGCCGCGGACGTACCACCGCAGAATCGAAGACATGGACCTGCCGGTGATGCCGCCCGTGAAACCGATGCTCGCCAAGTCCGTGAGGAAGATCCCGCCCGGGATGCAGTACGAGGCGAAGTGGGACGGCTTCCGGGCCCTCGTGCACCGCGACGGCGACGAGATCGAGATCGGCAGCCGGACGGGCAAGAGTTTGGCCAGGTACTTCCCCGAACTGGTGGCGGCCCTCAAGGAGAACCTGCCCGACCGCTGCGTCGTCGACGGCGAGGTCGTCGTCGTCAGCGGCGGGCGTCTGGACTTCGACCGGCTGAGCGAGCGCATCCACCCCGCCGCCTCGCGCGTGAAGATGCTCGCCGAGACCACCCCCGCCAGCTTCGTCGCCTTCGACCTGCTGGCGCTCGGCGACGAGGCGCTCCTCGACACCCCGCTCACCGAGCGCCGCAGCGCCCTCGTCCGGTCCCTGTCCACCGCTCGGCCCCCCGTCCACCTCGCGCCCGCGACCACCGATCCCGCGCTCGCGCAGGAGTGGTTCGAGCGGTTCGAGGGCGCCGGGCTCGACGGGGTGATCGCCAAACCCCTCGATCTGCCCTACCGGCCCGATGCCCGCCTCATGTTCAAGATCAAGCACGAGCGTACGGCCGACGTCGTCCTGGCGGGTTTCCGTTTCCACACGAGCGGTCCGATTGTCGGATCGCTGCTGCTCGGCCTCTACGACGGCCACGGCGCCCTCCAGCACGTGGGCGTGTGCGCCGCCTTCCCGATGAAGCGCCGGGCCGAGCTGGTCGAGGAGCTGGAGCCGCTGCGCATGCCGGACCCCGAGGGCCATCCGTGGGCCGCGTGGGCCGAGGAGTCCGCCCACGAGAGCGCCCGGCTGCCCGGCGCGCAGAGCCGCTGGACCGGCAAGAAGGACCTGTCCTGGGTGCCGCTGCGCCCGGAGCGGGTCCTCGAGGTGAAGTACGACCACATGGAGGGCGACCGCTTCCGGCACACGGCCCAGTTCGCCCGCTGGCGCCCCGACCGGGAACCGGAGAGCTGCACCTACGCCCAACTGGAGGAGGTCGTCGGCTACGACCTCGCCGAGGTGCTCGGCACTTCCCCGGCCGGCTGACCCGTGAGCCTTCCCGGCCACGGCCCTAGCGCGTGCCCGTCGCCGCGCGGTGGGCCGCCACCGCCCGCCGGGTCTCCGCCTCGACGAGGTCGGAGTTGATCGCGGCGGCCGCGCGCACTCCTTGGGCGGCCGCGCCGGCGACCTGTTCCATCGGGGAGGCCACGTTGCCCGCCGCCCAGACGCCCGGGTGGGCGGTGGCACCGGTCAGCGGGTCGGCCTCGACGCAGGTGCCGACGACGTGGCCGTCGCGCTCCAGGGCGGTCGTCGGCAGGCCCAGGCCGGTCAGGATCCCGGAGCGGGCCGTGAACCGGGGCGCGACCACGAGCGCCGAACACCGGGCCTCGCCCGCGCCGGCCAGGGTCACCCCGGTCAGCCGGTCCTCCTCGACGAGGAGTCCGGTGACCTCGCCCTCGACGACCTCGACGCCCCGGGCGGCCAGCAGCTCGCGGTCCTCGGCGGTGAGCCGCCAGGTGTGCGCGAGGAGGGTGGTCCGGGCGGTCCACTGCCGCCACAGCCCGGCCTGGAACACGGCGAGGGGCCCGTCCGCCAGCACCGCGACCGCCTCGTCCCGCACCTCCCAGCCGTGGCAGTAGGGGCAGTGCAGCACGTCGCGCCCCCAGCGCTCCCGCAGCCCCGGCACGGCGGGGAGCTCGTCCACCAGGCCCGTGGCGACCAGCAGCCGGCCCGCCCGGACGGTCGAGCCGTCCCCGCATCGGACCAGGAACCCTCCGTCGGGCAGCCGGTCCGCGGCGACGACCGTGCCCGTCCGGATCCGCCCGCCGTAGCCGGCGACCTCCTCCCTCCCCCGGGCCAGCAGGGCAGCCGGGCTCTGCCCGTCGTGGCCGAGGTAGCCGTGCAGGTGGGCGGCGGGGGCGTTGCGCGGGCTGCCGGAGTCGATCACCAGCACCGAGCGGCGGGCCCGGACCAGGGTCAGTGCTCCGGCGAGCCCGGCGGCTCCGCCGCCGACGACCACCACGTCGAACCGTTCCGTCATCGTGTCTTCGTTGTCGCTGTCCATACCGGTGAGGATCTTCCCGGCCGCCCGGACTTGACAAATGTTGTTGCCGAAGCGGCAAATGGGACCATGGCCACCGAGAAGCAGGACGAGGAACTCGCCGGCGTGCTGACCGCCGTCGGGCCGCGGCTGCGCGCCCTGCGCCAGGAGCGCGGCACCACCCTGGCCCAGCTCAGCGAGGCCACCGGAATCTCGCTCTCCACCCTGTCCCGGCTCGAGTCCGGACAGCGCAGGCCCACGCTGGAGCTGCTGCTGCCGCTGGCGAAGGCCCACCGGGTGGCGCTCGACGAGCTGGTCGGCGCGCCCGAGACCGGCGATCCGCGGATCCGCCCGCGCCCCCTCGTCCGCCACGGCACCACCATCCTGCCGCTGACCCGCCACTTCGGCGGGGTGCACGCCTTCAAGCAGGTCTTCCCGGCCGCCGTCGAAGGCACTGCGCCCGTGCCGGAGCTGCGCGTCCACGAGGGCTACGAGTGGCTGTACGTGCTGTCCGGGCGCATCCGGCTGCTGCTGGGCGAGCACGACCTGGTCCTCGGCCCGGGCGAGGTCGCCGAGTTCGACACGCGCACCCCGCACGCCTTCTTCAACGCGGGCCCGCACGCGGCGGAGTGCCTCAGCCTCTTCGGACCGCAGGGCGAGCGGATCCACGTCCGCGCCAGGCCCACCGCCTCACCGGAAGGACGTCCATGAGCACCACCGACGAGCGCCCCGAAGTCCCCGAAGGGCCGGAACGCCCCGAGCGGGCCGCCCCGCAGCCCAACGCCATCGTCGGCGTCGGCCTGGTCGTGGTCGGCCAGGACGGCCGGATCCTGCTCGGGCAGGCGCACGACGGCCGCTGGGAGCTGCCCGGCGGCAAGGTCGACCCGGGGGAGGGCTTCGAACAGGCCGCCGCCCGGGAACTCGCCGAGGAAACGGACCTGCGGGCGGACCCCGAGGGGATCCGGGTGCTGTCCGTGCAGATCGACGCGAAGGCGGGCCTGACCCGGCTGACGGCGGCCGCCGTGACCACGACGGCCCACGGCGTCCCCGCCGTCACCGAGCCGCACAAGATCGTCCGCTGGCAGTGGTTCGCGCCGGCCGACATCCCCGCGGCCCTCTACGCCCCGTCCGCGGCGGTGCTGCGCGTGTGGCGCCCCGACCTCACGACGCTGCCGCACGTGCCCTCGTACGACTACCCGACCGCGACCTGATCCGGCCCCGGACGCCGGTCCGCCACCCGGCACCCGGCACCCTCCTGGCCCGGATTCGGGCCCGGCACCCGCCTGGCGCCGACGCGGGCCACGGAACTCCCGGCCCCGGCCGGCCTCAGCTGCCCGCCGCGATGACCGTCACCGTGGTGACCGCCACCATCGCCGCCTGCATGTCGCGGATGGCCGCCCGCACGCTCTCGGCCGCCCACTGGCCGCCGGCTATCTCCGCCATCCGCGCCGTGACCTGACCGCGCGGCAGGTCGGGGAAGGCGAGCCGGTGCAGTTTGGCCGCGTGCAGCAGCGCGACCAGGCCCGCCGTGCGCTCGTCCGGTTCGGCTCCCCCGATCACCACGGCGGTGAGCCGCTCCCGCAGGGCCCGCTCCACCGTGCCGTCGGCCTCGGGAAAGCGGCGCCGCGGGAACACCCCGAACACCTTGCTCTCCTCCACCGCGACCACGCCCCGCGCGCACAGCCGCTCCACGCCGGCGCCGACCGCCTTGGCCTGGTCCTTCGTCAGCCAGTCCGTCACCCGGCGCTTGCTGCGCCCGCGCAGCCACGTCGCGATCAGCCCGAGGCGGCCGTCGAGCAGTTCCTCCCCGGTGGGCGTCTCGTCCGCCAGCTCCAGGTACTTGCCCTTCACCGTCACCCGCCCCGCCATGACGAGTTCGAGCAGGATCCCGCCCGCGACGGCCCAGCCCACCGCCTGCCGCTGCCTCGCGGCCCCGGACTCGTCGTCCAGGGAGAGCAGCATGATCTCCTCAGCCAGCGTGACGGCCATGAGTGACACCCCCGTTGTCCGTACTTCCCGCAGGCAAGGACGCCCGGGGGCCCCCGGAAGTTCCCGCTACGGCCCGCCTCGCCCCACCCCGCCCCACCCCGCTCCGCCCACCCCTACACCCGCACCCGCCCCCGCGGCGCGAAGTTGCCCTCCCCCAGGTCCTCCGCGAGCAGTCGCTTCGCGATCGCGTCCGCCGCCACCCGCAGCTCCGCGCTCCGCGGCCGGCCGCGGTCCTTCTCCAGCTGGTCCCCGAGCCAGCCCGCCCACGCCGCCGAGATGACGTCGGCCTCCCGCTGTCCGCCCGGGGTGAGCGTGAAGAAGGCGCCCTCGCGGCTGAGGAAGCCCTCCTCGACCATCCGGTCGAAGACCGGGAGCAGCACCTCCGGCGGCACGGAACGGCGGCCGGCGATCAGGCCGAGGCTGGCGGCGCCCACCGTCCGGGTCAGGAGTTCCACCTGCATCACGGCCCACGCGCCCGCCATGTCCAGCCGGGTGTCGGAGGCGTGGACGATCGAGCGCGCCGTATCCGGCCCCATGCTCCGTACGAGTTTGCCGACCGCCAGTTCCAGCAGCTTGGCCGAGTTCCCACTGGCCGTGGCCGGCGAGGCGAAGCCGTCCCCCATGTCCGTCGACCCGGCGCGGGCGCTGTCGCGGAGCTTGACCTGTTTCAGGAAGAGCCCGACGACGAACCCGAACACGGCCACCGGCACGGTCCACAGGAACACCGTGTGCAGGGCGTGCGCGTAGGCGTCGACGAGGGGAGCCGCGGCCGTCGGGTCGAGCCGGTGCACGCCTTCCGGCGTCGAGACGGCCTTGGCCAGCTGAGCCGGGTCCTGCCCGGTGAGCCGCGCCGACTCCGCGATCCCCGCCTCGAGCCCGGGGCCCAGGCTGTTCGCGTAGATCGTGCCGAAGACCGCCGTCCCGAAGGCGCTGCCGAGCGTGCGGAAGAACGTGACCCCGGAGGTCGCCGTGCCGAGGTCCGCGTAGTCCACGGTGTTCTGCACGGCGATCGTCAGCACCTGCATGGACAGGCCGATGCCGGTGCCGAGCACGAACATGTACAGGGATTCCAGCAGGGTGCTGGTCCCCGGCTCCATCCGCGACAGCAGGTACAGGCCGACGCCCATGACCGCGTTGCCCACGATCGGGAAGATCCGGTACCGGCCGGTCTTGCTGGTGACGTTGCCGCTGAACACCGAGGCGAGCAGCAGGCCCAAGACCATGGGCAGGGTCCGGACGCCGGAGATCGTGGCCGAGTCCCCGTCGACGTACTGGAGGTAGGTGGGCAGGAAGGTCATCGCGCCGAGCATCGCGAAGCCCACGACGAAGCTCAGGACGGAGCACACGGAGAAGACCGGGTTGCGGAAGAGCCGCATCGGCAGCATCGGCTCCGCGGCCCGCGTCTCGGCCAGGCAGAACAGGGCGAGGGCGACGGCGCCGCCCGCGAACAGGCCGATGATCGTGTCCGAGTTCCACGCGTACTCGTTGCCGCCCCAGCTGGTGGCCAGGATCAGGGCGCTCGCGCCGACCGCGACGAGGGCGATGCCCAGGTAGTCGATGGCCGGCTTGCCCTCGGCCCGTACGGAGGGGATCGTCCGGGCGGCCGCGATGACGACGAGGATCGCGATCGGCACGTTGACGTAGAAGCACCAGCGCCAGGTCAGCTGGTCGGTGAACAGCCCGCCGAGGAGCGGTCCGATGACGGTGGCGACGCCGAAGACGGCACCGATCATGCCCTGGTACTTGCCGCGTTCGCGCAGCGGCACCACGTCCGCGATCAGGGCCATGGCGGTGACCAGCAGGCCGCCGGCGCCGACGCCCTGGACTCCGCGCCACAGGATCAGGAACGTCATGTTGGGCGACAGACCGCACAGGAAGGAGCCGCTGATGAAGACGATGGCGGAGATCTGGAAGATCAGTTTCCGGCCGAAGAGGTCGCCGAACTTGCCGACCAGCACGGTCGCGACCGTTTCGGCGAGCAGGTAGGAGGTCACCACCCACGACATGTGGTCGCCGCCGCCCAGGTCCCCGACGATCGTGGGCAGGGCGGTGCCGACGATCGTCTGGTCGAGGGCGGCCAGCAGGACGCCCAGCATGATCGTGCCGAAGATGACATTGCGCCGCCGCCGGTCGATCACGGTGGGCGCGGAGGCCGTGGCGGGGGCAGTGGTCACCCTCGCACTCTCACAGCGCGCCCGGCGCCGCGCATGCGGCACTGGGCCGTACGGGCGAGCGTGCGGGACCGGGCGCGCGTTCCCGCGCGCCGGGCGTCAGCGCAGGTAGGCCAGGCCCGGGTGCTCGGACGCGTAGCCGTCGAGCAGCCGCCGGGCCACCCCCACCGAGTCCACCAGCGGGTGCAGGGCGAAGGCCTTCACCGCGGCCGCCCGCGAGCCGCTCGCCGCGGCCGCCAGGACCTCCCGCTCGACCGCCTTGACCGCCGTCACCAGCCCGACCGCGTGCAGCGGCAGCGGGGCGACGGCCACCGGGTGGGCGCCGTTGGCGTCGACCAGGCAGGGCACCTCGATCACGGCTTCCGCGTCGAGGACGGACAGGGCCGATCCGTTGCGGACGTTGAGGATCAGGGTGGCCCGCTCGTCCCGGGCGATGGCCCGCATCAGCGCGAGCGCCACCTTCTCGTAGCCGCCGGACTCCAGGTCGCTCTCGTCGCGCCCGCCGGCCCCCGCCGCCTCGCGGTTCTCGGCCATGTACGTGGCCTCGCGCTCGGCCCGGGTCCGGTCCCAGGCGGCCAGCGCCGCCCCGGCCGGCAGCCCGGACCGGCCCGCCTCGGCGTAGAACCCGCGCTGCTGGTCGCGCAGGAAGGCCCCGCGCGTCTGCTCGGCCTCCTGGTACGCCCGTACGGTGTCGCGGTTGAAGTAGTAGTAGTGCAGGTACTCGTTCGGGATCGCGCCGAGCGAGCGCAGCCACTCGGCGCCGAAGAGCCGGCCCTCCTCGAAGGACTCCAGCGCCTCGGTGTCGGCCAGCAGCCGGGGCAGTTCGTCGCGGCCGCCGACGCGCAGCCCGCGCACCCAGCCCAGGTGGTTGAGGCCGACGTAGTCGATCCAGGCGTCCTGCGGCCGGGCTCCCAGCAGCCGGGCGATGCGCCGGCCCAGTCCCACGGGCGAGTCGCAGATGCCGATCACGCGCTCGCCGAGCTCCTCGGCCATCGCCTCGGTCACGAGCCCGGCCGGGTTGGTGAAGTTGATGACCCAGGCGTCCGGAGCGGCGCGGGCGATCCTACGGGCGAGTTCCCGGGCCACCGGCACGGTCCGCAGCCCGTACGCGATCCCGCCCGCGCCCACCGTCTCCTGGCCCAGCACTCCCTCGGCCAGGGCGATCCGCTCGTCGGCCGCCCGCCCCTCGAGCCCGCCGACCCGGATGGCCGAGAACACGAAGTCGGCCCCGCGCAGGGCCTCGTCCAGGTCCGCGGTGGCCTTGACGGCCGGGGCGTCCGGCGCCCCGGCGGCGGCCGCCTGGTCCGCGAGCACCCGGGCCATGGCGCCGAGCCGCGCCGGATCCTCGTCGAACAGGGTCACCTCGGTCACCCGGCCCTCGGCACGGTCGCCGAGGAGTGCTCCGTAGACGAGGGGAACCCGGAACCCGCCCCCGCCGAGGATCGTCAGCCGCACGCCCTTACCGCCCTTCACCGAACCGACACCAGTGCCACGATCGGTGACACGGGACCGGCACGGTGACCCGGCTTCCGCGGCACGCGACCTACCGGGACAGTCTCCCCCGGCCGCTCACTCCTCCAGCGACGGCACGGCGCGCAGGCGGGCGCCCTGCTGCTGGGCGAGCCCGCCGCCCCGGACGGGGCCCGCCGGCGCGCCCTGCGGCGCCGCCAGGATCATGGTGATCCGGGTCAGCCCCATCCCGTCCAGCATCCGGCTGGTCTCGGCCACCATGCGGCAGCGCACCAGCCCCCGCCGCGGGTCGGGATGGCGCACGCTGCGCACCGCCCCGTCCTGCTCGGCCGCCTCGGCTCCGCGCATGCTCAGCCAGTGCGGCACGCCGTAGCGGTAGGCCGCCTCCATGAAGGGATCGCGAGCCACCTCCTGGCGGATGCTGCGCAGCCCCTCGTCCTCCGGGGCCGCCGCGAGCGCGGTGGCGAACTGCGCCAGCAGCGGTACGCACCAGGCCGGTTCGTGGTCCTCCAGCACGGCCGCGGCGTCCGGGTGGAACAGCACGAAGCGCAGGAAGTTGTCGTCCGGCAGGGCCGTCGGGTGCGGCCGTACCGACTGGAAGAGCTGGTCGAAGGCGGAGTTGGTGAGCGCGACGTCCCAGCGGTGGTCCACCAGGAAGCTCGGGTAGGGGACGGCCTCCATCAGGGCCGCGTAGTCGCACAGGTAGTCGCGCTGCGCGGGGTCCTCGGGCAGCCGGTTCTCCTCGGCCGCCCGCCAGGTGGGCGGGGGGTCGCGGTCGACCATGACGCGGAAGAGCCAGAAGCACTGCCGCTCGCTCATCTCCAACGCCTCTGCCAGGGCCAGCAGTTTGCGGTCCGTCCACTCCTTGACCAGGCCGCGTTCCCAATTGCCGTACGCGCGCACGCTGATGCGCAGCCGCGCGGCGAGGTCCTCCTGGCTCAGCCCCAGTTCCTCGCGGCGCTGGCGCAAAATCTCCTTGCGTCGCTCCGACCGCACGGCGCCGCGTGCGGGCTCCTCGCCCGCCAGGCGCTCCTCACCGGCTCGGGCGAGGCCATCGGCCGGGCCCACCGCTGCGAGATATGGCACCGAGAGCTCCCCCTCCTCACGGTCTGGATCTTCATTTCCGTGTGGCGATCCTGCTACCGACTTCATTCGAGTGTCAACTATTGTGGCAATTCCAGCCTCTTGACAGCTCATTCCCGCCACAGCTGTGGCACGTTCTAGCCCTTCGGTGGGATAACGGCTAGATTCCAGAAGCCGACCATGTGCCCGTACCGACTTCGTGCGAACTAGGAGAACCCCTGGTGACAGACGGCTTCCCGGCTCCCGTCGCGGTGGCCCACGCACCCCTGGCAGCCACCGTCACGCGCGTCGCCGAACTCGCGGGCAAGATGGGCCGCGACCTGAACCAGGTCTTCGACCTGCGGCGTCTCTCGGAGGCTTCCGGCGTGCCCGCGGACGTGGTCAGGATCCTGCTCGACGGCAGGCCCGCCGGCGAACCCGATCTCCAGACGCGCTTCCTCCAGCGCCTCGACCTGCTGCGGCGCACCCGGGTCAAACCCAACGGCCGCCGCTACACGCAGCAGGAGATCGCGGACGGCGCCGGAATGTCCCGACAGCAGGCGGGAGCCCTGATCAACGGCGACCGCCGCCCCACCATGGAGCACTGCGACGCGATCCAGCGCTTCTTCGGGGTGCACGCCGGATTCCTCACGGCCCACGACGCGGACGCCCTCACCGACGCGCTCCAGCGCACCGAGCAGCAGCTGCTCCAGGACTTCGCGGGCCGTGCCCGGGAAACCGCTGCGGCCTCGGCCGCTTCGGCAGGCGATCCGCTGGCAAGACTCCTCCAGAACCACGGTGTGCGGGGCATCGCCTGGAGAGCCGCCCAACTGCCCAGCGACAAGCACCGGGACAAGGTGACCGAATGGCTGGACATGCTCCTCGAAAGCGTCAAACCGAACGAATCCTGACCCAGTCGAACATCTGGGTCTGATCCTTGAGTCCTGATCCGGATCCGCGCCGACGGGGAGAACGGTGAGCATAGGCAGAGAGCAGCGGCGGTTGTGCGCGGAGCTGGTGGCCGGGATCCGGCTGACCGCCCCCGTGGAACCCGTGGACCTCTACGCCGCCCTCTGCGAGGGCATGAGCAGACACCGCGGCCGCCGGGTGGATTTCCGGATGGCCTCGTTCCCGCCGGGGACGGCCAGCGGCCTGTGGCTCGACATGGCGGACCGCGATCTCGTGGTCATCGAGGAACGCACGGCGCCCGACCACCAGTTGGTGATCCTGGGCCACGAGTTGTGGCACATGAAGGCCGGCCACTGCAGCCACCACGTCGACGGCGCCGCCGTCGCCGCCCGGCTGCTGTCCGACGAGGCCGACATCGGCGAGACCGTCCGCCGCGTCGCCGCGCGCACGCGTGCCGACGTACGGGAGGAGAGCGAGGCCGAGACCTTCGGCTTACTGCTGGGGAGCCGGTGCCGGACCTGGCTCGCCGGTTCGGCGAGCCACCGGGCTCCGGCGCAGCGCGACCATTTGGCGGGCCGGATCGAGGCCGCGCTGGGCTACCGGGGGCACAGGAACGATCGTTGAACGGCCAGGACTACTACATACCGGCAGCCGCGATGGCGATCTCGCTCGCCTTCAAGCTGCCGGCCCTGCGCCACAACTGGCGCGATCCGCTGCTCCGGTCGGTCTGCGCGCTGCTGATGCTGGCCGGCGCCGTGTTCGCCTTCGCCGCCCCGCCCACCATCGCGGCGGTCAACCGCTGGACCGGGGTGCCCAACATCTCCGCCCCGCTGGTGTACTGCCTGATCACCGCGTTCAGCGCGTCCTGCCTGGTCCTGGTCGTCAACTGGCGGGGCGGGCCGCCCGAGGAGACCCGCCGCGTCTCGCGGCGGTGGATCCTCGGCTACAGCATCGTGATCGTGGCCCTGGTCGTGCTCTTCGCCCTCGGTGACGCCCCCGAGGAGCGGCTGCGCGACCTGGACACCCACTACGCCAACGCCCCGTACATCCGCGAGATGATCGCCCTCTACCTGCTGGCGCACAACGTGGCCGCCGTGGTGATGGTGGCCATGTGCTGGCGCTGGTCCCTCCAGGTGCGCGGCTGGCTGCGGGTCGGCCTGATGATCATCGTTGCGGGCTACATGTTCAACCTCAGCTACGACGCCACCAAGATGACCGCGGTGGTCGCCCGCTGGACCGGCCACGACCTCGACTTCCTCAGCACCCTCGTCGCCCCGCCGCTGGCCTCCGTCGGAGCGCTGATCAGTGCGATCGGCTTCGTGCTCCCGCTCGTCTGCCAGCGGATGTCGGACAACTGGGAGACCTGGGCGACGTACCGCAGGCTCGGTTCGCTGTGGCAGGAGGTGCAGATCTCCGCGCCGGCCGGGACCCCGTCCGTGCGGATGGCCTGGTGGTCCGCCGCCGAGCTGCGCGTGATCCAGCGCGAGTCGGACATCCACGACGGATTCCTGCACCTGGGCCCCTACTTCGACCGGGGCCTGCGCGAGCGGGCGTACGCGCGCGCCGTCGCGGAGGGGTCGGACGAGGCGGCCGCCCGCGCGGTCGCCGACGCCGCCATGGTCGCGGCCGCCGTGCAGGCCCGCTCGGCGGACCCCGAGGGCCAGGTCATCGGCGCCGGCGAGGAGACCGTGCTCGACACCGCCGACGGGCCGCGCGACCTGCTGCGGATCTCCCACGCCCTGCGGCATTCGCCGGTGGTGCAGGCGGTCCGCCAGCAGGCCGCGCTGTCCGGGAGCGGGCGCCCCTGAACGGCGCGGCCCCCGGCCCGCACGGCTCGCGGCTCAGCGGGCGGCGGCCACCGCCGTCGCCGGGAACAGGTCCTGGAACGGGCCGGCGGAGTCGAAGCCGTCCCGCCCGTAGGGGGCGTCGAAGCTCCACACCATGAACAGCAGGAACACGATCAGTGCGCTGAACAGCCCGGCCAGCAGCAGTTCCCGCCCGGAGCGGCGGATCTGCAGGGTGAAGATCAGTCCGACCGTGACCACTCCGCCGACGAGCAGTCCGAACCACACCACGCCCGGCAGCGTGGACTCCGAGCTCTGGGTGCGCGAATGGCGGGCGTCGTCCGCCGCGGCGATGTGGTCCAGCAGCGGCTGGTAGGCCTGCGCCTGGAGTTCGGTGGCCGGGCTCTGGTGGGTGACGTCGCTGCGCAGCTTGCCGAGCAGCTGCCCGCCCTCGGCCGAGGCGCTCTCGCCGGAGGTCAGCAGCGGCCAGTCCACCGCGACCGTGTGGGAGACGTACGCGTCCACCTCGCCGCGGATCCGGTCGCGGACGGCGGCCGGGTAGACGTCGGCACGCTGGGTGACCTCGTACAGCGCCTGGGCCTCGCGGCGGACGCTGTCCTCGGCGGCGCCGCGCGCCTCCCAGACGCCCGCGATGGCCAGGCCGAGCACGATCGCGTAGACCACGCCCACCATCATGGTCATGTACTCGATGACATCGGGGGGTTCGCTGGTGTCCTCGTCGTCGGCGGCCCGGCGGTGCCGGATCAGGGTGATGGTGAGGACGAGGGCGCAGACGAGCGCCATGGCGATGGCCAGGACCAGCCATTCGGACACGTGGATTCTCCCGGGGTGGATCGTGGGCGGTTCGGTGGGTGGAGCTGGAGCGGCGGGCGGATCGGGCGGCGGATCGGGGGCGAGGACGTGCGGTGCGGGCGGCGGTCAGCCGCGGCTCCTGGAGCGGGGGCGCAGGGCGGCGGCCGCCAGCACGGCCGGGGTCGTGACCACGACCATGAGCATCAGCGTCGACATCCCGCCGGGGCCGCGCCGCTCCAAGGCGACAGAGCGGTACGGACGCACGTGGAAGGCGCTCGCGGGCGCGGCGGCGGCCTTGGGCCGGGGCGGGGCGGGTGCGTCCGCCCGGACCTGTCCGGGACCGGGTTCGGGATCCGGCGCGGGCACCGGCGGCTCCGTCCCCCCGGCCCGGGCCTCCGCGGAGGGCTCCGCCGCAACCGGCGGCCGCGGCACCCCGGGCGGCCGCGCCGGAGCGGGCCGCTCCGGGGGCGCGGGCGCGGGCCGTTCGGGGGACCGCCCCGGGTGGTGCACGGTGGGCCGCTCGGCGCCGGGTACCCCCGGCCGTACCGAGGGCGGCCGGAACACGGGCCGCCCCGGTTCACCGCCCGGCACGCACAGGTCGACCCGGGCGCCGCGGCCGTGCCCGTCGCCCGCGACCGCCACATGGCCGTGCAGCGGGCACAGGGCCGCCACCAGGCCCGCCCCGGCGAGGTACTGCCAAGCGGTCACCGCGTGTCCTCCCGATTCCGCAGCCCGGATGAGCTTCCTGAATGTTCATGAGGGCTACGGCTGAAGAAACGATCACGGCCCCGCTTCGACACGCGGCGGACCGGACGAGATCGCCGCCGGGCGGATCGGACCGGGTTCGGCGCGTCACGTCATGAATACGACAATCCCAGCGCAGGATGCTCCCGTGGACACGGACGTCATCACCGTCGGCGCCGAGCCGACCGCCCCCGGGGCGGTGCCGGCATGAGCACCGCGCACGAGGACCTGTCTCCGGGGGTGCGCCGGATCGTCCTGGACGCGGGCGGCACGGCCCTGTCCGCCCTGCTCTGCGAACCGGCCGGGGGCCCGGCGCGGGCCACGGTGGTCGCGGTGCACGGGGCGGGCATGAGCGCCGGCTACTTCGACAGCCAGGCCCTGCCCGACTTCTCCCTGCTCACCCTGGGCGCCCGCCTCGGGTACACGGTCGTGGCCGTGGACCGGCCGGGCTACGGCCGGTCGGCCGCCGCCCTCCCCGAGGGACAGGCGGTCGCCGAGCAGGCGGCCACCCTCGCCGCGGCGGTGAGCGACTTCGGCGCCCGGTACCCGACCGGAGCCGGCGTCTTCCTGCTGGCCCACTCCTTCGGCGGCAAGGTCGCGCTGCTCACCGCCGCCGACCACGCCCCGCCCGACCTGCTCGGCATGGAGATCTCCGGATGCGGCCACCGCTACGCGCCGGACGCCTTCAGCGGAAGGGGCGCCTCCAGAGGCGGGCGGCGCAGCTGGGGGCCGTTGCGCCTCTACCCGCCGAGCACCTTCGCCACCTGCGGCTCGATCATCGCCCCCGTCCCGCCCCGCGAGCAGGCGGACATCGTCCGCTGGCCCGAGGTCTTCCGGAGCGCCGCGGGCCGCGTCCGCGTGCCCGTACGGTTCACGTTCGCCGAGCACGAGCCCTGGTGGCGCTACGACCGCGACGCGCTCGCCGAGCTGAGGTCCCGGCTGACCGGCGCCCCCCGGGTGCACATCGACCGGCAGCCGGAGGCCGGGCACAACATCAGCCTGGGCTACGCGGCCCGCGCCTACCACCTGCGCTGCCTCGGCTTCTTCGAGGACTGCCTGGTGCGGGGAACCGTCACCTACCCGCCGCTGGACCCGGACGGCGACCCGGAGCGGGCGGCCGTCACCGCCTGACGGGCGCGCGGCGCACGCCCCGGCCGCCGGGTACGCCGGAGGGGCGCGACCACGGCTGGTCGCGCCCCTCCGGTCGGTCGGTCGGGGGTCAGCCCGCTTCGCTGCCGCCGAACCGCTCGCGGTAGGACTCCAGGTCCTCCTCGGTGACCCGCGCGAAGAGCACCGGCGGCACGGTGAACGGCGTGCCGGCCGGCACCGCGTCCAGGGACCTGGCCTGCTCCGGGGTGATCCAGGTGGCCGTGTCCCCGGCGAGCTCGAAGGAGGAGCGCATGGCGCGCGCCGAGGCCGGGATGAACGGCTCGGAGACCACCGAGTAGAGGTGGATCAGGTTCATGGCGGTGCGCAGGGTGAGCGCCGCGCCCTCCAGGTCGGTCTTGACCTCCAGCCAGGGGGCCTTCTCGTCCAGGTAGGCGTTGCCGGCCGACCACAGGGCGCGCAGCGCGGCCGCCGCCTTGCGGTACTGGAGGGACTCCATGTGGCCCTCGTACTCGGCCAGCAGCTCGGCGATCTGCTCGCCCAGCTTGGCCTCGACCTCGCCGGCGGGGCTGCCGGCGGGAACCTCGTCGCCGAACTTCTTGCGGGAGAAGGTCAGTACGCGGTTGACGAAGTTGCCGAGGGTGCCGCCGAGGTCCTTGTTGACCGTGGCGGCGAAGTGCTCCCAGGTGAAGGACGAGTCGTCGGACTCGGGCGCGTTGGCGATGAGGAAGTAGCGCCAGAAGTCGGCCGGGAGGATCTCCAGCGCCTGGTCGGTGAAGACGCCGCGCTTCTGCGAGGTGGAGAACTTGCCGCCGTAGTACGTCAGCCAGTTGAAGGCCTTGACGTAGTCGACCTTCTTCCACGGCTCGCGGGTGGCCAGTTCGGTGGCGGGGAACATCACCGTGTGGAACGGGACGTTGTCCTTGGCCATGAACTGCGTGTAGCGGACGTCCTCGGCCTCGTACCACCACGACTTGTAGTCGCGGTTCGCCGGGTCCAGGTCCGACCACTCCTTCGTCGCGCCGATGTACTCGATCGGGGCGTCGAACCAGACGTAGAAGACCTTGCCCTCGGCGGCCAGCTCCGGCCAGGTGTCGGCCGGGACGGGGACGCCCCAGTCGAGGTCGCGGGTGATGGCGCGGTCGTGCAGGCCCTCGGTCAGCCACTTGCGGGCGATGGAGGAGGCGAGCTGCGGCCACTCCTCCTCGTGCTCGCAGACCCAGGCCTCGACCTCGTGCTGGAGGTTGGACTGGAGGAGGAAGAGGTGCTTGGTCTCGCGGACCTCCAGCTCGGTGGAGCCGGAGATCGCCGAGCGGGGCTCGATCAGGTCCGTGGGGTCGAGGACGCGGGTGCAGTTCTCGCACTGGTCGCCGCGGGCCTTGTCGTAGCCGCAGTGCGGGCAGGTGCCCTCGACGTAGCGGTCCGGCAGGAAGCGGCCGTCGACCGGCGAGTAGACCTGCCGGATCGCGCGCTCCTCGATGAAGCCGTTCTCCTGGAGCCTGCGCGCGAAGTGCTGGGTGATCTCGCGGTTCTGCACGGAGGAGCTGCGGCCGAAGTAGTCGAAGGACAGCTCGAAGCCGTCGTAGACCGCCTTCTGGGCGTCGTGGGCCTGCGCGCAGAACTCGGCGACCGAGAGGCCGGCCTCCTTGGCGGCGAGTTCGGCGGGGGTGCCGTGCTCGTCGGTGGCGCAGATGTAGAGGACGTCGTGGCCGCGCTGGCGGAGGTACCGGGAGTACACATCCGCCGGAAGCATCGACCCGACCATGTTGCCCAGGTGCTTGATCCCGTTGATATAGGGAAGCGCGCTGGTGATCAGGTGTCGAGCCATCCTCGGATGCTCCATTTCGTCTGTGCGGTACAACGTGACGTGACGGATTGTGAGTGCGGTTCATCGTATCGAACCGCCGAAAGGCCCCGCGCCGCATTTGTTCTGGGTGGACGTAACGCAAAAGCGAGGGTGGTGACCTCTGCGTCACGGCCCTCGCAATGGCGCCCATGCTACAGCGGGTCGGCCGGGCGCCCGACCGGCGGGCCCGGACGTCCCGTCAGCCGGCGCCACGGCCGACCGCCGGGCCGGCCACGGAGGGCGTCCGGCGGGCATCCGCGGGCCGGGGCGGTCCGTGCTCGTCACGCGTCGTGCGCCGCCATCTGCGACCGGCATATGCATACGCGCTGGTTGAACGCCTGCGTGATCGCCATCGATCACGAATCGATCATCACCGAACGTAATATTTCCAGGTTTCTTCTCTGCGCCCTCCGAGTGCGCCCGCGCTGATTTCCTGGTGCGCGGGCACAGGGGATGAGGTGGAGCGGTGAGTGATGGCGGACCGGAGGAGTCCGGTGGGGCCGTGGGACTGCCGAGCCGGCGCCGGCGGCCGACGCCCATGAGCCAGTGGGATCCGACGGCGCGCCTGTCGTACTGGGCCTTCCACGCCAACCGGCGGCCGGCCTACATGCGCTTCGCGTATCTGCAGCTGGGCTCCGACGAGGCGGCCGAGGAAGCGGTGGACGCCGCCTTCGACTCGATCATGGCCGAATGGCTCCGCATGCTCCACATGGACCGGCTGGACGCCTACGCGTGGACCGTGCTCAAGCGGTGCCTGGACGAACGCCAGCACCGGCGCCACCCTTGGCAGCCGCACCGGCCCGAACCGATGGACATCAGCGCCTTCGAGGCCGCCCTCAAGGAGGCCCACGCCGACCGGTACGAGGTGCTGGCCGACGCCATCCGCTTCTACTCCGCCGTCTCCCGGCTGGCCGAGCGGCAGCGCGACGCGGTACTGCTGCGGTACGGGCTCCAGTGCTCCCCCGGCGAGGCCGCCGCCGTGATGGGCGTCGACGAGGCCACGGTCCGCTCCTACCTCGGCCAAGCCCACCGGCGCCTCGCCCGGCTGCTCGACACCTCCGTGGACGCCGCCGGCCCAGCCGAATCCGCCGAATCATGAGGCCCTACGAACGCCGGCGACCGCAGGACGGCGAACAGACCCCCCGCTCCCTGGCCGAGTTCCTCGCCCGGGCGGGCGTCCGCAACCGCTATCCGCACTACGACCTGGGCGCGGCCGAGGCCCGGCTGCTGCGCGCGACCCCGCACGCGCCCGCCACCGGGCACCGCGCCCGCCGGCGGTCGGTGTTCGGCTGGAGCGACCCCGCGCGGGACTGCCCGCTCGACTCCGAGCGCGCCCGGCGCGACCTCAAGGCCGCCTGCCTGGCCTCCGTGTGCGGGCCGAAGGCCGAGGAGCAGCTCGGCTCCTTCCTCTCCAGCGGGCACACCGACCTGGCCGGCGCGGTCGTCTTCGGCTGTCTCCTGCACCTGGCCGGGCTGCGCGAAGGCGCCCGGTTCTGGTGGCAGTTCGCCGCCGGCTCGGGCCATGCGCGGACCGCCCCGGCCGCGTACTGCCTCTTCCTCGACCACTCCCGGCGCGGCGAACACCACGACGCCCGGCTGTGGGCGCGCGACCTGGGCCGCCGCGGCTTCCGGCCGGGCGGGCGGCGGGACCTGCGGGAGGTGCGGCTGTGCGCCCAGGCCGCGGTCCTGCGGTACGTGGACCAGTTGGACGATCCCGACCTGGGCCCGGTGCCGCTGCCCAGGGCCGGGCTGCCCGACGTACTGGCCGCGTTCCGGCCGCCGACGGCCCTGGTCACGGCCACCCCGGCGGGCGCCTGCGCCCCGGCGGTCGGCCCGGCGTCGGCGGGGTCGGCCGCGCCGCCGTCCGGGATCACGCCGGCGGGGGTGACCGAGCCGGCCCTCGCGGCCGGCCCGCTGCGCCACCCGGCGCTGACGGCCGCGGCGCGCGGGACCGTCGTCCAGGCCGGGACCGGCGAGGCCCTGGCGGAGGCCCGGCGCGCGCTGGCCGTGGTACGGGTCCTGGAGCAGCACCCCCTGGGCGTGCGGGCCCCCCGCCTCGCACGGGCGTCGGGCCTCACCGGGCAGGAGCTCGGCCCGCTGCTGTCGATGCTGTGCGAGGAGGAGTACGCGTACCGCCCGGCCGCGGGGGTGTACGCGCGCGGACCGGCCCTGGACCGGCTCGGGGCCCCCGGCGGCCACGGTCTGGCGGGCCAGCTCCAGCGCACCCTGTCCCTGGCCCGGGACAGCGCGGGGGCCGCCGTCTACCTCAGCCGGTACGCGGAGGGCGAGGTCCGGATCACGCAGATGGCGGACGGGCCCGGCACGCCGCCGGTCCGGGAGTGGGTGGACTTCCGGGCCGCCGCCCACGCCAGCGCCGTCGGCAAGTGCCTGCTGACCCAGCTCGACCACGACCGCCGCGCCGACCACGTGGCCCGGCACCGCCCGGCGCGGCTCACCCCGCGCACGATCACGGACAGCCGGGCCCTGTTCAGCGCCCTGGACTCGGTGGCACCCGGCGCGCCCGTCTTCGACCTGCTCGAGTACTCCCCCGGCGTGGTCTGCTCGGCGATCCCGATCGCCACCGGCGACGCCGCCGGGAGCCTCGCGCTCTCGCTGCCCGCGGCCCATGCGCACCGGCTGGCCCAGGCCACGGCGGCGCTGCGCCGCAAGGCCGTGCCGGTGCTGCTCGCGCTGCTCCTGTCGGGCGCGATCCCCCCCGAGGGCCCGGCCGCCCCGTCCGGCACCGGGGCCCTGCCCGCGGCTGGTGTTCCGGATACCCCGGACGCCTCGGGCACTGAGCCGTCGGACGCGCCGCGCCGGACGGAGCCGGGGCGGGCCCCGCTCACCCCGGAGACCCTGCGCCATCTCCGGCGCATGTTCCGCACCCCGCTGACCGGGACGACCGGCTCCCCCGCCGGCCCCCACCTGGTCAGCGACACCTCCTCCGCGGCGGCGTACCTCTTCGAGGCCCTCCCGGACACGGGCGGTCCCTGTCTGTCCCTGCCGCACACCTTCACCCAGGTCGCCCCGGGCACCCTGGCCACCCCCACGGGACTGGTGGTCCTGGGCCCGTGACCGCGGGCCCGGCCCCGGGGCTGAGGACAACGAAAAGGACCCCGCCGGAGCGGGGTCCTTCTTTTGTGTCCGAGGGGGGACTTGAACCCCCACGCCCGATAAAGGGCACTAGCACCTCAAGCTAGCGCGTCTGCCATTCCGCCACCCGGACCAGGTGGTCGGCCCCGGTTTCCCGCGGCGACATGGACAACAATAGCAAAGGATCCGCAGGGCTCCGACCACTTATCCGAGCGGCCGCCGCCCGCCACGCCGTGCTGACCTGCACGCATGCGTCGGCGGACATAACGAGACGGCGCGTCTCGACCGGGTCACGGGCAGCGGATGACCTGGCCCGCGTAGGAGAGGTTCCCGCCGAAGCCGAAGAGGAGCACGGGGGCGCCGGTGGCGATCTCGCCGCGCTGCACCAGCTTGGACAGGGCCATCGGGATGCTGGCGGCCGAGGTGTTGCCGGAGTCGACGACATCGCGGGCGACGACGGCGTTGACGGCGCCGATCCTCGCGGCGAGCGGCTCGATGATCCGCAGGTTCGCCTGGTGCAGCACGACCGCGGCCAGGTCCTCCGGGAGGACCCCGGCCTTCTCGCACACCTTGCGGGCGAGCGGCGGGAGCCGGCTGGTGGTCCAGCGGTATACGGACTGGCCCTCCTGCGCGAAGACCGGCGGCGAGCCCTCGATGCGGACGGCGTTGCCCATCTCGGGGACCGAACCCCACAGCACCGGGCCGATGCCCGGCTCCGCGGCGGCCTCGACGACGGCCGCGCCGGCGCCGTCGCCGGTGAGCACGCAGGTCGAGCGGTCGTTCCAGTCGGTGATCTCGGTCATCTTGTCGGCGCCGATGACCAGGGCGCGGGAGGCGGAGCCGGCCCGGATGGCGTGGTCGGCGGTGGCCAGGGCGTGCGTGAAGCCCGAGCAGACGACGTTGATGTCCATCACGGCGGGGCTGGCGCCCATGCCCAGCTTCGCGGCGACGCGCGCGGCCATGTTGGGCGACCGGTCGATGGCGGTGGAGGTGGCGACCAGTACCAGGTCGATGTCGTCCGGGGTGAGGCCGGCGCCGGCCAGGGCCTTGCCCGCCGCCTGGTAGGCCAGCTCGTCCACCGGTTCGTCCGGACCCGCGACGTGGCGCGTCTTGATGCCCACCCGGGACCGGATCCACTCGTCGGTGGTGTCGACCATGGCCGCGAGGTCCTCGTTGGTGAGCACTTTCGCGGGCTGGTAGTGCCCTAGCGCCACCACGCGTGAACCGGTCATGGGCGGGGTCCCCCCTCGTACGGAAGTCAGGATCACCCAGCTTCGCCTGCTACTGGTGGGTACGTGTGCGTGTGACCCGACAGGATTCCGGTGCCGGAATTTGGAGATTCCCGAGGATCCGGCAGCCGGGAGCGGTGCGGGAAGCGGAACGGCGACAATGAGGTTGTCGGACAGGGGCAGGAAGCGCGGGCAAGAACCGAAGGGGTGGGCTGATCGCCATGGGACGGGTCACGGAGCGCCGTCGCGTCGTGCGGATCCGGAACGGCGTGGCGGGGGTCCGTCCGGACACGCTGGTCGCCGAGGAGCCGCTGGAGATACGGCTGAACGGCAAGCCGCTGGCGATCACGATGCGCACCCCGGGGGACGATTTCGCCCTCGCGGTGGGCTTCCTGGTGAGCGAGGGCGTGCTCGCGGGAGCCTCGGACGTGCGGGCCGTCACCTATTGCGAGGGGGCGGCCGAGGACGGCACCAACACGTACAACGTGGTCAATGTGCAGCTGGCGGCGGGGGTTCCGGTGCCGGACATCACGCTGGAGCGGAACGTCTACACCACCTCCTCCTGCGGCCTGTGCGGCAAGGCAAGCCTGGACGCGGTGCGTACGGCGACCCGCTTCCCGGCGGCCGGCGCCGACCCCGTACGGGTCTGCGCGGACGTCCTGTGCGCGCTGCCGGACCGGCTGCGCGCGGCCCAGAAGGTCTTCGACCGCACGGGCGGGCTGCACGCGGCCGGCCTGTTCTCGGCGGGCGGGGAGCTGCTGGACCTGCGCGAGGACGTGGGCCGGCACAACGCGGTGGACAAGATCGTCGGGCGGGCGCTCCAGGCCGGCGGCCTGCCGCTGGCCGGCTCGATCCTGCTGGTGTCGGGCCGGGCCTCCTTCGAGCTCGCCCAGAAGGCCGTGATGGCGGGCATCCCGATCCTGGCGGCGGTCTCGGCCCCGTCCTCCCTGGCGGTGGACCTGGCCCTGGAATCGGGCCTGACCCTGGTCGGCTTCCTGCGGGGACCGGACATGAACATCTACGCGGGCGAGGAGCGCATCACGCTGTGACCCCCGGGGCTCGGCAGCAGCTGCCCCGCGGCTGCCCCGTGCGCGTTCGCCGAGGTCTCAACGCCCGCGCCGGCCGCGGCGGGTGGCGCGCGCGGCCGGGGCCGGGGCCGGCGGCGTGATGCGGTGCAGGTCCAGGGTGGGCGGGACCGGCGTGGTGCCGGGGCCGCCCGCTTCGGCCCAGGCGATGATCTCGTCGGTGGCGGTGTCGTCCAGGGCCCAGCCGAACCAGGCCGCGCGGGCGCCGCGGCGGCGGGCCTCGGTGGTGGGCTGGACCACGATCACGTTGGCCTGGGCGCAGGGGCCGAGGCATTCGCTCGTACGGACGGCCAGGCGGCCCCCGGAGGCGGCCGCGGCCTCGCGCAGCCGGGCGAGCTGCCCGGCATGGTCGGTCCCGGGGTTCTTGCGGGGGTCTCCGCAGCAGCAGCCGCGGCAGACCACCAGGGTGCAGGGGCGTTCGGCGTGGGCGCCGTTCGGGCGTATCCAGGTCACCACCGAACGTTATCGGGCCCGACCCGTGGGCTGTTGGGGCGGGGGCGAGACCTCCGCCACAGGTTCAGCGGCGGGTTCGGGGGCCACCGGGTCGGCGGCGCGGCGGCGGGCGAGGACGGCGCAGACCATCAGCTGCATCTGGTGGAACAGCATCAGCGGGAGCACGGCGAGGCCGGCCTGCGCCCCGAACAGCACGCTGGCCATGGGGAGTCCGGCGGCGAGGCTCTTCTTCGAACCGGCGAACTGGATGGCGATGCGGTCCTCCCGGCCGAAGCCCAGGCGCTTGGCCCCGTACCAGGTGACGAGCAGCATGACGGCGAGCAGGACGGCCTCGACCCCCACCAGGGCGCCCAGGCGCAGGACGCTCACCTGGTGCCAGATCCCGGCCGCCATGCCCGCGCTGAAGGCGGCGTAGACGACGAGCAGGATCGAGCCGCGGTCGACGTGGCCGAGGACCGGCCGGTGGCGTACGAGGAAGCCGCCGACCCAGCGGCGCAGGAACTGCCCCAGGAGGAAGGGCAGCAGGAGCTGGAGGACGATCTTGAGGACGGAGTCCGGGGAGAAGCCGCCCGCGTCGTTGGCGAGCAGACCCGCGGCGAGGAGGGGGGTCAGGAGGATGCCGGCCAGGCTGGAGAAGGAGCCGGCGCAGATCGCGGCCGGGACGTTGCCGCGGGCGATCGAGGTGAAGGCGATGGAGGACTGGATGGTCGACGGGACCAGGCAGAGGAAGAGCAGGCCGCTGTAGAGGGGCGGGGTGAGCACGCCGGGCACCAGGGCCCGGGCGGCGACACCGAGGAGGGGGAAGAGGAGGAAGGTGCCGGCGAGCACGGTGAGGTGCAGCCGCCAGTGGCGCAGGCCGTCGAAGGCCTCGCGGGTGGAGAGCCGGGCGCCGTAGAGGAAGAAGAGCAGGGCCACGGCGGCGGTGGAGGCCCCGTCGGCGACGGTGGCGGCCGTGCCGCGGGCGGGGAACAGCGCGGCGAGGCCGACGGTACCGAGGAGCGCCAGGATGTACGCGTCCAGCGGCAGCCAGGCGGGGAGGTGCGGGCGGCGCATGTGCGGGTGCTCACTTGCTCTCGGGAGTGGTCTCCTCCTCATGGTCGGGGCTGAGCGGTGATCGGGAAACCTGCACACGGCGCTGACTGCCATCACGGTTCGTGATGGCCGCGGCTAGCATGGGCGGTATGTACGACCCGGTCCAGCTGCGTACGTTCCTCACGGTGGCGCAGACGCTCAGCTTCACCCAGGCCGCCGGGCGGCTCGGCGTACGGCAGTCCACGGTCAGCCAGCACGTGCGGCGGCTGGAGGAGGCGACGGGGCGGCCGCTGTTCCTGCGGGACACGCACAGCGTGGAGCTGACGGAGGACGGCGAGGCGCTGCTGGGCTTCGCGCGCACGATCCTCGAGGCGCACGAGCGGGCGGCGGCCTTCTTCACGGGGACCCGGCTGCGGGGGCGGCTTCGGTTCGGGGCCTCGGAGGACTTCGTGCTGACGAGGCTGCCGGAGATCCTGGAGGGGTTCCGGCACCAGCATCCGGAGGTGGACCTGGAGCTGTCGGTGGAGCTGTCGGGCACGCTGCACGAGCGGTTGGACGCGGGGCTCCTCGACCTGGTGCTGGCCAAGCGGCGGGGGCCTGGCGACGAGCGCGGCCGGCTGGTGTGGCGCGACCGGATGGTGTGGATCGGGGCGGAGGGACTGCGGGTGGATCCGGAGCGCCCGGTGCCGCTGATCGTCTTCCCGCCCCCGGGGATCACCCGGGCACGGGCCCTGGAGGTGCTGGAGCGGGAGGGGCGGCCGTGGCGGGTCGCCTGCACGAGCGGCAGCCTGAGCGGGCTGATCGCGGCGGCCCGGGCGGGACTGGGCGTGATGGCCCACGCCCGGGGGCTGATCCCGCCGGGGCTGGTCCGCGTCGGCGGGCTGCCCGAGCTGGGGCCGGTGGAGTTCGCGCTGCTGCGCGGCGCCCGCGTCCCGGCCGCCGCCGAGGCCCTGGCCTCGGCGATCCTCTCGGGGGCGGACCGCCTCAGCCGCACGGCCTGACCGGGCGCTGAACACCGCTGAGGAGGTCTTGTGGAGGTGTGCGCGGGCTGATCAACTGCCGTCCGGCGTGGGGTACCGTCGCCGCGCCGCACGGAGAGGAGCGGGGCCTTGCGCGAGTTCACCGTCCCACCCGTCATCACGGGCGCGCCCGTCGGCGGTCTGGCCGACACCGTCTTCCAGCATGCGCACGAGGAACCGGGCCGGGTGGTGCTCGGCCGCAAGACCGGCGGTGTCTGGCGGGACGTGACCTCCGGGGAGCTGGCCGCCGAGGTGCTGGCGCTCGCCAAGGGACTGCTGGCCCAGGGGGTGCGGTTCGGAGACCGGGTCGCCGTCATGTCCCGTACCCGTTACGAGTGGACGCTCTTCGACTTCGCGCTGTGGGCGATCGGCGCCCAGCCGGTGCCCGTCTATCCGACCTCCTCCGCCGAGCAGGTGCGGTGGATCCTGGCCGACTCGCGGTGCACGGCCTGCGTGGTCGAGAACGAGGACCAGGCCATGACGGTGGGCTCGGTCGTCGACGGGCTCCCCGAGCTGCGGCTGCTGTGGCAGCTCGACGCGGGGGCCGTGGACGCGCTCGTCGCCGACGGGCGCGGGGTCTCCGAGGACGTGGTGCACCGCCACCGCGGGGCGGTGACCCCGGACGCGGTCGCCACCGTCATCTACACCTCGGGGACCACCGGGCGGCCCAAGGGGTGCGTGCTCACCCATGCCAACTTCATGTTCGAGGCCGACACGATGGCCGGCCACTGGGAGTCCGTCTTCCAGGCGAGCCCGGGCGAGCAGCCGTCCACCCTGCTCTTCCTGCCGCTGGCGCACGTCTTCGGGCGGATGGTGGAGGTGGCCGCCGTCCGGGCGCGGGTCAAGCTCGGACACCAGCCCGTGCTGACGGCGGCCGAGCTGCTGCCGGGCCTCGCGGCGTTCCGGCCGACCTTCGTGCTCGGGGTTCCGTACGTCTTCGAGAAGGTCTTCGCGGCCGCCCGCCGCAAGGCGGAGGCCGAGGGGCGCACGGGCCCCTTCGACCGGGCCGTGGAGACGGCCGTGCGGTACGCGGAGGCGCGCGAGCAGCAGGCCTTCGGCATCGGGCCGGGCCCTTCCGCGGGGCTGCGGGTGGAGCACCAGGTGTTCGAGAAGCTGGTGTACGGCAAGGTCCGCGCGGCGATGGGCGGCCGGGTGCGGCACGCCATGTCGGGCGGGTCCGCGATGTCGCGCCGCCTGGGGCTGTTCTTCGAGGGCGCCGGGATCACGATCTTCGAGGGGTACGGGCTGACCGAGTCGAGCGCGGCGGCCACGGCGAACCCGCCGGGGGCGACCAAGTACGGCACGGTGGGCCCGCCGATCCCCGGCTGCACGGTGCACATCGCGGCCGACGGGGAGGTCTGGCTGCACGGCGGGCACGTCTTCTCCGGCTACCTCAACGACCCGCGCGGTACGCAGGAGGTGCTGCGCGGCGGCTGGCTGGCGACCGGGGACCTGGGCCGGCTGGACGAGGACGGCTACCTCACCATCACGGGCCGCAAGAAGGAGATCCTGGTGACCTCCAACGGCAAGAGCGTGCAGCCGGCCGCGCTGGAGGAGCGGGTCCGCTCGCATCCGCTGGTGGCCCAGTGCGTGCTGGTGGGCAATGACCGGCCCTACATCGCGGCCCTGATCACCCTGGATCCGGAGGGGATCGCGCACTGGCTGTCGATGCGCGGGCTGCCGCAGCGGCCGGCGGCGGAGCTGGTGCACGACACGGACCTGTCGGCGGAGGTGCGGCGGGCGGTGGTGGCGGCCAACACCCTGGTCTCGCAGGCGGAGGCGATCCGCACCTTCCGGGTGCTGCCCGAGCAGTTCAGCGAGGAACGGGGGCTGCTGACCCCGTCGCTGAAACTCAAGCGGCGGGCGATCGAGAAGGCGTACGCCATGGAGGTCGCGGCGCTGTACCAGTCGTGAGCAGGCCGGCTCCGGTACGGCGGAACCCAAGCTACTCGTTCTGACGCTCCGTCATATCACCCCTGCCGCCGATATTGACGATGCGTCAGGTCGCGCACAGAATGCGGGGATTCCGACCGAGGGGATCCCCAGATGTTGCGACCGATCCGCACCCTTGCCGCCGCGGCAGCAGCCCTCGCCCTCGTCTCCGCCTGCAACTCCGCCTCCACCAAGGGCGACGGCAGCGGCCGGCCCGGCGACACGCCCGGGGACCGCCGCGGGGTGACCGCCGAGTCGATCAAGGTCGGCGGCATCGTGTCGATGACCAGCGCCAGCGGCTACAGCAAGAAGGACACCGATCTCGGCGCCAAGGCGCGCTACATGAGGGCCAACGCCGAGGGAGGCGTCAACGGCCGCAAGATCGACTACCTGGGCGCGGAGGACGACGGCCAGGATCCCGCGAAGAACATGGCGGCCGCCCGCAAACTCGTCCAGCAGGACAAGGTCTTCGCGGTCGCCCCCATGAGCTCGGTCACCTTCTCCGGCGCCGACTTCCTGGAACAGGAGAAGGTCCCCACCTTCGGCTGGGGCACCCTGCCCTCCTTCTGCGGGCCCACGTACATCTACGGCTTCAACGGCTGCCTGGTCCCCACCCCCGGCGGCACCATCAACCAGACCTGGCCCGAGGGCATCGGGCAGCTCCTCGGCGGGGCCCGCGGCAAGTCCGTCGCGATCATCGCCAACGACAGCGACGCCGGGAAGTTCGGCATCCGCACCTTCCAACAGGGCTTCGCCAGCGCCGGGTTCACCGTCTCCTACGCCGAGGCCTCCGTCCCCGCAACCGCTCTGCCGAGCGACTGGTCGGCGTACGTGAAGGAGATCCTCGGGAGCAACGGGGGCAAGGCTCCCGACGCCGTGGTCTCCGTCATGCAGACCCCGAACAACATCGGCCTGTTCACCGCGCTCAAGCGCGGCGGTTACAAGGGGCTGCTCTCCGACCCCACCGACTACGACCCGGGCCTGCTCGCCAAGGACGCCACCAAGCAGGCGCTCGACGGGGTGCACGTCCTGCTCCAGTTCGAGCCCTTCGAGTCGGACAACCCGAAGATGGCCCGGTTCAAGGCCGACATCAAGGCCGCGGCGGGCGGCCAGGACGTACCACTGAGCATGCACATGCTGACCGGGTACATGTCGGCCGACCTGTTCGTGTCCATCGCGAAGACGGCGGGCACCGACCTGACCGTCGGGTCCTTCCAGGCCGCCGCGCAGCGCTTCTCCGACACCGGCACGCTCGTCGGCGACCGGGCACTGCCCAAGGGGCAGAAGGACAGCTTCGGCTGCGGGGCGCTCGTACAGCTGAAGAACGGCGCGTACGAGGTCTCCGTCCCGTTCAAGTGCCACGAGCCGATTCCCTTCAAGTAGGGCCGCGGCATGGGAGATCTGCTCGTCTTCGTACTGAGCGGCCTGGTCTCCGGCGCCCTGTACGCGCTGCTCGCCACCGGGCTGGTGCTGTCGTACTCGGCGTCCGGGCTGTTCAACTTCGCGCACGGGGCCACCGCCTACCTGTGCGCGCTCACCTTCTACGAGCTGCACTCCGGCCTGGGCTGGCCGGCGGTCCCCACGGCGCTGCTGGTGGTGTTCGTCCTGGCCCCGGGCCTCGGCTGGGGGCTGGACCGGCTGATGTTCCGGCGGCTCGCGCGGGTGGGCGAGACGGCGCAGATCGTGGCGACCATCGGACTGCTGGTCGCACTGCCGGCGGCCGGGCTGTGGACGGTGGAGCTGCTGGCGGACGCGGGCGCGCCCGTGAAACCCGCCGAGAACCAGTTCGGGCTGCCGGGGGTCGGGCCGAGCCCGGCGAAGTCCTGGCAGCTCACCGAAGGCGTCGGCATCGACTCCGACCAGCTGATCACCTGGGTGGTGACGGCGGTGGTGGCGGTGGCCCTGTGGGTGCTGATGCGGCACACGCGGCTCGGGCTGCTGCTGCGGGCGGCCGTGGACAACCGCTCGCTGACCGAACTGCGCGGGATCAGCGCCGACCGGCTCTCGTCGGTTGCCTGGATGATCGCCTCGGCGCTGGCCGGGCTGGCGGGCGTGCTCGCCACGCCGCTGCTGGGACTGTCCGCGCACGACTTCACCCTGTTCCTGTTCGTCTCGGCGACGGCGGCGGTCATCGGACGGTTCGCGTCCGTGCCGCTCGCCTTCGCGGGCGGGCTGGGGCTGGGGGTCCTGCAGAACCTGGTGGCCGGGTACGCCTCCTTCGCCGAGGGCCTCACCGGCTTTCGCACGGCGGTGCCGTTCCTGATCCTGTTCGCGGGCCTGCTGGTGCTGACGCGCAGGGCGCGGACGGCGGGGGTCGCGGCCGTGGACGCGCCGCCGGTCGACCATCTGGCCGGGGCCCCGTGGGGGCGGCGGTGGGGGGTGTGGGCCGCGGGCGCGGTGGCGCTGGGTGTCGCCTTCTACACCGTGACCAGCCCGTTCTGGAGCGGGCTGCTGGCCCAAGGTCTGGCCATCGGGCTGGTGTTCATGTCCTTCACCGTGGTGACCGGGCTGGGGGCGATGGTTTCGCTGGCCCAGGGCACCTTCGTGACCGGGGCCGCGCTGGTGGCCGGACTGCTGATGAGCCGGGGCTGGCCGTTCGCGGCGGCGCTGGCGGTCGGGACGTGCGTGGCCGCGGTGCTGGGGGCGCTGGTCGCCCTGCCGGCGCTGCGCCTGGGCGGGCGGTCGCTGGCGCTGGCGACCCTGGCGCTGGCGTTCCTCGCCGACCAGGTGCTGTTCCAGCTGCGGTGGCTGCGCAACGGGGACTCCGGATGGGCGATCCCTCGGCCGGTGTTCGGGCCGGTGGACCTGTCCGACGACCGGGCGCTGGGCGTGGCCCTGGTCGTCCTGGTCGCGGTGGTGGCCGCGGGGCTGAGCGCGCTGCGGGGCTCGCCGTCGGGCCGGGCGATGCTGGCCGTCCGGTCGGCGCCCGCGGCGGCGATGGCCTCGGGGGTGTCCGTCCTGCGGACGAAGCTGCTGCTGTTCACGCTGTCGGCGGGGCTGGCCGGGTTCGGAGGCGTGATGTACGCGTCGTTCAACACCCGGATCACGGCCACGGACTTCACGGCGATGACCGGGCTGGTGTGGCTGGCGGTGGTGGTCGCGGCGGGGGTCCGGCGGCCGCAGTACGCGGTGGTCGCGGGGCTGGTGTTCGCCGTCGCTCCGCGGGTGCTGGCGGACTATGTGACGGCGTCGGCGCATGTGCCGGTGATTCTGTTCGGGCTGGCGGGGTTGGCTTTGGCCAACGATCCTGACGGGTATTGCGCGGCCGTGCCGGTGCGGTTGGCGAAGCGGCGGCGGGGCGGGGCCCGTACCCCTGCGGGAACCTGGCCTTCGGGCCCGTCGGGAGCCAGGCCCCCGGACCCCGCGGGGGCTCCGCCTCCGGACCCCCGCGCCTCAAACGCGGGCGGGGCTGCGATTGCCGCGCCCCGGCCCTCCAGCCCACCGGCCGGCGCCCACCAATCCCGGCCCGGCCAAACTCCGGCCCCTCCGTCGCTCGAGGAGCGGGGTCCGGGGCGGAGCCCCGATCCCTCAGCCGCGCCGGCGATCGCGGCGCGGGGCTCGGGGCCGAGCCCCGACCTGTCAGCCGCGCCGGCGATTGAGACGCCGGGGCCAGGGCAGCGCCCCGCACGGGTGCGGCTGGCGCTGCGTGGGGTGTCGGCCGGGTACGACGGCGGGCTCGTGTTGCGCGGGGTGGATCTGGCCGTGCGGGCCGGGGAGATCCTCGCCGTGCTCGGACCCAACGGCGCCGGCAAGAGCACCGCCTGCCGCGTCGCCGCCGGCGCCCTGCGCCCCACCGCCGGAGCGGTGTTCGTGGGCGGCCGCGACGCGACCCGCGAGGACTCCGTGCGCCGGGCCCGGTCCGGAGTGGTGCTCGCCCCCGAGGGCCGGGGGATCTTCCCCGCGCTCACCATCGAGGAGAACCTGGCCCTGTACCTGCGGGACCCGGCCGCCCGCTCCGCCGTCTACGACCGCTTCCCGCGCCTCGCGGAACGCCGCGGGGTGGCCGCCGGGGCCCTGTCCGGCGGGGAGCAGCAGATGCTGGCGCTGGCCCCGCTGCTGCAGCGCCCGCCCGAGGTGCTGATCGCCGACGAGCCCTCGCTCGGGCTCGCCCCGCGCGTGGTCGAGGAGGTGTACGCGCTGCTCACCGAACTCCGCGACGCGGGGACCGCGCTGCTCCTGGTGGAGGAGAAGGCGGCGGAGATCCTCGGGATCGCCGACACCGTGGCCTGCCTCTCCCAGGGCCGGGTGTCCTGGTGCGGACCGCGCACCGAGGTGGAGGCGGACCGGCTCACCGAGGCCTACCTGGGGATGGCGACATGAGCGGCTACGTACTGGAGGCCCGGGGGGTCGGCGTGCGCTTCGGCGGGGTCCGGGCGCTGACCGGCGTGGACCTGGGCGTCCGGGCGGGCGAGGTGTGCGGGCTGATCGGGCCGAACGGGGCCGGGAAGACCACCCTGTTCGACGTCCTGTCCGGTATCCGGCGGCCCGACCAGGGGCGGATGCTGCTGGACGGGGTGGACATCACCCGCCGCTCCCCCGTCTGGCGGGCCCGGCACGGGATGCGGCGGACCTTCCAGCGCCAGCAGTTGTTCGGCCAGCTCAGCGTGGCCGACAACCTGCTGGTCGCGCAGGAGTGGCGGGGCGGCGGGGGCGGGCTGGCCGCCGATCTGGTCGCCTTCCCCGCCCGGCGGTCCCGGGAGCGGGCGCGCCGGGAGCGGGGCGAGCGGGTGCTGGCCGGCTGCGGGATCGGCGCGCTGGGGGCCTCGTACGCCGGCGGGCTGCCCGTCGGGCAGGCCCGGATGGTGGAGCTGGCGCGGGCGGTGGCCGATCCGCCGAGGGTGCTGCTGCTGGACGAGCCGGCGTCCGGGATGTCGGCCCCGGAACGCGAGCGGCTGGCTGCGGTCGTCCGGCGCCTCGCCCGGGAGGAGGGCTGCGCGGTGCTGCTGGTCGAGCACAACGTGGCCTTCGTGATGGACCTGTGCGAGCGGGTGGCCGTACTGGACCTCGGGGCGGTGCTCGCCGAGGGGCCGCCGGGCGAGGTGCGGGCGAATCCGGCCGTGCGGGAGGCGTACCTGGGGACGGCGTGATCCGTTCGCTGGTGGCGGGAATACGTCGTACGAGGGGCCGGTTGTCGCCCCTCGTACGACGCCGTCCATCGACTCGAGGGAACGACCAGACGTGAACCAGGTCCACCAGGTCCCCACCGTCAAGCTCAACAACGGCACGCTGATGCCCCAGCTCGGCTTCGGCGTCTGGCAGGTGCCGGACGAGGAGGCGGAGCGGGCCGTGGCGACCGCGCTGGAGGCGGGCTACCGCAGCATCGACACGGCCGCCGTCTACGGCAACGAGGCCGGTACGGGCAGGGGCCTGGCCGCTTCCGGGGTGGCGCGCGAGGAGCTGTTCGTCACCACGAAGCTGTGGAACGGCCCGAAGCAGCGCTGGAACCGGGACGCCGTGCTGCGCGCTTTCGACGATTCGCTGGGCAAGCTGGGCCTCGACCACGTCGACCTGTACCTGATCCACTGGCCGCGCCCGATGCGCGACGACTTCGTCTCCATCTGGCAGGCGTTCGAGGAGATCGCGGCCGAGGGCCGGGCCAGGGCGGTCGGCGTGTCGAACTTCCGCCCGGCGGACCTGGACCGGCTGGCCGGGGCCAGTGGGCTGGTGCCGGCCGTGAACCAGATCGAGCTGCACCCGCTGTTCCCGCAGGACGAGCTGCGCGCGCTGCACGCCGAGCGCGGGATCACCACGGAGGCCTGGTCGCCGCTGGGCCAGGGCAAGGAGCTGCTGACGCTCCCGGCGGTGGCCGCGATCGCCGCCAAGCACGGTCGCAGCGCCGCGCAGGTGGTGCTGCGCTGGCACCTCGGTCACGGCCACGTCGCGATCCCGAAGTCCGTGACCCCGGCCCGGATCCGGGAGAACCTGGACGTCTTCGGCTTCGAGCTGGACGCCGACGCCGTCGCCGCGCTGGACGCCCTGGGCGCGGGCCCGGCGGCCCGGCGGATCGGTCCGGACCCGGCCGTCTTCGACGTGTGAGCGGGGATCGCGTGAACCTTTCCGAGGGGGTCTACCGGATCCGCAACGTGGGCAGCGGCCTGGTGCTCCAGCTGGAGGGCGCCTCCCGGGTACGGGTCGGCCCCGACGGGCCGCCCGCGCCCGAGGCGGCCCGCCGGTGGCGGATCTCGCCGGTGCACAGCGGCGGCGGGATCTTCCACGTGGTGAGCGAGGACAACGAGCGGCGCCTGGACGTCGCGAACGCCTCCACGGACAGCGGCGCCCGGGTGCAGGTGTGGCGGCCCAACGCCTTCGGTGCGCAGGAGTGGCTCGTCGAGGAGCACCTCGACGCTCCGGGTGTGGTCTCCCTGATCGCGTGCGTCAGCGACCTCCTCCTGGAAGCCGACGACCAGGGCCGCGCCCGCCAGGGCGAGGACACCGACTCCCCGGCCCAGTGGTGGCGCCTGGAACCGGCCTGACCCCGCCCGGGCGGCCCACGACGCGAAAGCCCCGGCGGACGCCGGGCTTTCGCGTCACAGGTGTGTGACGGCTCACACGGCGCCTCCCCGGTGCGGCGAACATGGGCCCATGCGCACACACCGCACCATCGCAGTGCTGGCCTTCGCCGGCGGCCTCGCCCTCACCGGGTGCCAGGAGACGCGGGACCCCGCCGGCGGCGCGCCTGCGGCATCGGCCACGGCGTCCGCTCCCTCCACGGCTCCCGGGGCCTCCGCCCCCGGGACCGCGATTCTCCCCGATCTGGTGGGCAAGGGTCTCCAAGCCGCGCAGGACGAGGCCCAGGCGGCCGGATTCCGCACGCTGAAGTCCCATGACGCCCTGGGGCGCGGACGCCTCCAGGCCATGGACCGGAACTGGAAGGTGTGTTCGCAGGAGCCGAGGGGCGGAGCCGCCGTCTCCACGGACACGTCCGTCGACTTCGGCGCCGTGAAGCTGGAGGAGGCCTGCCCCGCTCAGGACGCGAGTGCTCCGCCCGCGGCCGGCGGGAGCATGCCGGACCTCGCCGGGAAGTCGGTCAAGGTCGCCCGCGGGGCTCTGCCCCCGAACACCGGCATCTCGGTGAAGGACTCCGCCCAGGGGCGGATGGTGCTCCAGGAGTCGAACTGGAAGGTGTGCACGCAGAGCCCGGCGGCCGGGACCCCGCTCGCCGGCCAGCCTGTCGCGTTCACCGCGGTGAAGTTCGAGGAGGCCTGCCCCTGACCCCGTCCGGCCCCAGCTCGCACGGCGGGATGCCAGGACGCGCCGCGGTGCGCCGTCAGCTCGCGCCGTGGGCCGGGGCGAGGGATTCGACGCGCTCGGCGAGGGCGAAGTCGTTCGCCGTCACCACGCCGCCCGCGTCGTGGCTGTTCACCGACAGCCGGACGGTGTTGTAGCCGAGCGTCAGGTCGGAGTGGTGGTTCAACTCCTCCTGCACGGAGGCGATGTGGGCCACCAGGGCGCTCGCCGCGAAGTGCGTGCCCAGCCGGTAGGTGCGGAAGATCCGGTCGTCCTCGAAGGCCCAGCCGGGGAGTTCCCGCAACCGGTCCTCGATCTCCTTCTGTGACAGCGGTTCACTCGGCATCCACCGGCTCCTTTTCCCGTGACGTGGAGTCAAGGTTCCCACAGTGCGCGCCCGAGCGACCCTTTCGCGCCATAGTGCGCTCAGGTGCTTTCCGAGCCTTCCGCGCCCCACCCGGCCCCCCTATGCTCCTGCGCCGGACGTGACCGTTACCAGCGGTAACAAGGGGACGAAGGGCAGTGCCTCAATGGTGAGCACAGGAAGTTCCAGACGTACGTTCATCGCGGGCACCGCCGCCGCCACGGCAGGCGGCGCCCTGGCGGCGGGCCTGGCCGCGGCGCCGACGGCCGCGGCCGCGACGGGCGCGGGTACCGCGGCCGCGCCGAACGGCCGGCGCGTCGCCGTCCTCGGCGGCGGGGTGGCCGGACTGACCGCGGCGCACGAACTCGCCGAGCGCGGCTACGCGGTCACCGTGTACGAACGCCGCGCGCTCGGCGGCAAGGCCCGCAGCATGGACGTGCCCGGCAGCGCCCGGGGCGGCCGCCGCCCGCTGCCCGCCGAGCACGGCTTCCGCTTCATCCCCGGCATCTACCACAACCTGCCGGACACCATGCGCCGCATCCCCTTCCCCGGGAACGCCAACGGGGTGTGGGACAACCTCGTCGCCCCGCGCGAGATGATGTTCGCGCGGGCGGGCGGCCGCGAGGACCTGCGCGGGCCCATCCCCTGGCCGGAGCACTCCCCCGCCGAGCTGACCCCCGAAGAGATCCGGCGCGCCCTCACCGGCATCCTGCAGTCGCTGGTGCGGCTGCCGCCCCACGAGACGGCGTACTTCGTCAACCGCGTGCTGGTCTTCCTCACCAGCTGCGACGAGCGCCGCAACGAGGTCTGGGAGCACACCCCTTGGTGGGACTTCGTCCGCGCGGCGCGGATGTCGAACGAGTACCAGCGGATCCTCGCGGTCGGCATCACCCGCAACATCGTCGCCACCAAGGCGGAGGAGGCCTCCACCCGCACCGTGGGCGCCCTCGGCGAGGCCTTCGTCTTCAACCTGCTGGGCCGCGGCGCGGACGGCCCGCCGGACCGGATCCTCAACCTGCCCACCAACGAGGCGTGGATCGACCCCTGGGAGGCCCATCTGCGCTCGCTCGGCGTGGAGTTCAAGATCGGCTGGACCGTGCGGGAGGTGCAGTACGGGAACGGCCGGGTGAGCGGGGTCGCCGTCATGGACCCGTCCGGCGCGCGGCAGACCGTCACCGCCGACCACTACGTCTCGGCCCTGCCCGTCGAGCACGCCCGGCGCACCTGGAGCGCCGCACTGCGGGCCGCCGATCCGATGCTGGGGCGCTGCGACAGGCTGCAGACCGACTGGATGACGGGGATCCAGTTCTACCTGACGGAACGGGCGCCGCTGGTGCACGGCCACCTCAACTGCATCGACTCCGCCTGGTCGTTGACGGCCATCCAGCAGGCCGAGCACTGGCCCTCCCGGAACTTCCCCGCCGACTACGGCGACGGTGTCGCGGTGGACTGCCTGTCGGTGGACATCTCGGAGTGGGACAAGCCCGGGATCCTGTACGGCAAGACCGCCAAGCAGTGCACCCGGGAGGAGGTGGCGCGCGAGGTGTGGGCCCAGCTGAAGGCCTCCCTCAACGACACCGGGAAGACCCTGCTGAGCGATTCCGCGCTGCACTCGTGGTTCCTGGATCCGGGCGTGGACGGGCTGGGCACTCCGAACCCGACGAACGAGGACGAGCTGCTGATCCACCCGACCGGCACCTTCCACAACCGGCCGAGCGCGGGCACCCGCATCCCCAACTTCTTCCTCAGCGGGGACTACGTGGCGGTCGACATCGACCTGGCGACGATGGAGGGGGCGAACGCCTCCGCGCGTGCGGCCGTCAACGGTCTGCTGGACCGGGACGGTTCACCGGCCGCCCGGTGCACGGTCCGGCCGATGTACCGGGCCCCGGAGGTCGAGCCCGCCAAGCGGCACGACCTGTGGCGCTACCGCCTCGGGCTGCGGAACGTCTTCGATCTGGGCTGACCCGGGCGCCTCCCGGCACGCTCGGCTACCGTCGGGGGCATGACCACCACGAGGCCCGCGGTCGGCGCCCTGCTCCGTACGTGGCGGGAGCGGCGCGGCATCAGCCAGCTGGAGCTGGCGGGCCGCGCCGACTCCTCGTCCCGGCACATCAGCTTCATCGAGACCGGGCGGTCCCGGCCGAGCGAGGAGATGGTGCTGAGGCTCGCGGACCGTCTGGAGGTGCCGGTGCGCGAGCGGAACGCCCTGCTTTTGGCAGCGGGTTACGCCCCGCACTACGCGCAGACCGCGCTGGACCACCCGTCCATGGAGGCGCTGCGCGAGGGGATCGAGCGGCTGCTGACCGGTTACGAGCCCTACCCGGCGCTGGTCGTGGACGCCACGTACGACGTCGTCGCCGCCAACCGGGGCATCCTGATGCTGATGGAGGGGCTGCCGGAGCACCTGCTGGTCCCGCCGCTGAACGCCATGCGGATCACCCTGCACCCCGAAGGGCTGGCCCCGAGGATCCGCAATCTCGCGGCGTGGCGCGGGCATCTGCTGGAGCAGATGGAGCGGCAGATCGCGCTGGCCCGGTCCGAGCCGCTGCGCGCGCTGTACGAGGAGGTCTCGGCCTACGCGGTTCCCGGGCGCCCGGGCGACGAGGCCGCCGCGCCGGAGGAGCCCGTCCCGTACATCGCGCTCCCGCTCGTCATCGAGCACGACGGCCACGTGCTGTCCTTCGTGTCGTCGATCGCGACCTTCAACACGCCGATGGACGTGACCGTCGCCGAGCTGGCGATCGAGACGATGCTCCCGGCCGATCCGGCAACGGTGAAGTACCTGCGCTCACTTGGCGGCTGAGCGCAGGGCGAGCTGCTGGAGCAGCGCGAAGCCGGCGACGACGAGCCCCTGCGCCGGGATCCACACGGCGCCCGCGGCCGTCGGCGAGAACCAGACGGCGAGCGAGACCAGACTCAGGGCCGCCCAGGCGTAGTTGGTCTCGATGACGAGCTTCACCGGCAGGGCGGGCGGCCGCCTGCGCGAGGCCAGCAGGCCCACCGCGGCCCCGTAGGCCACGAGCAGGATCCCGAGGCCCAGCAGCAGCCCCTCCCCGACCCCGAGCAGCCGGCCCAGCGGGGCCGAGAAGGCGACGTACGCCAGCCCGTTGCCGGTGGTGACCAGGGAGTCGAGGGCGAGGAAGCGGCGCAGGGCCGCCTGCGGCTCGGCGGTGCGGGCGATGCTGCCGATCAGGGTCGCGGACATGGGAAGTCAGCCTCCGTCGAAGACGTTTGCGCGGATGGTGGATACGGGCCCCGGAGCCGAGTGCGCGACCCCGGAACCCGATGCCCTCCACTGTGCGGCCCGGCCCCGGCGGGGTCGATTACCCGGGAGGTAAGGGGCGGTCCCGGGCGGTTCGGGAGGCACACCGAAGGACTTACCGAACGGTAGTTTTGGGCGGGTTGGGCGCAGCTCGGCCCGACAGGTGACTCCGTGACCGAAATGAGATGTCATTCCGCTTCCTGGATTCGATCACTTCGCGCGTTTGGTGCCGGTTTTTGATCTTGTAGGGACGGCTACTTTCAAGCCAGTGATCGCTTGCGACGTGCAGGGCGGTCGAATCCTCATGCCCTGGGGGGATCTTGCGTTACCGAAGAAGACCGGACGGGCCCGTGGGGCGCGTCCGGTCGTCGTTCAGGACACCAGCCGGGTTGAGCGCCACGGCCACCGCGCTGGCTGTCGTGATGACCGTCTCGTCGATCTACGGAGCCGAGGCCGCCGTCGCCGCCCCCGCCCCCGCGGCCGACAAGGCGAAGCAGGCCAAGGAAACCGCGCAGTCCGCGGCGGACATACCGTCCGCCCGGGTGGCCGCCCGTCTGTAGCACCGCGTCGAGGCGGTCTCCGAGCGCTCCGAGACCTCGACGACCTGGGTGAACCAGGACGGATCGCTGACCACCGAGGTCGCGGCCGGCCCGATCCGCTTCAAGGACGCCGCCACGGGCGAGTGGCGCGACGTCGACGTGAACCTCACGGCCGCGCCCGACGGTTCGGTCGCCTCCAAGGCCCACCCGCAGGGGCTGCGGCTGTCCGGGAAGACCGCCGCGAAGGTGTCCTTCCTGAAGGGCGCTCCACCGGCCGAGGCCACGGACCTGGTGACGCTGGGCACCGGCGACGAGGCGATCACGCTCCAGTGGCGCGGAGGCCTGCCGGCCCCGCGGCTGGACGGCACGCGGGCCACGTACCAGGGCGCGGTGCCGGGCGCGGACCTGATCGTCGAAGCGACCCGTACCGGCTTCGAGCAGTTCGTCGAGGTCAAGGCCAGGCCCGAGGCGGGCTTCGGGTACACGCTGCCGGTGAAGACCAAGGGCCTGAAGGCCGAGCAGCAGCCGGACGGCAGCGTGCTGTTCACCGACAGGAAGTCGAAGAAGACCGCGACCATGCCGGCCCCGGTCATGTGGGACGCGACCGTCGACGCCGCCTCCGGCGAGCACACCCGGCGGGCGAAGGTCGGCATGAAGGTCGTCAAGACCAAGGACGGGGTGGACCTCGTCATCACCCCCGACGCGGCCTTCCTCGCGGACCCCGCCACGAAGTACCCGGTCACCGTCGACCCCTCGACGTCCTCGCTGGGCAACCTCTTCGACACCTACGTCCAGCAGGGCGAGACCGTCGACTGGTCCAACGACACCGAGCTGGACCTCGGCAACCCGGGCACCAAGAACGCCGACGGCACCTGGCGCACCGCCCGTTCCTTCATCACGTGGAACACCGCCCCGGTCGCCGACGCGCTGATCTCCGACGCCAAGCTGTCGCTGTGGAACTTCCACTCCGGCAACACCGACTGCACCGTCCAGCCTTGGGAGGTGTGGACCGCCAACAACGCCTCCACCGCCTCCCGCTGGACCAACCAGCCGGCCATGGTCGCCAAGATGGCCGCCTCCACCGAGACCAAGGGCAACCCGGGCTGCGGATCCCAGCCCGACGGCTGGATCAACGCGAACGTCACGAGCCTGGTCCAGCACTGGTCCAACAACAAGTGGGCGGTCTCGGGGATGGGCCTGCGGGCCACGGACGAGAACAACACCAAGCAGTGGAAGCGGGTCAACTCCTCCAACGCCGCCTCCAACATCCCCAAGCTGACGGTCACCTACAACTACCGGCCGCGGACGGGCACCAAGCAGGAGGCGGGCCCGCCGTTCTTCTCCTACGGCGGCGCCTACACGGTCAACACCCTCACCCCGACGCTGCGCGACACGTTCGTGGACGCCAACGGAGACCAGGTCAACGGCACGTTCCAGATCTTCGACTCGGCCACCAACACCCAGGTCGGCAACGTCATCGTGTCGCCGTTCGTCGCTTCCGGCGAGGCGGCCTCGGTCACCGTTCCCGCGGGCGTGCTGACCAACGGCAAGACGTACAAGTTCCGTTCCAACCCCTACGACGGAACCCACTACAACACCGGCTGGTCGGCCTGGAAGACGTTCACCGTCGACACCACCGCCCCCTCCGCCCCCACCGGGCTGAGCTCGACGGACTACCCGTCCAACGCCTGGGTCAAGGGCGCCGGCCAGGCCGGCGGCTTCACCGTCTCCCCGCCCTCCGGCACGGACCACCAGTGGCTCGAGTGGTCCCTGGACGGCGCCGAGTGGACGCGCGTGCCCACCGACGGCACCGCCGGCACCCGGACCCTGTCCGTCACCCCGCCGTCGAACGGGACCCACACCCTCCAGGTGCGCACCGTCGACAAGGCCGACAACGAGTCCGAGACGGTCGAGTACGTCTTCCACGTCGGTCCGGGCGGCTTCGTCCAGCCCGAGGACGGCGAGCGGACGGCCCGACGGCTCCCGCTGGCCGCCGAAGCCGACGGCGCCGCCTTCAACGCGGCGTCCTTCTCCTGGCGCCGCTCCGAGGCCGACCCCTGGGTGCAGATCCCGGCGGGGCACGTCACGAACGGCGGCACGGCCCTGACGGCGTGGCCCGTTTCCATGACCGCGGGGCGCACCCCCGCGCTGGTCTGGAACACCACCGACACCGTCGACCCGGACGGCAGCGTCCAGATCAAGGCGGACTTCACCGGCCCCGGGGGCGCTGCCGGCGCCACGCAGCCCCTCGTCGTGGTCGTCGACCGCAACGCGAGCGGTGCCGCCACCACCCCGGTCGGTCCGGGCTCGCTCAACCTGCTCACCGGCGACTACGAGGTGACGGCCACCGACGTGTCCGCCTTCGGCATGTCCGTCTCCCGCACCACGTCATCGCGCGACCCGCACAAGGGCGCCGAGCAGGAGGGCCAGGCTGCGATCTTCGGCCAGGAGTGGGCCTCCGGCACCTCTGCCGAGCTCGTCCAGTCCGACTACTCGCACGTCGCGAGGATCTCGGACACGGCCGTGGACGTAGTCACCACCTCGGGTGACGCACTGCACTTCACCGCCGACGCGGCACGCACCGGCTGGGTCTCCGAGCCCGGCGCCGGCACCATGACCCTGACGGGCAGTGTCACCGGCTCGTTCACGCTCACCGACGACAGCGGTATGGTCACCGAGTTCACCCGGGCGGACCCGGCGATGACCACGTGGCAGGTCTCCGGCAACCTGGTCAGCGGAGTCGAGAACTCCACCACCACCGTGGTCTCGGAGACAGTCACCGTCGACACCAAGAAGCTGGCCCGCCCCAAGCGGGTCATCGCCCCGACCTCCGCCGCGACCGCCTCGGCCTGCGCGACCACCCCGCAGACCAAGGGATGCCGCTCGCTGGAGTTCGTCTACGCGACGGCCACCACCGCCACCGGATACAGCACCTCCGCCGACTTCGGCGACTTCGCCGGCCAGGTGAAGGAGATCCGGCTGTGGTCCACGGCGCCCGGCGCCGCGAACGCCACCTCGAAGGCGGTCTCCACCTACCGCTACGACGCCGGCGGCAACCTGCGCCAGCAGTGGGACCCCAACCTGGCGCAGAGCACCCAGGCGCAGTACGCCTACAACGCCGCGGACCGTATCGACTGGCTGCAGACCAAGTCCGAACTGCCCTGGTCGTTCACGTACGGCCAGGCGGGATCCTCGCCCACGGCCGGTGACGGCATGCTGCTCAAGGCCTCCCGGGCCGGCCTGAAGCCGGGCACGGCGGGCGAGGAGCAGGGCACCGCGGCCACCAGCATCGTCTACGGCGTCCCGCTGAGCGGCGGCACGGCCCCGTACCCGATGGGGGCGGCCGACGTGAAGGCATGGGGGCAGGCCGGTGCACCCACCGACGCGACCGCCGTGTTCCCCGCCGACGCGGTCCCCTCGTCCCACTCCGGTACGTCGCTGGCGGCCTCGGCCTACGCCCGGGCGTCCATCACCTACCTGGGAGCCTCCGGACGGTCCGTCAACAGCGCGGCGCCC
The DNA here is from genome assembly GCF_001746425.1 of Streptomyces subrutilus. Classification (GTDB taxonomy): domain Bacteria; phylum Actinomycetota; class Actinomycetes; order Streptomycetales; family Streptomycetaceae; genus Streptomyces; species Streptomyces subrutilus_A. The sequence continues at coordinate 6,040,538 of NZ_MEHK01000001.1, read as the reverse complement.
GGCGGACACATCACCACCACCGAGTACGACCGGTACGGGAACACCGTCCGCGAGCTCTCGGCCCCCAACCGCGCCCTGGCCCTGGGCACGAGCCCCGCGGACCAGGCCGCACAGGCCAACCTGGGCATCGGCCAGCTCACCAGTGCCGAACGCGCCCACCAGCTGAGCACCTCGACCGTGTACGACGCGGCCGGAGTGCGGCAGCTCGGCAAGTTCGGACCGCTGCGCCGCGTCGACCTGACCGCCGACCTGAAGAACGGAGCGCCCCTGCTGGTTCCGGCCGGCACCTCGGTGACGGCCCGCGACTGGGCGGTCCTCGAATACGACGCCGGGCGGCCCACCAACGGCACCGCCAGGGTCAAGGACCAGGTCACCAAGGCCACCGTCGGCGCCCAGGTCCGCGAGCACCCGACGGTGCTCGGCGAGCCCCGCGCCACCGAGACCGTGTACGACTGGGCCAGGGGCCTGCCGACCCGGACCGTCAGGGACCCGGGCGGCCTCGCCATCACGGAGACCACCGAGTACGACGCCAAGAACCGGGTCTCCAAGCAGCTCCTGCCCGGCGCGAACGGCAGCGACGCCACCACCCGCGTCACCACGTACTGGTCGGCGACCGGCACCGGCACCTGCCAGGGCCGCCCCGAGTGGGCCGACCTGGTCTGCACGGTCGGGCCGGCCGGCGACATCACGGGAGGCGGCTCGAACCCGTCCAAGCTGCCGACCACCACCACCGAGTACGACTGGTGGGGCAACCCGGCCAAGCGGATCGAGACGGTGAACGGCTCCACGCGGACCACCACCACCGAGTACGACGCGGCCGGACGGACGACCAAGGTCACGACGGCGGGCGGCTCCGGCCAGGCCGCCCCGGAGGCCACCACCGAGTACGACGCGGTGACCGGCCGGGCCGTCAAGAACACCTCGCCCACCGGCGGGACCATCGTCAAGCAGTTCGACAAGCTCGGCCGGACGATCTCCTACACCGATGCCGACGCCGGTGTCACCACCACCGAGTACGACCTGCTCGACCGGCCGACCAAGATCACGGACAGCGTCCCGTCGACCGTCACCTTCACCTACGACCACACCACCGAGCCCCGGGGCCTTCCGACGAAGACCACCGACTCGGTCGCCGGCGAGTACCGTCCGTCGTTCGACCCGGCGGGAGCCGTCCGCAGCGAGCAGCTGCCCGGCGGGTACACACTCAACATCAGCACCGACCCGGGCGGTGACGCCACGAAGCGCAGCTACGTGCGCGACAGCGACTCGGCCGTCGTCTACAGCGACACCGTGAACGAATCCGTCCACGGCCAGATCACCACGCACTCCGGTCTCTCCGACCAGCGCTTCCGCTACGACACGGCGGGCCGCCTGGCCTCCGTGGAGGACACGGCGGACACCGTCTGCACCCGTCGCAGCTACACCTTCGACGGGCGTTCGAACCGCACGGGCCTGACCACCGCGGCCGGCGCCCCCGGTGCGGACTGCCCTGCCACCGGCGGAACCACCACCACCCACACCTACGACAGCGCCGACCGGCTCGTCGACAGCGGCTACGCCTACGACGAGTTCGGGCGCACCACCACCGTCCCGGGCCACGGGACCGTCGCCTACTACAACACCGACCGCACCCGCCAGCAGACCCTGTCCAACCAGCGGCAGACCTGGGGCCTCGACGCCGCCCAGCGCTACCGCGGGTGGACGAAGGAGTCGTACAACGGCTCGGTCTGGACCCAGACCGCCTCCCGCGTCAACCACTACGGCGACGACGCGGACAACCCGCGCTGGATCGTCGAGGACACCACGACGGGTGCGGTGACCCGCAACGTCGCCACCGCAGGCGGCCTGACCACCACCGGCAAGACCGGGGACGTCGTCCTGCACCTGACGACGATCCAGGGCTCCGTCGCCGTCCAGCTCCCGCTGAACGTCGCGCAGGCACCCGTGGCGCTGGACGCCGACGAGTACGGCAACCGCCGCGCGGGGCAGGCCTCGGCCCGCTACGGCTGGCTCGGCGGCCACCAGCGCTCCAGCGAGACGCCGAGCGGGCTGACCCTGATGGGCGCCCGTCTCTACAATCCGTCCACCGGCCGCTTCCTGTCCGCGGACCCGGTCTACGGCGGCAGCGCGAACGCGTACGAGTACGCCAACGCCGACCCGGTCAACCAGCAGGACCTCGACGGCCGGATCTCCAAGTCCTGGCGCAAGAAGATCATCGAGGCCAACGCCTGCATGTCGCTCGGATGGCGCGGCTGCGCCCTCGCCTCGGCGATCTCGGGAATGCTGCTCGCGACGTTCAGGAAAGGCCGGACCAACAACGCGATCCGGCACTTCATGTGGCAGTCGAGTCTCACCTTCTTCTTCGGCGCCCGAGCGGCGAAGCGGCTGGGAGACGCGCACGAATGGGGCCAGAGCGGGGACGACACCAAGATCGACCAGCACAACAACAGCGTCGCCCGGTATTTCGCCACCAAGTACCGCTGGGCCATGACGGCCTGGTACTACTCAGGCTGGTTCTGGACGAACCTCTACTACATGGCACGCCTCTACCTCCAGTGGGGCTACCTCAAGCGGTACTGGTAAACAGGAAAGGAGAAAGCCTGTGATTTCGACACGATCCCCGCGGCGCGGGCTGATGCTCGGGCTGGCCGTCGCCCTCGGCTGCGTGAGCGCCCTCGCCCTGGTGGCCGGATCGCTGTACGCCCTGTTCTACGGGTCGGAAGGTTCGTGCGAGGAGAACAAGGCGGTGGAGCGGATGGCTCAGGTCGCGGCGGCGACACCCGCCGCCGCGACCGGTACCACGCCGGTGGCGGAGTCGACCTCGGTGGAGTGCATGGACGACAGCGGAGATCCCTGGGTCACCGCGGACAGCGCCTACACCCACGACGGGGACGCGCAGCCGCTGATAGCCCACTACTGGGACACCGCGGCGAAGGACGGCTGGAAAGCGGTCGGTACCCGGGCGCAGGCCCCGGGCAGGTTCCGCGACAGCGGTGTCTGTTTCCGCAAGGAGGTGGCGGGCGAACCCGCGCTGCTCCGGGTCTCGTCCACCGGACCCGGGAGGTTCGTGGTGAGCGTGGAGTCCGCACTGGACGGATCCAAGATGCCCTGCTGATCCGTTGACCATCCACAGAGGCGCTCAGCGGGCCGTTCCGGCCTGCTGGGCGCCTCTTCCGCTGCCGCGTGCCAACTCCGGGTCATGCCCACCTTTTTTGAGCCGTACGGCAGGAAACGTTGTGTTACCGCTGGTTCGGTGAGGGGCGGACGGCTAGGCTTCACGCAGCTCAGCCCCCTCGAACGTCTTGTCGACTTACGGAGAAGCAGCCGGTGCGAGCCGCCGCCCGACCCGATCTCGCCGCGCTCCGGCGGCGCGTGGAGGAGCTGTCGGAGCGGTGCGGGCGGGATCCGGCCCATGCCCTGGCCGCTGCGCGGCTCAGCCACCTCTCCGGTGTCGAACCCGGGCGGATTCCGGCGGTCATGGCGGGTGGAGCCGTCGAACTCCCGTTAGAACAAAGGGTGCACCAGCGCTTCCTGCGGCTGCGTGCCACCCGCCGTGACAAGCACGGCCGGGAGTGGCCGCTCGCCGCCATCGCCGAGGACTTCGGCGCACCCGGGGCCTCACTGGGCCCGCTCAACGCGGGGACCGGACTGCCCCGGCTGGGTCACGCGGCCGGAGTGCAGCGCTTCTTCGGGGTGTACGCCGGCTTCCTGCTGGCCGACGGCAAGAGCGCGGTGGAACGGGCCCTCGCCCTCACCCCGGAGGGCCGCGACGACCTGGAGCACCTCTCCCACCTCACCGGCATCACCCCGCAGGCCATCCGGCTCACCCTCGACGGCAGCCCGCCCCGGCTCCCGCTGAAGGAGCAGGTGCGCGAGCGGTTCGAGCACCTGCGGCGGACCCGGGTGCGGGAGGACGGGCAGCCCCACTCGCTGGCGGCCATCGCCAAGTCCTTCGACGCCTCGGGCCAGTCGCTGACCCGCCTGGCCCAGGGCGAGGGCCTGCCGAACCTCGCCGCGGCCGCCGGGATCCAGCGGTTCTTCGGCGTGGAGGGCGGCTTCCTGCTGGCCGACGACGCCGAGGCGCTCGGCACCGCCCTCACCTGCCTCGCGCGCGAGCTGGAGTGCGCGGAACGGCAGCAGGAGAACCCGATGCTCGCCGTGCTGCGCGCGCACGACGTCCGGAGCATCGTCACCCGGGCGGGCCGGCTCTCCCCGCAGGGCTGGAAGTCCCTCGCCGACCACCTGGACGACCTGCTCGCCCGGGAGGGCCAGCTCGGCCGCCCGGCGGGCGGCGCCACCGGCGGACACCCGCCGGCAGCGGACCCGGCCGCCCCGCACCCGGCCGCCGAAGGCCCGACCGCCCAGGATCCGGCCGCCGAAGGGGGAACCCGATGAGCACCACGCGCGCGATGCGCGGCCTCGCCGGGGATCTGCTCGCGGACGCCCGGCTCTCACCGCCGGCCGGAGCCCGCGAGATCTTCGGCCTGCACCTCGGCGAACTCCTCAGGCCCTACCTGCCTCCACCCCGGGAAGAGCAGTTCCCCGAGGCGATCGAGCGCATCAAGACCTCGCTCGGCTGGAGGAGCCCCGTGTCACGACGGTGACCGGTGCCCGCCCCCAGCCCGCACCCCTCGCGCCGATGCCCTCAGCACGGCCCCGACAGAGAGCACGACACGATGACCCAGTCCTCCCCGCCCCGCCACGCCGTCGTCATCGGCGGCAGTCTGGCCGGCCTGCTCGCGGCCGCCGTCCTCGCCGAGTACGCGACGGTCACCGTCGTCGACGCGGACCCGCTGCCCGAGGGCCCGGCTTCGCGGCGCGGACTCCCGCAGGCCCGGCACACGCACCTCCTGTGGTCCGGCGGCGCCCGCGCGATCGAGGGGATCCTGCCCGGCATCACCGAAGACTGGACGGACGCGGGCGCCATCCGCCGCAGCCTGCCCACCGACCTCGTGACCAAGACCGCGCAGGGCTGGATCCCGCGCTGCGGGGAGAAGCAGTTCAACATCTCCTGCAGCCGCGACCTCCTCGACTCGGTGGTCCGCGCCCGGGTGACCGTCCTCAAGGGCGTCTCCACGCTCCAGCAGGCCCGCGTCCGCGCGCTGGAGGGCACGGCGGCCCGGGTCACCGGGGTCCGGGTCGACACTCCGGAGGAGCAGGGCCTGCTGCTGTCCGCCGACCTCGTGGTCGACGCGAGCGGACGCGGCTCGCGGGCCCGGACCTGGCTCCAGGCGCTGGGCGTGACCGGGATCCGGCAGGCCGAGGTCGACTCCGGACTCGTCTACGCGACGAGGATCTTCGAGGCCCCGGCCGGAGCCCACGAGATGGGCTTCCCCATCGTCAACGTGCAGTCGGACCCCCGGGTGCCCGTCCCCGGGCAGACGGCCACCATCGTGCCCATCGAGAACGGCCGGTGGCAGGCCACCCTCTCCGGCACCCGCGGCGGACAGCCCACCGGCGACCCCGAGCGCTTCATCCCCTTCGCCAAGAGCATCCGGGACCCGATCGTGGGCGAACTCCTCGAGGGGAGGAAGCCCTTGACGGACGTCGCCGTCACCCAGGGCACCGCCAACCGCCGGATCTACTTCGAGAAGGCCGAACTGCCCGACGGGTTCTTCGCCGTCGGCGACTCGGTCGCCACCTTCAACCCGCTCTACGGACAGGGCATGACCGTCGCCGCGCAGGGGCTCCTGGCCGTGCGCACCCTGCTGCGGCAGAAGGGGCTCGCCCACCCCGGCTTCGGCCGCGAGGCGCAGCGCGCCATCGCCCCGCAGGTCAGCACCGCCTGGGAGCTCGCCACCTCGCAGGACATCCTGTACCCGGGGGCCACGGGGATGAAGCCGCGTGCCGGAACCGGCCTGCTCAACGCCTACGTCAACCGGCTGATGACGGGCGCCACCACCCACGAGGCGCTCACCGCCGCCCTGTTCAAGGTGCTGACCATGAGCAGCGGGCCCGGCCACTGGCTGCACCCGGCGGTGGTCTGGCACGTCCTGCGGGCGTCGGAGCGGGGCGCGCTCAAGGCGCCGCCGCTCACCGCCGCCGAGCGGGCCGTCGCCGGGCTCGGCCCGGTGCCCGGCGCGCCCGGGCCGGGGACGCCCAGGCCGGGGACGCCCGGCCCGGTGGACCCGGTAGGCCCGGCGGACCCCGTCGGACAGGCCCGGTGAGCGAGGGGATCCTGCGCTTCCTGCCGGGATCGGTCATGATCCTGGCGCTGCTGATCAAGGCGCCCGCGCATCGCCGGGGAGGGGAGGGGACCAGCCCCTGAACCGGGCCGCGTGCGCGCTGCTGCTCGCTGTACGTGCGGGAGGCGGTGCGGGGCGGTCAGAGGTCCGCGAGGTCCAGCCCGGCCTGTGCGGCGGCGGCCTGGACGGTCTGCTCGAGGAGGACGGCGATGGTCATCGGGCCGACCCCGCCCGGTACCGGCGTGATCAGCGAGGCGCGGGCGGCGGCGGACTCGAAGTGCACGTCGCCGACGTTGCCCTCGTTGTACCCGGCGTCCAGGACCACGGCGCCCGGCTTGATGTCCTCGCCGCGGATGAACTCGGCCTTGCCCACCGCGGCGACCAGCACGTCGGCCTGGCGCACGATCGAGGGGAGGTCCTGGGTGCGGGAGTGGCAGTAGGTGACGGTGGCGTTCTGTCCGAGCAGCAGCATCCCGGCCGGCTTGCCCAGGATCGCGCTGCGGCCGACGACCACGGCGTGCTTGCCGGTGAGGTCCACGTCGTAGGCGGCGAGCAGGCGCATGATGCCGCCGGGGGTGCAGGAGACGAAGCCGGGCAGTCCGAAGCCCATGGCGGCGAAGGAGTGCATGGTGACGCCGTCGACGTCCTTGCCGGGGGCGATGGCCTCGAAGGCGGCGCGCTCGTCGATGTGGTGCGGCACGGGGTGCTGGAGCAGGATGCCGCTGATCTCCGGGTCCTCGGAGAGCGCGGTGAGGGTGGCGACCAGCTCCTCCGTGGTGGTCTCGGCCGGCAGCTCCACGTGGCGGGAGGTGATCCCGGCCTTGGCGCAACGGTTCTGCTTCATCCGCACGTAGGTGACGGAGGCCGGGTCCTCACCGACCAGCACGGTCGCGAGGCAGGGCGCGGTGCCGGTGCGCTCGGTGAGCCTGGCCGCGCGGGCGGCGGTCTGCTCCGAGATGCGGCGGGCGAGGGCGGTGCCGTCCATCAGCCGCGCCGGGGCCGCTGCGGTGGTCGCCTCGGAGGCGGAGGAGGCGGAGGAGGTCTGGGCAGTCGTCACGGGGTCTCCTGAACGTCGCTGCGGATCGCGGTTCGCCCAGGCGCGCGGCAGTCGGCGTACGGCACGTACGCGGGCCGCTCCCCGGTGGTGATCCACCCGAACGCCAGTCACGGCCCGCCGCCCACTGTAGTCGACGGCCGGGCAAACCGGTGGTCGACCGGCGCCGACCTGGGACGATCCCGACATGACGCGCACTTTCGACCATCTCGTCGCCGAGGCCGGATCCGTCTCCGCGGCCGGCCCGCGACCGGAGGAGGTCCGGCGCGGCCGGCACCCCGACGACGCCGTGGCCGACGCCACCCAGGCCGGCCTGGAAGTCGTCGACCTGCGCTCGGAACGGGTGCGGACGGAGTTCCACGACATCGGAGCCGTGGTCTACTTTCTCCGGAAGGTGATCTGGATGGTGCCCGGCTTCACGGTCGGGCAGTACCGGGACCGGTTGCGCGAGCTGCACGAACGGATCGAACGCGAAGGCCCGTTCGGCGCGCACGCCGCCCGCTTCCTCGTCGAAGCCCGAGAACGGGCTGATGATCGGGGGCGGACGGATCCGCACCGGAAAGGGTTGCGCGGCCACAGCGTGGCGCAGGTCACTCAATTCAGCGCGTAACGAATCGACTCGGGCATGCGATGAACCGACAGGTGTCCTCGCGCGGCGCCGGAATACAGACCCCCCTCGGGTCCGTTTCCCGAATTCGCGCGATGATGTCCCGCTCATCCCTTATCTGCTCGCAACGAGAGGCTCCTTGTGTCGCTCAGCCCGTCCCGTACGTTCCCTCCGGAGATCGCCGAATCCGAGGCCCTCGTCGCGCTCGTCGAGCGCGGCCGCGAGCAGGGTCACATCAACGGTGACGACGTGCGCCAGGCCTTCGAGGCCGGCCGCATCCCGGTGGACCAGTGGAAGCGGGTCCTGCGCAGCCTGAACCAGGTCCTGGATGAGGAGGGTGTCGCCCTCCACGTCAGCGCCGCACCCGCCACGAAGGCCGCCGCCAAGAAGCCCCGCAAGGCAGCCGCCGCTCCGGCCCGCACCGTGGCCAAGAAGGCGACCGCGGCGCCGCGCCCCATCGGCGCGCGCAAGACCTCGGCCGCCGCGCCCCCGGCCGCCGCGGCGGCGATATCCGCTCCGTCGGCCTCCGCCACCGAGGACGAGGCGGCGGCCGGGGCCGCCGCCGAGCCGAAGAAGCGGGCGGTCAAGAAGACCGCGGCCGCCGCGAAGAAGACCGCCACCAAGAAGACGGCGGCGAAGAAGACCAGCGCCAAGGACGCCGACGAGGGCGAGACCCCCGTGGCGGTAGGCGAGGACTGGGCAGCCGAGGACCTCGCCGACGAGGCTGAGGAGGGGGCCCCCAAGGCCGGGGGCGCCCAGGGCTTCGTCCTGTCCGACGACGACGAGGACGACGCCCCGGCGCAGACGGTCATGGTGGCCGGCGCCACCGCCGACCCCGTCAAGGACTACCTCAAGCTCATCGGCAAGGTGCCGCTCCTCAACGCCGAGCAGGAGGTCGAGCTCGCCAAGCGCATCGAGGCGGGTCTCTTCTCCGAGTACAAGCTCGAGGAGGAGGACGACCACAAGCCCGCCTTCAAGCGCGAGCTGGAGATCCTGGTCGAGGACGGCCGCCGCGCGAAGAACCACCTGCTGGAGGCCAACCTCCGCCTCGTGGTCTCCCTGGCCAAGCGCTACACCGGCCGCGGCATGCTCTTCCTGGACCTGATCCAGGAGGGCAACGTCGGCCTGATCCGCGCCGTGGAGAAGTTCGACTACACCAAGGGCTTCAAGTTCTCCACGTACGCGACCTGGTGGATCCGGCAGGCGATCACGCGCGCCATGGCCGACCAGTCGCGCACCATCCGCATCCCCGTGCACATGGTCGAGATCATCAACAAGCTCGCCCGCGTGCAGCGCCAGATGCTCCAGGACCTGGGCCGCGAGCCCACCCCGGAGGAGCTGGGCAAGGAACTCGACATGACCCCCGAGAAGGTCATCGAGGTCCAGAAGTACGGCCGCGAACCGATCTCCCTGCACACCCCCCTGGGTGAGGAGGGCGACAGCGAGTTCGGTGACCTCATCGAGGACTCCGAGGCCGTCGTGCCCGCGGACGCGGTCTCCTTCACCTTCCTCCAGGAGCAGCTCCAGTCCATCCTGGGCACCCTCTCCGAGCGCGAGGCGGGCGTGGTCTCCATGCGCTACGGCCTCAACGACGGCCAGCCGAAGACCCTGGACGAGATCGGCCGCGTGTACGGGGTCACCCGTGAGCGCATCCGCCAGATCGAGTCCAAGACCATGTCGAAGCTGCGCCACCCGTCGCGTTCGCAGGTGCTGCGCGACTACCTCGACTAGGCCGCGGGGCTCAGGCCAGTCGGAAGACGGGCCCCTTCGGGGTGAACGGCAGGGAGGCACCCTGTGGAACCAGAAAGGCGTGCTCGCGCCGGATCCGCAGGGTGTCGCACCACCCGTCCGTGATCACCAGTACGGGGGCCCCGGGCGGGAAGTCCTGCGCCCGCTGCAGCAGGTCGATGCCCGGCTGCAGCTCCGTCCCGCCCCGGCCGCGCACCCTCACCCGGCCCGCGATCTCGGTCGGGGGCACATAGCCCGCGTCGTACGGCGCCGCGTCGCAGAACACGACGCGGGCGGCCGGCACCTCGCGGGCTTGCGCGTACGAGGCGATGGCGCCGAGCGCCTTGCCGAGCAGGGCGGCGTTCATCGACCCCGAGGTGTCGAGGACCACCCCGAAGGTGCAGCGGGCGGTCTCCTCGGGCGGGAAGTGGCGGCCCGCGCGCGGAATGTCCGGGGTGGACGCCTGGCGGCGCGCCGGGCGCGCGAAGGAGCGGACCGGCACCGGGCGCGGCACGAACTCGTCGAACCAGCGCGCGAGGCGGGCGTCCCAGGGCACGGGAGGGTGGGCGAGCGCCCGGATCTCCTGGATCAGCCCGGCGGGCAGCAGCCCGCGCCGCCCGTACTCGTGCAGGTCGAAGCCCTGGGTCAGGCCGCGCCGGTAGAAGTCGTCCAGGTCCGCGTACGGGACGCTGCCGGGGTGGGCGAGCGGCTCGCCCAGGATGTCCCCGAGGCCCTTGCCGCGCAGGGTCGCGAGGCGGCGCATGCGGCGCAGGTCGGTGGTGATGCGGTCGTAGACCTCCTCGACCGAGAGGTCTTTGAGCTCGGGGTCGTACAGCAGTCCCTCGGGCATCTCCCCGACGGCCATCTCCACGAGCCAGCCGTTCACGACGTAGTCGGCCGCGACGTTGTGCAGGTAGGGGTCGCGGGCGCCGCGGCGCTCGCCGTGGCGCAGCGCGGCGTGCAGCATCTCGTGGGCGAGGATGAACCGCCATTCGCCGTCGGTGAAGCCGCGCAGCGGGTTGACGTAGATCTCCCCGGCGCTCGCGCTGACGGCGGCGATGGCGATCCCTTGGGCGCGGGCCAGCTCGGCGTCGGCGACGATCCGCAGGCCCGCGGCGAGCCCGCCGAGGAGCGGGTAGGAGGAGACGAACCAGTTCAGGGCGCGGTCCCAGGGCTTCGGCTGCCGGAGTTCGCGGCCGCCCGCCCGTTCCATGGTGGCCGAGACGGCCCGGGTCAGGGCGTGTGCGAACGCCGTCTCCCAGTCGGGGACGGTGCCGGACGGCCCGTTCCAGGCCCGCCAGGGGACGAGGACCTGGTCGGGCTGGTCCCCGGCGGCGCCGCAGTGCTCGTAGGCGTCCGGGATGCCGTCGCGCCGCCAGCGGGCGGCGAGCAGCTCCTCGTCCCCGCCGGGGTAGCCCGCGGGGAGGTGGTCGGGGGCGCGGCCGACCGGGAACGTCAGCAGGAAGCGGTTGACCACGGTGCAGCGGGCGGCGAGGTCGAAGCGGTCGGGCCGGGGGCGGTCCTCGTCCTCGGCGGCGGGGACGTGCCCGAAGCCGAGGTGCAGCAGGCAGTGGGCGATCGTCCAGGCCCACTCCGCGGGTTCGGCGAGCCGGGTGGGGTGGACGTGGACGGTGCCGTTGGAGTCGACCGCGGCCAGGCCCCGGGCGGGGGCCGCCGCGCACGCGGCCTCGCGGCAGACGGTGGCGTCGACGGCGGCGAGGGCCGGGTTCCGCTTGACCAGGGCGAGGCCCTCGGCGAACGCCTGGGTGGCGGGGTCGGGCTTGGCCTTCTGCCGCGTACGGCGGCTCACCGGCGGGCCTCGACCAGCCGGGGCATGTCGCGGGCGGCCTCGACGAGGAACCATGCGGGCAGCACGGGCAGGCCGTCGGCGTCGTCGGCGATGACGGTCTGCGCCACCTCGACGGAGATCTCGGCGAGCTGCACGAGCAGCGACTTGGCGCGGTAGGCGGTCTGCCGGACGGCGGGCGAGAGGTGCTCGCGCCGGGCGGGGAGTTCCTTGACCAGGCGGCCCCGGAAGGCTTCGGCGAGGTAGTAGAGCAGGTCGCGGTCGCTGAGGCGGGCGGGCCAGGAGGCGTCGCCCTTGAGGATCGCCTCGATGCCGAAGGTGTGGCGGACGATCTTCGCGTAGCCGCAGAAGGAGACGGCGTGGGCCGGGGTGAGGGTGCCGTGCGCGACGACCTTCAGGGTCTGCTCGTCCAGGCCGGCCCCGAAGGAGTGCAGGGCGTCGGAGAGCATGTGCCAGGAGCGCGGGGTGGAGAAGGCCTCTTCCGTCTTGGGCGGCTGCGACCAGAGGTGGTCGGGCCGGTCGGTGAGGTAGTCGGTCACCCAGGGGTGGATGCCGTTCTCGCCGGCCCAGACCAGCCAGTCCCCCGCGGACGCCTGGAGGTGGACGTGGGTGAGCCGGTTGACGAGGGCGGAGGCGATGGGCCGGGCCAGCGCGTTGTCGGTGGCCCGGTTGCCCGCCCCGATCACGATGGAGCCCGCGGGCAGCTCGTAGGTGCCGATGCGGCGGTCCAGGATCAGCGAGTAGAAGGCCTTCTGGACGTCGGGGCTCGCGGCGTTGAGCTCGTCGAGGAAGAGGCAGTACGGCTCGTCGCGCGCGATGGCCTCGGGCGGGCAGAAGACGGACCGGCCGTCGCGGATCTGCGGGACGCCGATCAGGTCCTCGGGGGCGAGCTGGGTGCCGAGCAGGCTGACGCATTCCAGGCCGAGGGAGTCGGCGAACTTCCGGACGAGCGAGGACTTGCCGATGCCGGGCGCCCCCCAGAGGAACACGGGCCGCACGGTGGCGAGGCCGAGGAGCAGTTCGGGGATCTGGGCGGGGGTGACGGTGACGGCAGCCTGCACGGGGTGGATGTCCTCGGGAGTTCGGGTGCTGTGGTGCCGCCAGTGTGGCCGCACCACGGCGCCCGGAGCATCCTGTTTTTTCCGGCTCCGCAGGCTCCGGGGCCCATGGGGTCGGCCTGCGGGTCCGCCGCCGGGGCCGGCCCCGGCGGCGGACCCGGGTCAGCTCGCGGAGTGCTCCAGCAGGTGCTTGAGCTTCTCCTCGCCCCGGGGCATCTCCTTGCGCGTCATGGGCTTGACCACGAGCGGGACCAGCACCCGGCCCATGCCGTGGCCCTCGAAGTCGACGGAGAGGGTGACGCGAGAGCGGGCCCCGTCGTCGAGGGCTTCGATGTAGCCCCGTACGTCCGGCCGGACGGGCCCGTCGACGCCGTGGAGGTGCCAGCTCCGCGGCGGGTCGAGTGCCGTGTACTGCATGGTCGTGGGGACCCTGCGCCTGCCGATCCGCCGGGTGACGAGGACCGTCGAACCGACGTGGACGGGGAGGTCGCCCACGGGGACGGCGCACACGGCGCTGTCCTGCCACTCCGGCAGGTGCGTGGGGTCGGTGACGTAGGAGTAGACGTCCTCGGGCGTGCGGTCGATGACGATGCTCTTGCTGATCGCGGACATGGCGGCCCCCTGGAGCCCCCCTGGCTGCTCTCCTCCCAAACTACCCCGCGGGTGGGACGGTCGCGCGCCGCCTGCGGGCGGCCATCACGGCGTAGACCGCGACGCCCGCGAAGAGGAACAGCACGCCCTGGTAGACCGCGGCGTAGCCGGATCCCGCCACCAGCCACATGGAGAAGGCGAAGGCCAGAGCGGCCAGGACGCCGTCGCGGACCAGGCGCCCCCGGTGGACCCGCTCGGACCGGCCCGAGAGCAGGAAGTACAGCTGGGCGGCGGTGGAGAGCAGGTAGGGCACGGTCGCGGTGAAGGTGGTGACCAGCACCAGGATCTCGAAGACGCCCTCGGAGCCGGCCGTGTAGTTGTAGAGGGTCAGGGCGGAGGCGAGGAGGACCGTGACGACCACGCCGACCACCGGGACACCCCGCTTCTTCGTCTCGAAGACCTTCGGGAAGAGCCCGTCCTTGGCGGCGGCGTACGGGGTCTGCGCGCTGAGCAGGGTCCAGCCGTTGAGGGCGCCGACCATCGAGATCACGGCCGCGCAGGCGACCACCGTGCCGCCCCAGGTACCGCCGAACATGGCGTTGACGGCGTCCGTGAAGGGGGCCTGGGAGGAGACCAGGGTGTCGTGGGCGACCAGGCCGAAGACGGCGAGGGTGCCCAGCAGGTAGACGGTGGCCGCGCCGACGGTGCCGAGGATGGTGGCCCGGCCGACGTTGCGGGCGGGGTCGCGGACCTCGCCGGCGCTGACGGCGGCGGACTCGACGCCCAGGTAGCTGAAGAGCAGGATCGCGGCGGAGGCGGAGACGGCTCCGACGGCGCTCTGGTCGGTGGCCCGGAAGGGGCCGAGGTTGGCCGGGTCGAAGAACAGCAGTCCGCCGACGGCGACGAGCAGCAGCGGGGCGAACTTCAGGACCGTGGCGACGAGTTGGACGGCCCCGACGTACCGGGTGCCGGCCAGGTTGGCGAGCGCCGGCAGCCACTGCACGGTGAGGGCGGCCAGGCACATGGACCACTTGTGCGCGCCGACGGCGGGGAAGAGCACGCCGAGGTAGCCGACGGCCGCCACCGCGAGGGCCGCGTTGGAGACCCAGGTGGTGATCCAGTAGCTCCAGGCGGCGAGGAATCCGGCGAAGTCGCCGAACGCGGCCCGGGCGTAGACGTACGGGCCGCCGGTCTGCGGGTGCCGCTGGGCGAGGCGGCCGAAGACGAGGGCGAGGGCGACCGCGCCGAGGGTGAGCACGGCGAAGGCGACGAGGCTGATGGTGCCGAACGGTGCCACCGAGGCGGGCAGGAGGAAGATCCCGCCTCCGATGATGTTGCCCATCACCAGGCAGGTGGCGACGGGCAGGCCGAACCGCCGGTCGCCCTGCGGGCGGGGCTCCGCCTCCGCGGTCCTGGAGGTCTCGGCGGGCGGGGCTGCGGTGCTGGTCATCGGTGGTGCGCCTCGGGGTGTCTCACATGGTGGGCAGGTCCCCACATGGTTGACCACGGTCCAGGCGGTACCAAATCACCGGGTTTCGTCCGGCACGGGGCGCCCTGCGGAAGGAAACGTTCCGCCGGGGGCGCGCCACGGCCGGGGATTCTCCTCCACCCCCGGATCCGCCTCCACGGCGACCCGGGTCCCGGCCTGCGCGGCGGGGCGGGGCTCGGTGTCCGGCACGGGCCGGGGGTCGGTGTCCGCGGCGGGGCGGGGCTCGGTGTCCGCGGCGGGCCGGGGGTCGGTGTCCGGCAAGGGGCCGGGCCCTGCCTTCGCCATGGGCCGGGGGTCGGCTTCCACCGCGGGCCGGGCCTCGGCGTCCGGGACGGGCCGGGCCTCGGCGTCCGGCACGGGCCGGGGCTCGGTGTCCAGGCCGGTGCCGTGGGCGTCGGTGCGGGTGTCCGTTCGGCGGTTGACCGGGACCTGCGGGCCGTCCGCCTCCCGCAGCCAGCGCCGCAGCACGCCGTGCACCGCCTCGGCGCCCACCAGCTCGCCGCCCGGGTCCGACAGCTCCGCGGGCCACATCAGGAACGCGTGCCCCTGCTCCCCGCCCAGGCCCCCGTGCGAGCCGATCTGCTCCTCGAAGGCGTGCACCTCGCCCGTCCGCGGGTCGTAGGACGAGTTCACCATCACGTCGGCCACGTGCGGGAAGGTGTCGGTCCGGCGCACGGCCGCGGCCGCCCCGGGGCCGAACGCCGCCAGCAGCTCCTCCGCCTCCCCGGGCACGTCGAGGCGCGCCACCGCCCCGCCCGGCCCCAGCACCACCCCGTCCACCAGCACGAAGCCCACGCCGGGGTGGTTCGCCAGCGTCGCCAGCAGGGCCGGGTGCGTGCGCTCGATCCGCGCGCGGGAGGCCCGGCCGGGGACGTCGGGGAAGGAGATCAGCCCGAGGTTGCCGGAGGCGAGCACCACCGGGTCGGACCCCCGCCGCGGATGGGCCTCCTCGCCCTCCTCCACCGGCCGGTGGAGCGCCGCCAGGACGGCCGCCCGCGCCTCGGCTCCGCTGCGGGTGCGGCCGGCCCGGCGCGAGACGGGCAGTCCGCAGCCCGCCCGGACCAGGTCCTTGAGGGTGAGCCCGTACCGCCCGAGGAAGGTCTCCCCCGGGCTCTGCCCGTGGTCGGACAGCAGCACGATCCGGTAGGCGCGCGGCGCGTGCTCGGCGACCCGGGCGATCAGCGCGAGGCTGCGGTCGAGGCGCGCCAGCACCTGCTCGGCGTCCCGGCCGTGCGGGCCGGAGTGGTGCGCGACCTCGTCGTAGGCGACCAGGTCGGCGTAGACCGCGGCGCGCCCGGCCAGCATGTCGCCGATCACGGCGGACACGACCACGTCCCGTTCGACCACGGTCGCGAAGGCCCGGATCAGCGGGTACAGCCCGCCGCGCGCCACGCGCAGCCGGTCCCCGCGGATCCGCGCGCGCACCGACTGACCGATCTCCCGGGCCACTTCGGCGACGAAGGACAGGGCGGTGCGGACGGCGTTGGCCGGATCGGAGAAGTACGCGAAGTAGCCGGCCCGGGACCGGTTCGCCCGGCCCCGGCGTGCGGACACCGAGAGCACCAGCGCCAGTTGGTCCGCGCCCCCGCTGAACAGGTTGCCGCGGCTGGCCCCGTCGAGGGTGAGCAGGCCGCCGTCCGCGGTCCGTGCGACGGCGCGCCGCTGGAGTTCGGCCGCGCTGGTGGGCCGGTTGCAGACGACCACCTCGCCGGTGTCCTTCTCGTACCAGCGGAACGCGGGCACGTCGAACGTGGAGCCGTGCAGGATGCCGAGCTGGCTGGCGCCGGTCTGGCTCGACCAGTCGGTGCGCCAGGACGCGAGGCGGTGGCCGCCGTCCAGCCGGCCGGCGACGGTCGGCATCAGGCCGTCGGCCGAGGCCCGGCGCAGCGTCTCGTACCCGACCCCGTCGAGCTGGAGGAAGACCAGCCCGGGCGCGGACTCGCCGGCCCCGGGCGCCCCCGCCCTGCGCTGCCGGCGTCGGCGCCGGTCGGCGAGGCGGTAGAGGCGCCGCCGGTAGGCCTCGTCGTCGCGCACGGCGAGCGCCGTCGAGGTCGCGGAGGCCACGGCCGACATCACGGCGGCCACCACCACGGCCGTGTCGGGGGCCACCTCGCCGCGCCCCGCGGGGATCAGGCTGAGAGCCATCAGCAGCAGGGAGCCGTTGAGGAAGAAGACGAGCAAGCCGAGCACCAGGGCGGGCACCAGCAGCAGGGCCCGTACGAGCACGGGCCAGACCAGCGCGCTCAGCAGGCCGAAGGCGCCGGCGCCCCAAACCGCCGTCAGCCCGATCTGGGTGAGGGTGTCACCGTCCCCGGACCGGAGCCGGAAGTCCGGCAGGATGCCCGCCAGCGCGAGCATCGTCAGGGTGGACACCGCCCAGACGAGGACCACCCGCACCAGAGCACCGCCGGCGGTCCGCCACCGTCCTCGCCACACGCCGCAACCTCCCGCGAGCCCGTCCCGCCTCCAGGCTCGCACAGCCAGGCTCACCCGGCCGGGCGACACGGACGGCGCACGGATGTGCAGACCGGGCCCGCCCCGGCCGCGAGGTCCGGTGCCGGGCGGCGCGGGCCCGGCAGGACGCGACAGGTCCTAGGTGCCGTCGTAGCCCGCCGTCGGCATGGACAGCCGGCGGTGCACCTCGGCCTTCATCGCCGGGGTGTACGCGGGCTCCTGGTGCCCGGCCGTCTCCAGGCGCACCCCGCGCCGCTCGCACTCGGCGCCGAACTCCTCGACGGAGCCCAGCGCGCGGGCCAGCACCCGGTGGTTGGCGGCGACGAAGAGGTGGACCTGCCCGGCGTCGACGTCGGACCAGAGCCCGCAGTGGTCGGCGCGCAGCCCGTAGACGAGCAGTTCCCGCGTGACGACGTACCCGCGGTCGGCGGCCCACCGCGAGCACGCGGCGTGCTGGCTGCGGGTGTCCACGGCGAAGGGGTCGGCGTCGAGTTCCTCGAGGGGGGCCAGGCTGGCGATCGCGGCCACGCGCAGCTCTTCCATGCCGCCCGACCCTACTCCGATCCACGGCCGTGGAGGAGGGGGCGGCCGCCTTCGGGTTCCGGGCGGACGCGCGGGGCAGCCTCTAGGGTCGTGGGAGCTGTGCGGAGCCCGTGCGGCGCTGTGAGGGAGGGAGGCCGGTGCCGGTGGAGATCACCTGGTGGGGTCATGCCACGTGCACGGTCGAGGACTCCGGGGTGCGGCTGCTGACGGATCCGCTGTTCGCCCGGCGGCTGGCTCATCTGCGGCGGCGGCGCGGGGCGGTGCCCCCGCCCGAGGCGGCGCGGGCGGACGTGGTGCTGGTCTCGCACCTGCACGCCGACCACCTGCACCTGCCCTCGCTGGGGCTGCTGGCGCCCGGTACCCGGCTGCTGGTGCCGCGCGGTGCGCGCCGGGCCGTGCCGGGGCTGGCCCGGACGGCCGGGCTGCGCGGACTGGCGGTGACGGAGGTGGCGCCGGGCGAGGAGCTGCCCGTGGGGAACGGCGTACGGGTACGGGTGGTCAGCGCCCTGCACGACGGCCGGCGGCTGCCGTTCGGGCCGCGGCGCGCGCCGGCCCTCGGGTACGTGGTCGAGGGCGCGTCCCGGACCTACTTCGCCGGGGACACCGGGTTGTTCGCGACGATGGCCGAGGAGGTCGGACCGGTGGACGTGGCCCTGCTGCCGGTGGGCGGCTGGGGTCCGTACCTGGGTCCGGGGCACCTGGACGCGGAGCGGGCGGCGACGGCGCTGGCCGAGCTGGCGCCGGCGGCGGCGGTCCCGGTGCACTACGGGACGTACTGGCCGATCGGGATGGACGCGGTGCGCCCGCACGAGTTCCACGCGCCGGGCGAGCAGTTCGCGTACCGGGCGGCGCGGGTCGCGCCCAAGGTGACGGTACGGGTGCCCGCGCACGGCGAGCGGGTACGGCTTCCGTGACCTGGCACACGATCACGGCGGCGGCCGGGCAGGTGCCGCCGGAGACCGCCCAGCAGGCGGTGGGCTACCCGGCGTTGTTCGTGCTGGTGGCGCTCGGCGCGCTGGTGCCGGTGATCCCGACGGGGGCGCTGGTGAGTACGGCCGCGGTGGTGGCGTTCCATCAGGAGTCACTGCCGTTCGCGGTGTTGCTGGTGTTCGCGGTGTCGGCGCTGGCCGCGTTCACCGGGGACCTCGCGCTGTACTGGCTCGGGCGGCGCGGGGTGCGTTCGCGGGGCGGCTCCCGCTGGCTGGAGGCGCTGCGCGGCCGGGCCACGCCCGAGCGGCTGGAGCAGGCTCAGGCGAAGCTGGACGAGCACGGGGTGCTGGTCCTGGTGGTCTCCCGGCTGGTTCCGGCGGGCCGCATCCCGGTGATGCTGGCCTGCCTGCTGGCGGAGCTGCCGCTGCACCGCTTCGCCCGCGGTGACGGTCCGGCCTGTCTGGCGTGGGCGGCGGCGTACGGCCTGATCGGCATCCTGGGCGGCTCGCTCTTCTCGGAGCCGTGGAAGGGCGTGGCCCTGGCGGTGGGCCTGGCCTTGCTGATCAGCGCGGGTCCGGCGGTGTGGCGGCGGATCGGCCCGGGCGGGGCCGGCCCGGGCCGGGGTTAGACCGTCTCCTTCGGGTCTTGTCGGCCGAGGGTGCGGGAGGCGCCGATGGGGAGGTCCCACAGGTCCTCGCGGGGCAGGGACGCGCGGGCCCAGGCGGCCCGGACGCGGTGCAGGGGTTCCATCACCGGTTCGGCGGAGAGCACGAAGGCGGCCCAGTGCATGGGGGCCATCCGCCGGGCGCCGAGGTCGAGGAAGGCCTGTACGGCCTCCTCGGGGTCGGCGTGGACGTCGCCGAGCCACCAGCGCGGGGCGTAGGCGCCGATGGGCAGCAGGGCGAGGTCGATGCCGGGGTGGCGGCGGCCGATCTCAGCGAACCAGTGGCCGTAGCCGGTGTCGCCGGCGAAGTAGAGCGTGCGCGGGGCGGGGCTGCGGGTGTCGGTGAGGATCCAGCCGCCCCACAGGGACCGGCAGGTGTCGAGCAGCGAGCGCTTGGACCAGTGGTGGGCCGGTACGAACTCGAAGCGGACGCCGTCCAGTTCGGCCGACTCCCACCAGTCGAGCTCGGTGACCCGGGTGAAGCCGCGGCGGCGGAACCAGCGGGCCAGACCGGCCGGGACGAAGAGGGCGGTGTGCCGCGGCAGCCGCTTGAGGGTGGGGGCGTCGAGGTGGTCGTAGTGGTTGTGGCTGATGACCACCGCGTCCACCGGCGGCAGGTCCTCCCAGCGGACTCCGACGGGCGTCATCCGGGACGGGGTGCCGAGGATCCGCCGGGACCAGACGGGGTCGGTCAGTACGGTCAGCCCGCCGGTCCGCAGCACCCAGCTGGCGTGCCCGGCCCAGGTGGCACAGACCGTGCCGGGGCCCGCCGGGGGCAGGGGGGCCGGCGCGTACGGCAGGTCGGGGATCCCGCGCAGCCCGTCCGGCCCGGGCCGGAACCCGCCCTCCCGCGCGAGCCGCGCGAAGCCGCGGACACCGGGGAGCGGGGTGGTGAGCCGGTCCGCGAAGGAACGGGGCCACCGCCGGTGCTCCCCGATCGGCCGAGGCGCCGGCGCCTCGGCCGGCGGGGCAACGGGAGCGGCCCGCCCCGGGGCATCGGCAGAGGCGGGGGCAGACCCCGGCTGCACGTCGGCGGCCGCGGGCGCGGCCTCGGGCGCGGGCGCGGCCTCGGGCGCGGGCGCGGCCTCGGGCGCGGGCGCGGCCTCGGGCGCGGGCGCGGCCTCGGGCGCGGGCGCGGTCGCGGGCACGGGCGCGGTCGCGGGCACGGGCGCGGCGGGGCCAGGCGCGGCAGCGGCGGCAGCAGCAGCAGCAGCGAAGCTGCCGGGCCCCGCGCCAAGGGCGGGAGCGGCAATGGGCGTGGGCGCGGCAGCGGCCTCGGGCGCGGCCGCGGCGAAGTCGCCGGGGTCGGTGGATGGGGCGGCGGGGGTGAAGCCGGGGGCAGGCGGTGGGGTGGGCGGGGGGGGGGGCATCGGGCGGGCTCCGTTCACCGGGGCGGGCATCAGGTCAGTCCGGCCAGTACCGATCCGAGGAGGTCCAGGGAGCGCCGTACGTGCGGCAGGGCGAGCGGGTCGCGGGCGGTGAGGGCGGCCAGCCGTTCCTCCGGGGTGGCGCCCAGCAGCGGCCCGGTCGACAGCCGTACCCGCAGGGCCACCGGTTCGTCCGCGAACCGCTGCCCGCCCGGGGTGGGCGCGCCCAGCCGGGCGCCGAACCAGTCCTCCAGTTCCATGGCGTCGCCGACCCCCTGCCGGGCCAGGCCCTCCCGCAGCGGGGACAGGTCCGCGTAGAGGTGCCGGCCGGCCTCCGGGGGCCGGGCCAGCGCCCCGACGGCGAGGAGCTCCCGGTGCGCGGCGGCGGCTACCGCACCGTGCAGGGCGGCGGCCGCGCAGACCCGCCCCGCGACGGCGTCGGGTTCGTCGAGGGCGTACGCGGCGGCCCCGGCGACCGGGCCCGCGACCAGCGCGCCGGTGGCGGTCAGGACGTCGAGGGTGCGGGCGCGCAGCCAGGTCCCGCGCGGGGTGTCGGGGAAGCGGGCCACGGCGGCGGGCCAGCCGGCGGGCAGCAGCGCCCCGGACAGGTCGACGAGGACGGCCGCCCGGTCGGGGAGCATCTCGGCGGGGCTGAGGACCAGGGTGTCGTGCGGCCGGTGCACGGTGTCGCGCCAGCTCTCGTCGCTGACGACGAAGAGCCCGGCGGATTCGGCGGCCTCGCAGGCCTCGCGCAGCATCTCGGGCGGCGGCACGGTCGCGGTCGGGTCGTCGGCCACCGACAGGAGCAGCACGCGCGGGTCGCCGCCTTCGGCGCGCACCCTCCGTACGGTCTCCAGCAGGGCGTACGGGTCCGGGATGCCGCCGCATTCGGCCGGCGTCGGCACGTGGTAGGCCCGCCGTCCCAGCAGCCGGACCTGCGGGGTCCACCAGGCGGGACAGGGCCGCGGCAGCATCACGTCGCCCCCGTACGCGCCGAGCAGCGCGAGCAGCAGCGCCGGGGCTCCGGGCCCGGCGGCCACGTCCTCCGGCGCGGTGATCAGCCCGCGGCGCCCCCAGTGGCGGCAGGCGGCCTCCCGGACGGGCCCCCCGCCGCCGGGGGGTTCGGGGGCCGAGCGCCCGGCGGACGCGGCCAGCACGCCGACGAGTCCGGGCAGCACGGGCAGGCCGGGCTCGGGCGCGGGCGGGCCGTACCGGACCGGGCCGCGGCCCTCCGCCGTGGTGCGCTGCATCCCCTCCACCGTCGCCGCCTTCCGCGCTCGTCCCGCTCAGCTCCT
Source organism: Streptomyces subrutilus (assembly GCF_001746425.1). GTDB lineage: Bacteria > Actinomycetota > Actinomycetes > Streptomycetales > Streptomycetaceae > Streptomyces > Streptomyces subrutilus_A. The sequence goes on along the minus strand of NZ_MEHK01000001.1, from coordinate 6,018,766 downwards.
CCAGCCCTGCCTTTATACGATTAATTGGGCCGTTACGCCCGCTCTCGCCCTCCGGGCCGAGGGGGCTCAGCCGCGCCTCCCCAGCAGCCTCAGCAGCCTCGTCTGCGCGTCCGCCCCGGCCGGAACCTCGAGCGGAGCGGCGTACATCCCGCTCGCCGCGAGCCCGCCGGCGTACGGCATGACCTCCTTGAGGGAGAACTCGACGAGGCCGTCCGGCAGCCGGTCGTCCGCGCCGATCGCCCGGGACAGGTCCCAGATGTGCACGACGCAGTCGGCGGTCAGCTCGGAGCAGTACGCCGAGCCGAGCGCGGGCCCGTAGGAGAGCCTGACGGTCCGGTCGAGCGCACCGGGGGCCGCGAAGGCGGCCTGCGCGGCGGCGGAGGCCCGGTCCCAGGCGGCCACCGGGTCCGCGCCGAGCACGTCACCGGAGAACGCGTCGCCCATCTCCCCGGCCGTGCGGCCCTCCGAGACCAGCGGCGGGATCCACAGCTGCTCCCCCGTCACGTGGTTGACCAGGTCCCGCACGCTCCACTCCGTGCACGGGGTCGGCGCGTCCCACTGGCCGTCCCCGACGGCGCGCAGGCGCTCGCCGAAGAGCCGAAGTGCCTGTGCGTGCCGCTCCAGCAGCGATTCCGGCATGGCTCTCACCGTCCTGGTACGACCGTTCCCCCTGGGCCCCACTCTCCTCGCCCACACAGGCCCCTGCCAGCCGGGCCGCGCGGCGCGGCAGGGGGTGGCGCCGCCCGCTCCGGAGGCGCCGTCGGCCGGCTCCGGGCCCGTCGGATCACGGCGGAATGTCACCCGCCTCCCGGCGCAGCGTCCTGGCCGTCCTCGCTTCCGCGGCCGCGTCCGTCGCACTCGGCTCCCTGACCGCCGCGGTCCCGCCCCGAGCCGCCGCGCCGTCCGCCGCCCTCGGCGCCGCGCCGTCCGCGCTCGCGGGCACACCCCTGCCGCCGCGCTCGGGTCGGCCGACACCGACCACGGGCACATGGCCGGCCTGGGCGGCGCCTCCCTCGACGGCACGCACCGGCACGTCCGCAGAAGCTGCACACCGTGCACCGCCTCGGACGGCCGCGGGGCCCGGCGGCCGTCAGTCCGGCGGCCGCACGCGGAAGTCGTAGCGGGGCGGGAGGGGTTGGCCGGTGAGCGTCGACCAGACCTCGCCGAGGGTCTCCTCGCCCTCCCGCAGGTCCGGCACCTCGAAGCCGTCCTCGAACACCCGCCGCGAAGGCGTCCAGCGCGTCCTGCGCCGCGCCGCGGGCCGCCGCCCAGTCGGTGCCGTGCACGGCCCGGGCCGGGGTGGCCAGCGGTCCGTACGCCTCCAGCCAGCTGAACTCCGCCCCGGCCTCGAGCCGTACGTGCTCCAGCTCGGTGCGGGCCCCCCGGCCTGGATCTCCGCGTATCGGCCCGTGCCCGGCTCCGTCAGCCACTCCTGCCGGCGCCGGCCGCCGCCGCCCGAGCCCCAGACGAACAGCTTGCGCCCGCGCAGCCGCGCGCGCCCGCCGAGCCCGGGGAGCACGGTGACCCGCAGGTGCTCGTTCTCGATGACGACCGACTCGAACTCCCGCTCCGTGCGCTCGCGTCCGTAGCCGTCCCGGAGCCGGACCGGCAGCAGCGAGCGCAGCGGCTCGTACCCGATCTTCCGCGCCATGTCGCGCGGCAGGCCCTCGCGCGACCGCTCGTCCAGTTCGTGGACCCCGCCCGGCGCGCGCAGGGCGGGCAGCGGGTTCTCGGGCCCCAACGGGGCTGCGGGAAGGCTCAGTAGGGCGAGTCGGACGGTGGTGGCCATATGGGAAGGGAACACGCGGCGGGGGCCGCTGCACAGGGGTTGCGCGGATCCCCGCCGGTCAGGATTGGGCAAAGACCCAAGGGGGCCGACAGGGCCTAGCGGAACGCGCCCGCGACGAGGTCGGCGAGCAGGGCGCCCGCCCGGCCGTCCGGGTCCAGATCCGGGTCGTAGATCGTGACGTTGACGCCGACGCAGCGCGGCGAGTTCACCAACACGCCCAGAAGTTCCGCGAGTTCGTCCGGAAGGAGCCCGCCGGGGTCCGGGCTGTCCACGGCCGGCATGACGCTCGGGTCCAGTACATCGGCGTCCAGGTGCACCCAGAACCCGGCCGCGGCCGGCGGACGCAGTCCGTCCAGCGCCGTCCGGGCCGCCGGTCCGGCGCCGCGCTCGCGGATCTCCCCGACGGTGGCCACACGGATCCCGGCCGCGCGCAGCTCGGCGAGGTCGGCGTCGCCGTCGCGGACCCCGAAGAGCCGTACGTCCTCGTCCCGCAGGTACGGCGAGCGGCCCTCCAGGTCGGCGAGGGCGGCCTGCCCGCGGCCCGTCGCGAGGGCGAGCTCCTCCCCGCCGGCGGCGCCGACCGGCCCGTTCACGTCCTCGTTGCCGGGGTGGCGGAAGTCGGCGGAGCCGTCGATGGCGGCCAGCCCGTACCGGCCGAGCCGGCGCATGGCCAGCGAGGCGCCGAGCTGGATCGAGCAGTCGCCGCCGAGGACGACGGGGAACTCCCCGGCCCTCAGGTGTCGTTCGATCCGGTCGGCGAGGGTGACCGTGTACGCGGCGAGGGCGTCGGCGTGGAACACGCCGTCGCCCTCCTTCCAGTCCCCGCGGTCGTAGCGCGGCGGGACCACCACCCCGCCCTCACGTGCGCCGAGCCGGGCCAGCAGGCCCTGGTCCCGCAGGGCTCCGGCGAGCTTGTAGACGCCGGGCACGGTGCCGGGCGCGGGCGGGCGCAGGCCCAGGTTGGACGGGGCGTCGAGGAGCACGAGGGATCGCATGGCCCCATCCTGGCCGACGCCGCCGCTACGGGAGCGGCATTTCGGCGGTGACGGCCCAGCGCTCGTGGTCGCGCCAGGCCCCGTCGACGTGAAGGAAGTCAGGCGAGAGTCCCTCAAGCCGGAAGCCGGCGCCGCGGACGAGCGCGATCGAGGCGGTGTTGCCGGGCTGGATGTTGGCCTCCAGGCGGTGCAGGCCGAGTCCGCCCGCGCAGGCCGGGGCGAAGGCGTGCCCGAGGACCAGGCGCAGCGCCTCGTGGAACAGGCCCCGCCCGGCGGCGTGCGCGAAGGCCCCGTAGCCGAGGGCGCCGCACTGGAAGGCGCCCCGCACGATGTTGTTGACGTTGACGAAGCCCGCGAGGGCCCCGGTCCCGAGTTCGCAGACGAGGAACCCGGCCCGGCCGTCGCCCTCGGTCAGCCGGGCCGCGTACGGCTCGTACTCCTCGATGGTCGCGGGCGGGAACAGCCAGGGCCGGTGGAGCTCCCGGCTCTCGTGCGCGCGGGCGGTGAACTCCGGTCCGTCGGCGAGCCGGTAGGGCCGCAGGCCCACGCGGGCGCCCTCCCGCAGGTACGTGGAAAATGTCATCCGCCCAGGTTAGGAGGTGACAGGATCACCGGCGTGATCATCACCCCTGACCTGGACGAACTCCTGCGCGCGGCGGCACGCGACAATGCCGAGTGGTGCGACGCGGTCGCGCGCGGCCACGGGCCGGCCGGCGCGTTCGGTCCGGACGCGTGGACCAGCGCGCGCCGGACCCCGCCGCTGTACCCCGATGCCGTGACCCTCGCCCCGGGCGCCTCGGCGCCGGCGCTGGTGGCCGCGATCGACACCGGGAACCCCGGCTGCTCGGTCAAGGACAGCTTCGCCGACCTGGACCTGGCCGGGGACGGCTTCGAGGTGCTGTTCGAGGCCCGGTGGATCCACCGCCCGGCCGCGGCGCCCGCCCCGGCCGCCGGTTCCCGCCTGGAGTGGTCCGCGGTCAGCGGCTCCGCCGAACTGGCGCGGTGGGAGGCCGCCTGGGACGGCGAGGGGAGCACGGGCCTGTTCCACCCCGCCCTGCCGGGCCGGGACGCCGTCTTCCTGGCGGGCCGCGCCGGGGGCCGGATCGTGGCCGGGGCCGTCGCGCACCGGGGCAGCGGCGCGGTGGTGGGCCTGTCCAACCTGTTCGCCCACGACGAGGCCGACACCGACGCCGCCTGGGCGGGCGCGCTCACGGCGATCGCCGCCCGCTGGCCGGACCTGCCGGTCGTCGGCTACGAGTCGGGCGACGACCTCGCGGCCGCCGTACGCGCCGGGTTCACCCCGGTCGGCCCGCTCCGCGTCTGGCTGCACACGGCCTGAGCCGTACCCGGCGCCGGGCCCGAGCCCTGCCCGGCGCCCGGCCCGGCCCGAGCCGCTCCCGCGGACGCCCCGGACCGCTCCGGGGCGTCCGCGGCAGCCCGCGTCACACGGCCAGCGCTTCCGCCGGCTGCGGCGCGGCGGCGGGCAGGTCCTTGCCCGACCTGTTCTTCACGAGCTCGACCTTCTCGACGAACAGTTGGAAGAGCAGCTGGCTCGCACCGAGCTCCCTGCCGTTCTTGCCGTTGTTCCCCTGCGCGATGCCCAGGCTGTACGGTTCCTTGTCCTCGGCCTTCACGCCGATGTACCCGCCCAGGGCTCCCTCGTTCGCGCTCGCGTTCTTGTAGTCCCCGCCGCTCTTGTTCGCCTTGCGGATCAGGTCGTTCTTGTAGCCCGGCCCGAGGGCCATGTGCTCCTGGTCGAAGAGGAGTTCGTGGGCGCCCGGCTTCAGGACGAACCTCAGCTGGACCGCGTAGGAAGCACCCAGGGTGTCGTAGTACCCGTCGGCCTGGCCCTGGTCGCCGAGATGGGACCCGATCGTCAGGCCCGTGAACCCGCGCTCCCTGAACTCCTTCGCCGAGCCCTCGCCGGTGGACACGTACTCCTGCAGGGCGTTGCGTGCGCTCTCGTCGCCCCAGTAGGTCAGGGCGCTGTGGGCCTCCTCGAAACTCATGGACCTGTACAGCTCCATGCGCCCGGCGGCCTCCCCCTTCTTCTTCAGCTCGGCCAGGAGGTTGGGGCCGACGGTCTTGACGATCTCGTCGATCGTGCGCGCGGGCTTGCTGGCCTTGAACTTCTTCGCGCTCGCCTTGGACGCGGCGATCTGCGCGGCCCTGTCCTTCGCGGCGCCGCTGCTGGCTCCGCCGAGTCCGGCCTTGTCCTGCCAGTACTCGACCGTCATCCGGTCCTGGGGGTTCTCGACGCGCTGCACGGACGGGCGGGCGCCGGAGGCGGGTGAAGGCGGCGCCTGGCGCTGCACGTTCGCGGCGGCGGCCCGGGAGCCGGCCGCCATCACCCGGCGGGCGTTGGCTTCCGCTTCGCGCTCGAACCGGTCCGACGGATCGGAGACCTTCAGTCCCGTCCCGTTGTCGGCGCCCGCGACGGGGCCTTGGCGCTGCTGGATGACGTGGGTGAGCTCGTGGGCGAGGGTGTGCTTGTCGTTGCCGCCGTCGCCGATGACGACGTGGCTGCCGGACGTGTAGGCGCGGGCGCCGACTTCCGCGGCGGAGGCCTTGGCGGCGCTGCCGTCGTGGATGCGGACGTCGGAGAAGTCCGCGCCGAGCCGGGATTCCATGTCGGTGCGGGTCGCGGCGTCCATGGGGCGGCCGGGGGCGCGCAGGACCTGGTGGACCGCGGACCGCTGCACAGCGGGCTGCTCCGTCCGCTGGGTCTGCCCGGCCTGCTCGTGTCCGCATCCGTCGGTGTGCCGGTGCTGTTCCCGGTCCTGGGCGTGACCGGCCCGGCGGAGCATCTGCACGACCGCGGCGTTGCCGGCACCGGCCTGCAGCGCCATCAGTCCGACGGGCGACGCCGCGTGCTGCGCGGTCGCGGCCTGCCGGGAGGACTGCGCTAACTGTTCGTCGGTCTTCCGCGCCGGGCGGGGGTGCTTGGGGCTCACGCGATCGCCTTTTCACTTCGTCGGGGCAGCCGCTCTCACGCGGCTGCCCGGCCACACCCCCGAGGGGTGGTCACCCGTCGTGACCAGGGGGTCTGAAGTATTATCAGCTACCCGGCCGACGAGAGGCCGACAACCGGCCGCAACGACGGGCAGCGTGCGCGGCCCGCTCGGCACGCACCGGCACGTGCACCCCTAGTGCTGTGGCCGGGAGGGCTTGCCGGGTCGCGGCGTCCGGTGCGGTGCATCGCAAGGCGGAGGGCCACGGCTCGTACCGGACGTACTCGCGTGGCCCGACAACGCGGCGAGGTGCCGTGCCGGGGGCCGCGACCCGGTGAACCTTCCCGGTCACAGCACTAGAGTTCAAGCCTCAGTTCCAGCCGCGGCACGTCGGTGCGCTCGATCCCGAACACCTGGGCATACAGGGACAGTTCGGCCTCCAGGGCCCGCACCATGGTGTCCGCCCGGCGGAAGCCGTGCCCCTCGCCCGCGAAGGCCAGGTACGCGTGCGGTACCGGACGCCCCCGCAGGGCGGCTAGGAGGCGCTCCGCCTGGGCGGGCGGGCAGACCGGGTCCTCCAGCCCCTGGAGCAGGAGGAACGGGGCCGTGATGCGGTCGGCGCGGGCCACCGGCGAGCGCTCGCGGGAGCGGACGGCGAGGGTCTGCGGCGGTCCGGCCAGGCCCTCGATGTAGCGGGACTCCAGGTCGTGGGTCTCCTCGGCGAAGCCCAGCAGGTCCAGGACCGGGTAGACGACCGCCGCGCAGGCGTACAGATCGGTGGCCGCCAGTGAGGCCGCCGCGGTCCAGCCTCCCGCGCTCGCGCCGCGGATGGCGAGCCGGGCCGGGTCGACGGTGCCCTCGGCGGCCAGCGCCCGCGCCACCGCCGCGCAGTCCTCCACGTCCACGACGCCCCACTGCTCGCGCAGCCGCTCCCGGTAGGCGCGGCCGTAGCCGGTGGAGCCCCCGTAGTTCACCTCCGCCACGCCGATGCCGCGGGAGGTGAAGTAGGCGATGTGCAGGTCGAGTACGGGCGGTACGTGGTCGGTGGGGCCGCCGTGCGCCCACACCACGTACGGGGGCAGTTCGTCGGCGGCGGCCCGGCAGGCCGGGTGGTGCGGCGGGTAGACGTGCGCGTGGATCTCCCGGTTGTCGGGGCCGAGGAAGGTCCGGCTCTGCGGCTCGGGGTAGTGGGCCGGGTCCACCGGGTCCACCCCCTGCGCGCCGACCACCCGGGCGTGCCCGGTGGCGGTGTCCAGTTCCACGACCTCGTACGCGCTGCGCGGGCTCGCGGCGACCCCGTACACGCGGGTGCCGCTGACGGCGAGGGTCGGCTGCCAGGCCGTCCACGGTCCGGCGGCGTCCACGAGGTCCCCGCTCTCCGGGTCGAGGATGCCGAGCACCGAGGAGCCCTGCCCGTGCAGGACGGCGAGCAGCCCCTCGGGCAGCGGGGCGAGCCAGCGCAGCCCCGGCTTCCACAGCGGGCCGCCGAACTCCTCTTCCCTGGGGCACAGGTTGACCGCGTCGCCCGTCTCCGGGTCCACTCGGTACGGGTTCCACCATCCGCTGCGGTCACTCACCGCGAGGAGGGTTCCGCCGGCCGTCCAGTCGGCCTGGGCGACGGCCTCCTCAGGGCCGCCCAGCACCGTACGGGCCCGCTCCAGCCGGCCGTCCTCCGTGACCTCGGCCACGCGCAGTTCGGTGCCGTCCCAGGGCATCCGCGGGTGGTCCCACACCAGCCAGGCCGCGTGCCGCCCGTCCGGGGAGAGCCGGGGCCCCGTGGTGAACCGGTGCCGGTCGTCGGTCAGTTCGCGTACGGCGGCCCGGTCCTCGGCCGCCGACCCGTCCAGCGGCACGGCGGCCGTCACCCGGCGCACGTCCGTCGGCGCGGGTCCGGTGAACTCCTCCAGCACGCACCAGACTTCGCGGCCGCGCAGCACCGGGTCGGCCCAGCGCAGTCCGCCGCCGACGGCGGAGACGGGGGTCAGGGGCCGCGGCCGCGCGGCGTCGCCGGGGGCGTCCGGCTCGTAGGCGTAGAGCCGCTGGTCGGCGAAGTGGACGAAGACCAGCAGCGGGCCGCCTTCGGCGCGTTCGGCTCCGGCCCAGGGCAGGCCGCCGTACTCGGTGACCCGGCTGCGCACGTCCCAGGGTGCGGGCAGGGCGGTGACGTCCCCGCCTGCGGCGCCGGCGCCGGCGGGGCGGCGCACCAGGGCCCGGCGGCCGCCCTCCCGCGGCCGGGGCTCGGTCCACCACACCTCGGTGCCGACGGTGCCCACGTACTCGGGGCGCCCGTCGTGGGAGGCGGCGAGTTCGGCGGTGATGGGTGAGGGCCAGCTGCCGTAGGGCAGGGTCGCCGCCGTCATCACCGGGCCCCCCTCACAGCGTCCGCAGCGCGTGGTCGAGGACGCGGACGCCGAAGTGCAGGGCCTCGACGGGCACCCGCTCGTCCACGCCGTGGAACAGGGACCAGTAGTCGAAGCCGGGCGGCAGCTTCAGGGGGGAGAAGCCGTAGCCGGTGATGCCGAGGCGGGAGAACTGCTTGGCGTCGGTGCCGCCCGCCATGCAGAACGGCACCACGTGCCCCTCCGGGTCGAACCGCTCGACGGACTCGCGCAGGATCCCGTAGGTCCGCCCGTTCACGGGGGCTTCGAGCGCGACCTCGCGGTGGTGGAACTCCCAGCGCACGTCGGGGCCGGTGAGCGCGTCCAGGGTGGCGATGAACTCGGCCTCGCCGCCCGGCAGCATCCGGCCGTCGACATAGGCGGTGGCCTGGCCGGGGATCACGTTCAGCTTGTAACCGGCGCTGAGCATGGTCGGGTTGGCGCTGTTGCGCACGGTCGCGTCGACGAGGGCGGCGGCCGGGCCGAGGCTGCCGAGGACCCCGTCGAGATCGAAGCCGGGGACCCGCGGATCCACCGACAGGCCCTGCAGGGCGGCCAGTTCGGTGATGCAGGCGACCACGGTGTCGGTGAGGCGGACGGGCCACTCGTACGCGCCGATCCGGGCGACGGCGGCGGCGAGCCGGGTCACGGCGTTGGCCTGGTTGGGCTTGGAGCCGTGTCCGGCGGTGCCGTGCGCGGTCAGCTTCAGCCAAGCGGTGCCGCGTTCACCGGCGGCGATCGGGTAGAGGGCCCGGCCGTCGCCGGGGTGCACGGTGAAGGCGCCGGATTCGCCGATGCCCTCGGTGCAGCCCTCGAAGAGGTGCGGGTGGTGGTCGGCGAGGAAGCCGGAGCCGTCGACCGCGCTGTCCTCCTCGTCGGCGGTGAAGGCGATCACGATGTCCCGGCGCGGCCGTACGCCGGCCCGCGCCCAGGCCCGTACGACGGCCAGCACCATCGCGTCCATGTTCTTCATGTCGACGGCCCCGCGCCCCCAGACCACGCCGTCGCGGACCTCCCCCGAAAAGGGGTCCACGCTCCACTCGGCGGGCTCGGCCGGCACCACGTCGAGGTGGCCGTGGACGAGCAGCGCCTCGGCGGCCGGGTCCGAACCGGCGATCCGGGCCACCACGTTGGTGCGGCCCGGGCTGCGCTCCAGCAAGGCCGGCTCCAGTCCGGCGGCGGCGAGCCGCTCGGCGGCGTACTCGGCGGCGGGGCGCTCGCGGCAGTCCCCGCCGCCGCGGTTGGCGGTGTCGATCCTGATGAGGCCGGAGGTGAACTCGACCGCCTCGTCGAGGGCGGTCCGGTCCACGGCGCCGGCCATGGCACGGTCCTGCGCCTGGGCGGCTACCTCGGCGGTGACTACGGGCATGTCAGCCATACTGCTCCTCCACGGCCGCGGAGACGACCGTCGTGACCGCCTTGAAGGTGCGGATCCCCTCGTACATGGTCTCGCTGCTGTACGCGACCTTGCGCTCACCGCTCCGTTCGGCGCCCGGGACCACCGTGGCCGCCAGGGCCAGGTGTTCGGCGTCGAACTCCACTTCCACGGTGTAGGGGCCGCCGCGCACGGGTTCGCGCCGGACCGCCAGGGCGGTGGCCTCCTTGGCCGCCGCGCGGATGTCGGCGGCGGTGCGGGCGGGGGTCCGGCACACGGCGGCGTAGCGCGACACGTGGTCCTTCACGGCGACGGTCACCGCGTCCGGGGCGTATCCGGCGGCGTCGGCGCAGGTCAGGTCGTCGCCGGTGACCAGGACGACCGGCACCCCGTACTCGGCGACGACGTGCGCGTTGAGCAGACCCTCGCTGGCCCGGGTCCCGTTGAGCCAGACGCCGGTGATGGAGTTGGCGAGGTAGGTGTGGGCCAGGACGCCTTCGGCGCCGGCCCCCGTGTGATAGCCGACGAAGGCGACCCCGTCGACGTCCCCGTGCTGGACTCCCTCGACCATGGAGAGCGACTTGTGCCGGCCGGTGAGCATCTCGGCGCGGGCGTCCAGCTTCTCCAGGAGCAGGTTGCGCATGGTCCAGTGGGCCTCGTTGACGAGGACCTGGTCGGCGCCGCCGTCGTAGAAGCCGAGCACGGCCGCGTTCACGTCCGAGGTGAACAGGCCCCGGCAGCGCTCCCACTGGGAGGCTCCGGGCAGCACGTCCTCGGGCCAGGTGACGCCGGTGGCGCCCTCCATGTCGGCGGAGATGAGGATCTTCATCGGGCCCCCGGTCGGTTGCGGAGACCCAGCCTAGCCCCCGGGCCCGGTCCGGGCCGGGGGCCACGCCCGGGGTCCGGCGGCTCACCGGGGCCGGGAAATCCACCCGATCCGGTGAGCCGCGGGGCGGCGCGGCGCGCCCGGGATCAGGCCTCGACTTCGGCGGCCAGGTTGGCCAGCACGGTGTCGTAGATACGGCCGAGGCCCTTGGGGGCGAAGGTGCGCTCGAAGAAGCCGCCGATGCCGCCGGCGCCGTTCCACACGGTGGTGACCACGGCCTTGGACTTGCCCTCGCCGGCCGGGGTGACCACCCAGGTGGTCACCATGGAGGAGTTGCGGTCCTTCTCGACCAGCTGGCCGTCGTTGGGCTCGCTGACCTCCAGCAGGCAGTCGCGCACGCGCTTGCTGGTGGCCTGGAGCTTCCAGCGCACCAGGGTCCCCTCGCCGTCGCCGCCCTCGCGCACCTCGTACTCGCTGAAGTGCTCGGGCAGCAGCTTCCCGCGGGTCCCGGTGTAGTCCGCCAGCGCGTCGAACACGGTCTCCGCGTCGGCCGCGATGATCCGCTCCGTGGTGGCCTCGACCTGCGCCATAGCTGTTCCTCCAGCAGTTGTGATCGCTCGTCACGCCGAAGCCAACCACCTCCGGGGCGGTCGCCCAAATCCGCTGCCGGGAAGGGCCCGCCGCCCGCCGGCGGGCGCCTCCCGCACGATCATGGGAACGTTTGTTCTATTCTCGGCGGAGACACCGAGGGAGGCGCCATGCGCTGGGAGAATCTGACCGGGGGCCCGGGCGGCCCCGCCGCGCTCTTCGGGGCCGACGCGGTCGTGACGCGCACCATCGACACCCCCGAGTTCCGCGGGATGACCTTCCACGAGGTCCGGGCCCGCTCGATCGTCAACCGGGTACCGGGGGCCTCTCGCATGCCGTTCGAATGGACGGTCAACCCCTACCGCGGGTGCAGCCACGCCTGTGTGTACTGCTTCGCCCGCAAGACCCACGGCTATCTGGACCTCGACACCGGCCTCGGCTTCGACTCGCAGATCGTCGTCAAGACCAACGCCCCCGAGCTGCTGCGCCGCGAGCTCGGCGCGCGCCGCTGGACCGGCGCGCACATCGCCATGGGCACGAACGTCGACTGCTACCAGCGCGCCGAGGGCCGCTACCGGCTGATGCCCGGGATCATCGAGGCGCTGCGCGACAGCGCGAACCCCTTCTCGATCCTCACCAAGGGCACGCTGATCCTGCGCGACCTGCCCCTGCTGCGGGAGGCCGCCGAGGTCACCGAGGTCGGGATCTCCGTCTCCGTCGGCTTCACGGACGCCGCCCTGTGGCGGACCGTCGAGCCCGGCACACCCTCTCCCGCCGCCCGGCTGAACGCCGTACGGTCGCTGACCGACGCGGGGATCGAGTGCGGCGTGTTGATGGCCCCCGTCATCCCCTTCCTCGGCGACGCGCCGGAGCAGCTGCGGGAGACCGTCCGCGCCATCGCCGCGTCCGGGGCGACCTCGGTGACACCCCTGGTACTCCATCTGCGGCCCGGGGCGCGCGAGTGGTTCACCGCGTGGCTCGGCGAGCACCACCCGCACCTGGTGGAGCGGTACGGACGGATGTACGCGGGCGGCTCCTACGCGCCCACCTGGTACCAGCGGCAGATCACCCGCCAAGTCCACGAGCTGGCGGCGGAATTCGGCATCGGCCCGAACGGGCGCGGGGCGGCCCGCCGGACCGCCGCCCCCGAGCGGCCGGTGCCCGCCGGGCCCGCCCAGCTCACCCTCCTCTGAGACCCCGCCGAGTCCCCTCACCCGTGAAAGGTCATCACATCGGGCCAATAGGCATCCCAATCCCGCTTTCCGGGCGCGGTTTCCGGGACGATTCCGCCCAGAACCCTCGGCTGGGAGGCCCCATGCTGCACCCCTTGAAGAAGCGCGCCGCTGTCCTGCTGTCGATCTCCACCGTGGCCGCCGTCGCCTCCGTCCTCGCGAGCCCGGTCCCGGCCACTTCGGCGGCTCCGGCCGTCGCCGCGCCGAAGCAGGCCGCGCTGCGCTGGACCGACTGCGCGCCCCCCCGCTACCCGACGCTCCAGTGCGCCTCCCTCAAGGTCCCCCTCGACCACGCCCGGCCCGCCGGCCGCCAGATCTCCCTCGCCCTGACCCGGGTCCCGCACACCGCCGCCGCCTCCGCCGGCCCGCTGCTGGTCAACCCCGGCGGCCCGGGCGGCAGCGGGCGCGCCCTGGCGGGCTTCGTCGCCTCCGCCCTGCCGAAGGAGGTGGCCGCCCGGTACGACGTGATCGGCTTCGACCCGCGGGGTGTCGGCAGGAGCGAGCCGGCCCTGGACTGCGGGGCGGGCCACTTCAGCCCGGTCCGGCCCGACTCCGTACCGCGCGACGCGGCGACCGAGCGGGCCAACCTGGATCGGGTGCGGTCCTTCGCCGAGTCCTGCCGGACCCGGCACGCGGACGTGCTCCCGCACATCGGCACGGTCTCCGCCGCCCGCGACATCGAGGTGCTGCGCACCGCCCTCGGCGCGGAGCGGATCAGCTACTTCGGCTACTCCTACGGAACCTACCTGGGCGCGGTGTACGCCAAGCTGCACCCGCGGCGGGTGCACCGGCTCGTACTGGATTCCGTGGTCGACCCGAGCGGGGTCTGGTACGAGGACAACCTCGCGCAGGACCGGGCCTTCGACGCCCGCCACAAGGCCTTCCTCGCCTGGGTGGCGAAGCACGACGCCGCCTACGGGCTCGGCACCGACGCGGCCGACATCGAGGAGCGCTGGTACGCCATGCGCGAGGACCTGCGCCGGACGGCCGCCGGCGGGAAGGTGGGCCCCTCCGAGCTGGAGGACACCTACATGCCGGGCGCCTACTTCAACGGCTACTGGCCGAGCCTCGCCGAGGCCTTCGCGGCGTACTCCGTGAAGAAGGACCCGAAGCCGCTGGTGGCGGCGTACGAGCGGTTCGGTGCGGTGGATCCCTCCGCGGGCAACGGCTACAGCGTCTACACCGCCGTGCAGTGCCGGGACTCGGCCTGGCCGAAGGACTGGAACCAGTGGCGCGCCGACATGTGGCGCACGCACGCCGGGGCGCCGTTCATGACCTGGAACAACGCCTGGTACAACGCCCCGTGCGCGTTCTGGCCGACGGAGCCGCTGCGGGCCCCGGACGTGGCCAACGCGGACCTGCCGCCCGCCTTGCTGCTCCAGGCGACGGAGGACGCGGCGACCCCGTTCCACGGGGCGCTCAGCATGCGGGACAAGCTGAAGGGCGCGGCCCTGGTCGTCGAGGAGGGCGGCGGGAACCACGGGATCTCGCTGAGCGGCAACAAGTGCCTGGACGAGAAGGTCGCGGCCTACCTGACGACGGGCCGGGCGGCGGACGCCACCTGCCCCGCCCAGGCCGCCCCGAAGCCGACCACGGCGACCCGCGCGGTCCCGCCCTCTGCGGGCGGCGCGGCCCTGCACGGCCTGCTCGGCTTCCGGGGCTGACGCCCGGCCGGCCGGCGGGGATGACGGCGTCGGCTCAGCACGTCGGCTCGACGACGCCGTCGAAGGCCGCCCCCGCCGCCGGGCAGCGCCGCCGATCCTGTCGGCTCAGTCGGCGCCGGCCGGTCAGCCGAGCGACCGCAGTGCCGCCGTGGCCGCCACCGCGAGGCGGGGGTGGGCCTGGGCGCGGGTCAGCAGCTCGCGGGCCCGGGGGTCGCCGAGGGCGCCGAGGCCCTCCACGCAAGCCAGCGCCACCCGCCAGTACGGGTCGTGCGGGGAGAGCAGCCGGGACAGGGTCGTCATCAGGGCCGGGGCCGACTCGGGGGCGCGCAGGGCGGTGAGCAGCCGGACGGGCTGCAGGGCGTAGGCCGTGCGCAGGCCGTTGGTGGCGAGGGCCGCCGCGGCGCGGGCGGTGCGCGGGTCGCCCAGTGCGGCCAGCGCCTCGCCGGCGGCCGCGCAGCGCGGCGGGTCGCGGTGGTTGAGCAGCAGCACCAGGGACTCGAAGGCGCGGCGGTCCCCCGCCAGCCCCAGCCGGTACGCGGCGAGTTCGCGAGCCCACAGGGGCAGCCCGGGCGTGGTCAGGGCGGCCGCCAGCTCGTCCGGGCCGGCGGCGAGCAGCGCCTCGTAGCGCGGGTGGTCCGGGGAACCGGTGGCTTCCGCCCGCAAGCGTTCCAGGACGTCGTTCACCCGGCCACCCTAGGCGGGCGGGACCGCGGCCAGGGCCTGTTCGCGGCGATTGATGATCGATGATCGATGATCGGTACATTTGGGCGGTACAGGTCACATCTCCGCGCTCTGGCGCACCAGTTACCGGCGGGTTACTGTCGTTTCAACACGTACGAGGGCGGCCTGGTGACGCAGCCGCCTCGTGCCGGTCGGTTCTGCACGACATCACGGCGTGGCCCCGGGACAGGGCGCCGCCGCTTTCGCCCTCCGGGCTCCCGCTCCTGCCGGGACCTGCCCTCGGGCTCCGCCACACGGCATTTCACGCCCTCCTCCCGCGGCCCGTCGCGCGCAGGGACACGGCATCCGCGCGCGCTGTGCGGCGCGCGCCCCCTCAGTCGTCACCCTCTTCCACTGGAGTCCCTCGATGGACCGTCAGTCCAGTCACCCCGCCCTCCAGACCATCGCCGTCGTCGGACTCGGCACGATGGGCACCGGCATCGCCGAGGTCCTCGCCCGGGCCGGCCGTGAGGTCATCGGCATCGACGTCAGCGAGACCGCCGCCCGCCGGGCCGCGGCCGCGCTGTCGGCGGCCACCGCGCGCTCCGTCACCCGGGAGCGCCTGACCGAGCAGGAGCGGGCGGACGTGCTCGCCCGCTTCCGCACCTTCACCGACCTGGGCGCCGCCGCCGAGGCCGATCTCGTCATCGAGGTCGTGCCGGAGTCGTACGAGCTCAAGCAGCAGGTGTTCCGCGAGCTCGACGCGGTCGTCCGGCCCGACACGATCCTCGCCACCGGCACCAACGCCCTGTCGGTGACCCGGCTCGCCGCCGAGTCGCAGCACCCCGAGCGGGTGCTGGGCCTGCACTTCTTCAACCCGGCCCCGGCGATGAAGCTGGTCGAGGTCGTCTCCAGCGTGCTGACCGCCCCGCCGGCCGTCGAAGCGGTCACCGGGCTGGCCCGCGAGCTCGGCAAGGAGCCGGTCGCGGTCGGCGACCGCCCCGGCTTCGTCGCCGACGGGCTGCTCTTCGGCTACCTCAACCAGGCCGCCGCGATGTACGAGGCGAAGTACGCCTCCCGTGAGGACATCGACGCGGCGATGCGGCTCGGCTGCGGTCTGCCCATGGGCCCGCTGGCGCTGCTCGACCTGATCGGCGTGGACACCGCGCGCACCGTCCTGGAGGCCATGTACGCCTCCTCCGGTGACCGGCTGCACGCCCCCGCCCCAATCCTGGGCCACCTCGCGGAGGCCGGGCTGACCGGGCAGAAGGCCGGGCGCGGCTTCTACACGTACGAGGGTCCGGGCAGCTCCGCGGTGGTCCGCGACCAGCAGACCCCGCCGCAGGAGTCCGGGCTCGGCGCCGGCCGTCCGGTCGGCTCGGTCGGCGTGGCCGGCTCGGGCACCATGGCGAGCGGGATCGCGCAGGTCTTCGCGCAGTCCGGGTTCGACGTGGTGCTGGCCGCCCGCAGCCAGGAGAAGGCGGAGGCCGCGAAGGCCGCGATAGGCAAGTCCTTGGGCCGTGCGGTGTCCAAGGGCCGGCTGACCGAGGAGGCCGCCGCGCAGACCCTGGGCCGGATCACCCCGGCCGGTTCGCTGGACGCCTTCGCCGACGTGGACCTGGCCGTGGAGGCCGTGGCCGAGGACCTCGCCGTCAAGCAGGAGCTGTTCGCGGCCCTGGACAAGGTCTGCAAGCCGGGCGCCGTGCTGGCGACGACCACCTCCTCGCTGCCGGTGATCGCGGTGGCCCGCGTGACCTCGCGCCCGCAGGACGTGATCGGCATGCACTTCTTCAACCCGGCCCCGGCGATGAAGCTGGTCGAGGTGGTCCGTACGGTCCTGACGGCCGACGACGTGCACGCCACGGTCCGCGAGATCTGCGTCAAGGTGCGCAAGCACCCGGTGGACTGCGGGGACCGGGCCGGCTTCATCGTGAACGCCCTGCTGTTCCCGTACCTCAACAACGCGATCAAGATGGTCGAGCAGCACTACGCGAGCCTCGACCAGATCGACGCGGCGATGAAGCTGGGCGGCGGGTACCCGATGGGGCCCTTCGAGCTCCTGGACGTGGTCGGCCTCGACGTCTCGCTCGCCATCGAGAAGGTCCTCCACAAGGAGTTCCGCGACCCGGGTCTGGCCCCGTCCCCGCTGCTCGAGCACCTGGTGGCCGCGGGCTGCCTGGGCCGGAAGACCGGCCGCGGATTCCGTGAGTACGCCCGCCGGTAACCCCCGGCCGGGCCACGAGCCGGATGCGTGGGGAGGGCTCCTCGGGCCCGCCGGACCCTCACGGTGGGCGAACCCTCCCGACGAGCACTGTGTGCCCAGTGCCGGCCCTCCCCCGCATCCACCCCCGTCCCACCCCCCTCGGACGCGCTCCGGCGCGCGGATGAAGTACGTTCGCTCTATGTCCCAGCCCGCCAAGACCTCGTCCCGCGCCGCCGCGGCCTCCGACGCCCAGGAGAGCACCGCCGGCACCAAAGCGGCGGCCCAGCGGCTCAAGATGCGCCGTGAGCTCGCCGCGGCCGCCATGGAGCTGTTCGCGACCAAGGGGTACGAGGCGACGACGGTCGACGAGATCGCGGCGACCGCCGGGGTGGCGCGGCGGACCTTCTTCCGGCACTTCCGGTCCAAGGAAGAGGCGATCTTCCCGGACCACGACGACACCCTGACCCGCGCCGAGGCCGTCCTCGACGTGGCCCCGGCCCACGAGCACCCGCTCGACACGGTCTGCCGCGGGATCAAGGAAGTCATGAAGATGTACGCCGCCTCGCCCGCGGTGTCGGTGGAGCGCTACCGGCTGACCCGCGAGGTGCCGGCGCTGCGGGAGCGGGAGATCGCCTCGGTGGCCCGCTACGAGCGGCTGTTCACCCGCTACCTGCTCGCCCACTTCGACGAGCAGGACCACCACGACGGCAACGACGACCCGCTGCTGGCCGAGGTGGCCGCCTCCGCGGTGGTGACCGCCCACAACCACGTGCTGCGGCGCTGGCTGCGGGCGGGCGGCCAGGGGGACGTGGAGGCACAGCTGGACCACGCCTTCTCGATCGTGCGCAAGACCTTCGGCTCGGGGATCGGCGCCGGCCGCACCCTGACCGGTACGGCGCCGGCCGCGCCGGCGGCCGTCCGTACGCAGGGCGAGGTGCTGGTGGCGGTGGCCCGGACCGACGCCCCGCTGGACGAGGTCATGCGGACCATCGAAGAGGCGCTGCGCACCGCGTAGCCGAAGCGCCGCAGCACGCGCGATCCTCGTCACACAGGGCCGCCCCCGATCCGGGGGCGGCCCTCTGCGTATGTCCGGCTTGCCCCTACTCGCCGGTAACTCTGATCGATCATCGCTCATCCGTGCAGGTCAATCGGCAATTGAGAGAAACTTTTGGCACGCGGTGCCTTGCCGGGTGACACGGGGTGCCATACGTTAAATCTTGTCCGGATGTCCCCGCGGCCCACGCCCACTCGGCACGGAACGCGCCCCGGATGCCTGCGTCACCAGGCACCGCACGCCCCACCACAGGCGTCGCCCGCACCAACGCACCAGCCGGACCGACGGCACACCCGCACCCGCTCCCCGCACCCGTTTACCCCAGCGCACCCTCATCAGCGCTAGCCGGAGGCTCTCCCGTGAAGGACATCCTGGACGCGATTCAGTCGCAGTCCGCCACTGCCGCAGACTTCGCAGCCCTGCCGCTCCCCGACTCGTACCGCGCGATCACCGTGCACAAGGACGAGGTGGAGATGTTCGCCGGGCTCACCACCCGCGAGAAGGACCCGCGCAAGTCCCTGCACCTGGACGAGGTCCCGGTTCCGGAACTCGGTCCGGGCGAGGCCCTGGTGGCCGTCATGGCCTCCTCGGTCAACTACAACTCCGTGTGGACCTCGATCTTCGAGCCGGTGTCCACCTTCAGCTTCCTCGAGCGCTACGGGCGCCTGTCGGAGCTCACCAAGCGCCACGACCTCCCGTACCACGTCATCGGTTCCGACCTCGCGGGCGTCGTGCTGCGCACCGGCCCGGGCGTCAACGCCTGGAACCCCGGCGACGAGGTCGTCGCGCACTGCCTCTCGGTCGAGCTGGAGTCCTCGGACGGCCACAACGACACGATGCTCGACCCCGAGCAGCGCATCTGGGGCTTCGAGACCAACTTCGGCGGCCTCGCCGAGATCGCCCTGGTCAAGTCCAACCAGCTGATGCCCAAGCCCGCCCACCTGACGTGGGAGGAGGCCGCCTCCCCGGGCCTGGTCAACTCCACCGCCTACCGCCAGCTGGTCTCCCGCAACGGCGCCGGCATGAAGCAGGGCGACAACGTCCTGATCTGGGGCGCCAGCGGCGGCCTCGGCTCCTACGCCACGCAGCTGCCTGGCCGGCGGCGCCAACCCGGTGTGCGTGGTGTCCAGCCGCAGAAGGCGGAGATCTGCCGGCGATGGGCGCGACCGCGATCATCGACCGCAGCGCCGAGGGCTACAAGTTCTGGAAGGACGAGGACACCCAGGACCCGAAGGAGTGGAAGCGCTTCGGCAAGCGCATCCGCGAGCTGACCGGCGGCGAGGACGTGGACATCGTCTTCGAGCACCCCGGCCGCGAGACCTTCGGCGCGAGCGTCTACGTCACCCGCAAGGGCGGCACGATCGTCACCTGCGCCTCGACGTCCGGCTACATGCACGAGTACGACAACCGCTACCTGTGGATGTCGCTCAAGCGGATCATCGGCTCGCACTTCGCGAACTACCGCGAGGCGTGGGAGGCCAACCGCCTGATCTCGAAGGGCAAGATCCACCCCACCCTCTCGAAGGTCTACTCGCTGGAGGAGACCGGCCAGGCGGCGTACGACGTCCACCGCAACCTGCACCAGGGCAAGGTCGGCGTCCTCGCCCTGGCCCCCGAGGAGGGCCTGGGCGTCCGCGACCACGAGCTCCGCGCCACGCACCTCGACGCCATCAACCGCTTCCGCAACATCTAAGGGCCAGAGGGAACGCCTGAGATGACAGAGCGCCAGAAGGACCGCCCGTGGCTCATGCGGACGTACGCCGGCCACTCCACGGCCGAGGCGTCCAACGAGCTGTACCGCCGCAACCTCGCCAAGGGCCAGACCGGCCTGTCGGTCGCCTTCGACCTGCCGACGCAGACCGGCTACGACCCCGACCACGTCCTCGCCCGCGGCGAGGTGGGCCGGGTCGGGGTCCCGGTCTCCCACCTGGGCGACATGCGGCGGCTGTTCCAGGACATACCCCTGGAGCAGATGAACACCTCGATGACGATCAACGCCACCGCCATGTGGCTGCTGGCGCTCTACCAGGTGGCCGCCGAGGAGCAGGGGGCCGACGTCTCCAAGCTCCAGGGCACCACCCAGAACGACATCGTCAAGGAGTACCTCTCGCGCGGGACGCACGTCTTCCCGCCGGGACCCTCGCTCCGCCTGACGACGGACATGATCGCGTACACGGTCAACCACATCCCGAAGTGGAACCCGATCAACATCTGCAGCTACCACCTGCAGGAGGCGGGAGCCACCCCGGTCCAGGAGATCTCGTACGCGATGTCCACCGCGATCGCGGTGCTGGACTCGGTGCGCGACTCGGGCCAGGTGCCCGAGGAGCGCTTCGGGGAGGTGGTCGCCCGTATCTCCTTCTTCGTGAACGCGGGCGTGCGCTTCATCGAGGAGATGTGCAAGATGCGCGCCTTCGGCCGCATCTGGGACCAGGTCACCCGTGAGCGCTACGGCATCGAGAACGAGAAGCAGCGCCGCTTCCGCTACGGGGTCCAGGTCAACTCCCTGGGCCTGACGGAGGCGCAGCCGGAGAACAACGTCCAGCGCATCGTCCTGGAGATGCTGGCCGTCACCCTCTCCAAGGACGCCCGCGCCCGCGCGGTGCAGCTGCCCGCCTGGAACGAGGCGCTGGGCCTGCCCCGGCCCTGGGACCAGCAGTGGTCGCTGCGCATCCAGCAGGTCCTGGCGCACGAGAGCGACCTGCTGGAGTACGAGGACATCTTCGCGGGCTCGCACGTCATCGAGGCCAAGGTCGAGTCCCTGGTGGCCGAGTGCCTGGCCGAGATCGAGCGGATCCAGGAGATGGGCGGCGCGATGGCCGCCGTCGAGTCGGGGTACCTGAAGTCCCAGCTGGTCTCCTCGCACGCCGAGCGGCGGGCGCGGATCGAGGCGGGCGAGGACAAGATCGTCGGTGTCAACTGCTTCCAGCAGACGGAGGAGAACCCGCTCACCGCCGACCTGGACGGCGCCATCATGACGGTGGACGGGGCCGTGGAGGCGCTGACCGTCGAGCGGATCGTGCGCTGGCGCGCCGAGCGCGAGGAGTCCTCGGAGCGGCAGGGCGACGGCGACCCGTTCGTCTTCCCCACCACCCGGCAGGCCCTGGAGCGCCTCAAGGAGGCCGCGGCGGGCACCGAGAACCTGATGGACGCCACCCTGGAGTGCGCGAGGGCGGGTGTCACCACCGGCGAGTGGGCGAGCGCCCTGCGGGAGGTGTTCGGCGAGTTCCGCGCGCCGACCGGGGTCTCCTCGGCCCCGGTGGCGGTCACCGCGGAGCCCGGCACGCCGATGCACGAGGTCCGCGCGAAAGTGGCCCGTACGGCCGAGGAGCTCGGCACCGGGCGGCTGCGCCTGCTGGTCGGCAAGCCCGGCCTGGACGGGCACTCCAACGGCGCCGAGCAGATCGCCGTCCGGGCCCGCGACGCCGGCTTCGAGGTGGTCTACCAGGGCATCCGGCTGACGCCCGAGGAGATCTCCTCCGCGGCGCTGGCCGAGGACGTGCACTGCGTGGGACTGTCCATCCTGTCCGGATCCCACAGCGCACTGGTCCCGGACGTCCTGGAGCGGCTGCGCACGGCGGGGGCGGGCGACATTCCCGTCATCGTCGGAGGCATCATTCCGAACGCGGATGCCGTGACGCTCAAGGCCGCCGGCGTGGCCGCCGTGTTCACGCCGAAGGACTTCGGCATCACGGAGATCATCGGACGTATCGTCGACGAGATCCGCAAAGCCAACAAACTCGCCCCGCTAGAAATCCTTGCCAGCACGGAGGTCCCCGCATGACCACGCCAGTCCACCCGGTGAACCGTCTCCGCCCGCGTCGCTCCTGCCTCGCGGTGCCGGGTTCGAACCCGCGCTTCCTGGAGAAGGCCCAGGGCCTGCCGGCCGACCAGGTCTTCCTGGACCTGGAGGACGCCTGCGCGCCGCTCGCCAAGGAAGGCGCCCGCCACACCATCGTGGACGCGCTGAACAACGGTGACTGGACGGGCAAGACCCGGGTCGTGCGCGTGAACGACTGGACGACGCACTGGACGTACCGCGACGTCATCACGGTGGTCGAGGGCGCCGGTCAGAACCTCGACTGCATCATGCTGCCGAAGGTCCAGGACGCCCAGCAGGTGGTGGCCCTCGACCTGCTGCTGACGCAGATCGAGAAGACCATGGGCTTCGAGGTCGGCAAGATCGGCATCGAGGCGCAGATCGAGAACGCCAAGGGCCTGGTGAACGTCGACGAGATCGCCGCCGCCTCCCCCCGGCTGGAGACCATCATCTTCGGCCCGGCCGACTTCATGGCCTCGATCAACATGAAGTCGCTGGTCGTGGGCATGCAGCCGCCCGGCTACGGCGCGGACGCCTACCACTACATCCTGATGCGCATCCTGATGGCCGCCCGGACGCACAACCTCCAGGCGATCGACGGCCCCTTCCTCCAGATCCGCGACGTGGACGCCTACCGCGAGGTGGCCGGCCGGGCGGCGGCGCTGGGCTTCGACGGCAAGTGGGTGCTGCATCCGGGCCAGGTCGACGCGGCCAACGAGGTCTTCTCCCCCTCGCAGGAGGACTACGACCACGCCGAGCTGATCCTCGACGCCTACGACTGGTGCACCTCGGAGGCCGGCGGCAAGAAGGGCTCCGCGATGCTCGGCGACGAGATGATCGACGAGGCCAGCCGCAAGATGGCCCTGGTCATCGCGGGCAAGGGGCGCGCGGCGGGCATGCAGCGCACCAGCAAGTTCGAGATCCCGGAGGCCTAGGACCATGCAGTTCGGACGCACGTACGAAGAGTTCGAGGTCGGGGCGGTCTACAAGCACTGGCCCGGGAAGACGGTCACGGAGTACGACGACCACCTCTTCTGTCTGCTGACCATGAACCACCACCCGCTCCACATGGACAGCAACTACGCCGAGAACACGACCGACTTCGGCAAGAACGTGGTCGTGGGCAACTACATCTACTCGCTGCTGCTCGGCATGTCCGTGCCGGACGTCTCCGGGAAGGCCATCGCCAACCTGGAGATCGAGTCCCTGCGGCACGTGGCGCCGACCTTCCACGGCGACACGATCTACGGCGAGACCACGGTCCTCGACAAGACCCCGTCGAAGTCGAAGAGCGACCGCGGCATCGTCTACGTCGAGACCAAGGGCTACAAGCAGGACGGCACCCTCGTCTGCGTCTTCCGGCGCAAGGTGATGGTCCCGACCGAGACGTACATCAAGGAGCGCGGCGGCGAGCAGCCCGGCCGCCCGCAGCTGAAGGAACAGGGGAAGTAGCCATGGCCCGACTCGCCCAGACCGCCGGGCTGACCGATGTCCAGCGGGAGATCCTCAAGACCGTCCGGGAGTTCGTCGACAAGGAGATCATCCCGGTCGCGACCGAGCTCGAGCACCGTGACGAGTACCCGCAGGCCATCGTCGACGGCCTCAAGGAGCTCGGCCTCTTCGGCCTGATGATCCCGGAGGAGTACGGCGGCCTGGGTGAGTCGCTGCTCACCTACGCGCTGTGCGTCGAGGAGATAGCGCGGGGCTGGATGTCCGTCTCGGGCATCATCAACACGCACTTCATCGTGGCGTACATGCTCAAGCAGCACGGCACGCAGGAGCAGAAGGACCACTTCCTCCCGCGCATGGCGCTGGGCGAGGTGCGCGGCGCGTTCTCGATGTCCGAGCCGGCACTGGGCTCCGACGTGTCGGCCATCACGTCCAAGGCGGTGCAGGACGGCGACGAGTACGTCCTGAACGGCCAGAAGATGTGGCTGACGAACGGCGGCAGCTCCACACTGGTGGCCGTTCTGGTGCGAAGTGACGAAGGACACCCCGAGGGCACGGCGCCCCACAAGTCGATGACGACCTTCCTTGTCGAGAAGGAGCCGGGCTTCGGTGAGGTCCGTCCGGGCCTGACCATCCCCGGCAAGATCGACAAGATGGGCTACAAGGGCGTCGACACGACCGAGCTCATCATGGACGGACTGCGCATTCCGGCCAATCGGGTCCTCGGAGGCCAGACGGGCCGAGGGTTTTACCAAATGATGGACGGCGTCGAGGTCGGCCGCGTCAACGTGGCGGCGCGTGGCTGCGGTGTCGCTCAGCGTGCTTTCGAACTGGGTGTCTCGTATGCCCAGCAACGTCACACTTTCGGCAAGCCGATCGCGGAACACCAGGCCATCCAGTTCAAGCTGGCCGAGATGGCTACCAAGGTCGAAGCCGCCCATGCGATGATGGTTAACGCAGCACGCAAAAAGGACTCCGGGGAACGAAACGACCTCGAAGCGGGGATGGCGAAGTACCTCGCCTCCGAGTACTGCAAGGAGGTGGTGGAGGACGCCTTCCGTATCCATGGCGGCTACGGGTTCTCCAAGGAGTACGAGATCGAGCGCCTCTACCGGGAGGCTCCGATGCTGCTCATCGGTGAAGGTACCGCCGAGATCCAGAAAATGATCATCGGGCGACGCCTGCTCGAGGAGTACCGACTCCAGGGCTGAAAGTCCCTTTTGCGGCGGATCATCCACCGATTCGCCGCGAAAGAGTCACTAGCAGTCACTGGCTGACGGACATCGACTCGGCTTCTGGCTTGCCCAGTTGTTGCGCGCAACCGATAGCATTCCAGTAAAGCCGCCGTCCCGTCCCCCCGTTTGCGGCGCGGCAATCACCCGCTACGAAGGTCATCCATGCCCCACAGCCAAACCTCTGCACCTCGCGACAGCCTCCGTGGCGTACGCCTCGCGCGCGGAGCATCGCCGTGGCTTCTGCCGACCCTCGCCACCGCGGCGCTCAGCCTGACCCGGGCTCGCAAGTCCGGGCGCTGGGCCGCGGCGGCCGTGCCCACCACCGCGCTCGCGGCGGGCATGCTGTGGTTCTTCCGCGACCCCGAGCGCGAGATCGCCCAAGGCCGTGTCATCTCGCCCGCCGACGGTGTGGTGCAGAGCATCATGCCGTGGAAGGACGGACGCACCCGCGTCGCGATCTTCATGAGCCCGCTGAACGTCCACGTCAACCGCGCGCCCCTCGCGGGCACGGTGACGTCCGTGGAGCACATCCCCGGCGGGTTCGTCCCGGCGTTCAACAAGGAGAGCGAGAACAACGAGCGCGTTGTCTGGCACTTCGACACCGAGCTCGGCGACATCGAGATGGTGCAGATCGCCGGCGCAGTCGCCCGGCGCATCGTTCCGTACCTGCCGGCCGGTACCAAGGTCGAGCAGGGCGAGCGCATCGGTCTGATCCGCTTCGGCTCCCGCGTCGACATCTACCTCCCCGAGGGCGTCGAGGTCGCGGTCGAGGTCGGTCAGGCCACCACCGCGGGGGTGACACGAATTGACCGTGACTGACCCTGAGACTCCGGCATCCGGCTGGGTGCCCGAGCCCGCCGAGGAGGAGTCCGCCGAGGACGACATGCCGCTCTCGCTGCGGCTGTCGATAGCGGACACCCTCACTCTCGGCAATGCGACGTGCGGATTCATGGCGGTGTACTTCACCACCACCGGAATCCTCATCCCGCACCTCACCGGCAGTGGCGAGTCGGGCATGGCCCGCAACAGCGCCGCGACGGCAGTGATACTGATGCTGCTCGCCGCGGTCTTCGACCTCTTCGACGGCATCGTGGCCCGCAAGCTGCGCAGCTCGCCGATGGGCGCCGAGCTGGACAACCTGTCCGACCTGATCAGCTTCGGCCTGGCTCCCGCGTACTTCGTGCTCGTCTACGGCATGGTCGCCGACGACGCGGTGCAGAAGATGTCGGCGCTGGCCGCGATCGTGGTGCTGCTGGCCGTGGTGCTCAGACTCGCGAGATTCAGCTGCGTGACGATGAAGGACGGCATGTTCCAGGGCATGCCGAGCCCCTTCGGCGCGCTCACGGTCGTGTCGATCGTGCTGCTGGAGCTGCCGTTCGTCCCGACGCTGCTCGCGATCATCGGGGTGGCCTGGCTGATGGTGAGCCGGGTCGAGTACCCCAAGCCGCGGGGTGTCCTCGCGGTGGCGATGCTCTGCTGGATCATCGGTGCGATGGGGCTGCTGGCGGCCTGGGCGTTCGACGCCCCGGGCGGACAGCTGCTGCTCCAGACCGGCTGCGCGCTGCAGATCGCGATGGCGGCGACGATTCCGCTGTTCGCGACGACCCGGCGGGCGAACACCTTCCGGCACAACCGTCGCGAGGCCCGCGCCACGACGCTGCGCTGAGCTCGACGTGTGAGAGGGCCCCGGACGCCAGTGGCGTCCGGGGCCCTCTCGTCGTGTGCGGCGGGTCAGCCGGCCGGGGTGTAGGACTGGGCCGCGGGGGCCACCGCGGCTTCCTTGATCACCTTCAGGCCGCCCGGGGTCTGGCCGTCCGGTTTCATGATCACGCTGTGCCGGGTGGAGGGGGCCTTCGGGTCCGAGAAGTCGTGGGTGATGCCGAAGCCGCTGTCGTAGGACTTCAGGGTCAGCAGGGCCTTGCCGACGCCCTCCCGGGTGAGGTCCTTGTCCGCGCAGGCCTTCTTCAGGGCCTCGCCGTAGACCGCGGCGGCCGTGTAGCCGGCCACCACCCCGTTGTCGAGCCCCGCGTCCGGATAGGCCGCCTTGTAGGCCGAGGCCAGGGCCGCCGGACCCGCCTCCGGGGAGCCGATGGGGAGGCTGGACGCCGCGACGTAGTAGTCCTTCTGCAGGGCCGCGCCCGCCGGGGTGGCGAGCAGCTGGGGGGAGAAGGCCGAGTTGTTGCCGACCACGGGCACGTTCCAGCCGCCCGCAGCGGCGACCCCGACCAGCGAGGCCGCCTGCCGGGGCCCGGCGCTGATCACCACGGCCTTGACCCCCGCCTGCTTGAGCGCTGCCACCTGCGCGGACATGTCGTTGTCGGTGGGCTTGATCTTCTGCTCCACGACGGTGAGCCCGGCCTCCTTGGCCGCGTGCTTGGCCCCGGCCAGGGCGTTCTCGCCGTAGTCCCCCTCGAAGTACACGTGCCCGATCTTGTCCCCGGAGGCGATGCGCTTCTGGTCGAGGAGGTAGCCGATGGCGTTGACCGTCTCGATGTCGTACGTGGCGCCCACCGTGCGGATGGCCGGGCTGCCCAGCAGCGAGGCGGACCAGGCCTGCGGGATGACCAGGCCCTTGTCCTGGCCGTCGATGCGGTCCTCGACGGCGGCGACGAACGGGGAGCCGATGAACTGGGCGAAGCCGAGCACCTCGGGCTCCAGCTCGGTGTAGCCCGCGAGGGCCTTCTGCGGGTCGTAGCCGTGGTCGCGGACCGTCAGCTCCAGCTGCCGGCCGCAGATCCCGCCCGCGGCGTTGGCCTGCTTGACCCAGAGCTGCTGGGCCTGGGTGACGCTCTTGCCGAGGGAGGCGTAGACGCCGGTCATGTCGGTGAGGGCGCCGAGCCGGATGGCGGTGGCGGTGACCCCCTTGCCGGTCTTGACCCCGCCCTCGGCCTGCTTGTCCTCGGTGCCGGTGCCGGCCTTGCCGCTGCATCCGGCGGCGCCGGCCAGGAGGAGCGCGGCCGCGAGGGCCGCCGTACCGAGTCGCGCTCGCTTGTCCGTACCGGGTCTGATCACGCTGACTCCTTCGGAGGTCGGATCCGGGCGAGGCCGCCCGGGAGGAACAGGACGACGGCGACGACGGCCGCGCCGTACAGGTAGCGCGACGCCTCGCCCGGGGAGACCCCGCCGGCGCCCGGGGCGGCGACGAGGGGCAGGGCGTCGCTGTATCGGGTGAGCAGCTGGGGCAGCAGGGAGACGAAGGCGGCGCCGATGACGGCGCCCGACACCGTGCCGAGCCCGCCGATCACGATCATGGCGAGGTATTCGAGGGACAGGACCATGCCGAAGTAGTCGGGCACGGTGCGCTGGAAGACCAGGGCGAGGAGCACCCCCGCGAGGCCCGCGTACATGGAGGACAGGACGAAGACGGCGGCGCGGTAGCGGGCCACCGGCACGCCCATGACACCCGCGGCGATGGAGTGGTCGCGGATGGCGTTCATGGCGCGGCCCGGACGCCCCCGCAGGATGCCGCGGGCGAAGAGGGCGCAGGCCAGGAGCGCGGCGAGGGCGAGATACCAGAGCTTCTCGGCGGACTGGAAGGGGACGGTGGCGATCACCGTCCGGGTGTCGTCGAAGGTGATCCCGAGCAGGGAGAGGGGTTCGACGGCGCGGCCGTTGAAGCCGCCGGTGAGGGGGGTGGCGTTGAACAGGACGTGCTGGCCGATGAAGATCAGGGCGAGGGTGGCGATGCCGAGGTAGGCCCCGCGCAGCCGGCCGGCGATCGGGCTGAAGAGCCCGCCGGCGGCTCCGGCGAGGGCGACGGCGAGCACGGCCGCGAGCCAGCTGGGCAGGCCGAGGCCGACGAGTTCGTGGCCGCCGGAGCGTCCGCCGTCGCCGGCCAGCGCGCAGTAGCCGTACGCGCCGACGGCGAGGAAGAAGGCGTGCCCCATGGACAGCTGGCCGGTGGCGCCGGTGAGCAGGTTGAGGCCGATGGCCCCGATGCCCGCGGCGATGGCGAACAGCCCGGCCTGGAGCCAGAACCGCTCCAGGTAGAAGGGCAGCGCGAGGAGCACGACGGCGCCGGCGGTCCACAGAACCAGGCGCACCGGGGCCGGCCGCCGCAGGGCCGGGCGGGCCGGGGCGGGGCGCCGCGGGATCGGGCGCGGGGTGTCAGACACGGGCGGGCTCCTTCGTGCCGAAGAGGCCCGCCGGGCGCAGCAGCAGCACCACGACCATGACCAGGTAGGGGGCGAGGTCGCCGATGCCGCGGCCGAGGAAGGCGAGCTGGCCCTGGTAGCCGGTGGCCATGGCCTCGGTGACGCCGACGATCAGGCCCCCCGCGAGGGCTCCGGTGGTGGAGTCCAGGCCGCCTAGGATGGCCGCCGGGAAGGCCTTGAGGGCGGCCAGCGAGGTGGCCCGTTCCAGGCCGGGGGTGGGGAAGACGGTGAGGAAGAGCGCGGCCACGGCGGCCAGGGCCCCGGCGACCGCCCACGCCGCCAGGGAGACCCGGCCGAGCCGGACGCCCATCAGCGCGGCGGTCTCCGGCTTCTCGGCGGCGGCGCGCATGGCCACCCCCCAGGCCGTGTACCGGAAGAGCAGCAGGAACGCGCCGATCAGGACGGCGGCGGAGACGAAGGCCGCGATCCGGGTCTGCGGGAGGGTGACCGGGCCGAGGTGGACCACGGCGTCGCCCCACGGGTCGCCGAGGGCGAGGACGTCCGTACCGATGCGGCGGGTGAGGTCGGTGGTGATCAGGATGTCCACGCCGATGGTGACGATGGCGAGGACGCTCTGGTCCTGTCCGCGGTAGCGGCGCATGACCAGGAACTCGACGCCGGCGCCGACGGCGGCGGCGGCGCCGACTCCGACGGCCAGGGCGGGCCAGAAGCCGATGTCCTCGTGCAGGACGGCGGTGACCCAGCCGCCCGCGAGGAGGAGCGAGGCGTGGGCGAAGTTGACGACTTCGGTGGCCTTGAAGATCACCACGAAGCCGAGTGCGATCAGGGCGTACACGGAGCCCATGGACAGGCCGCCGAGCAGCAGTTCCAGGAAGGTGGTCACGCGGCCGGGTCCTCCTCGCCGAGGTAGGCGCGCACGACCGCCGGGTCGCTCTGCACCTGGGCGGGGGTCCCGCCGCCGATCCGTCTGCCGAAGTCGAGTACGGTCACCGCGTCCGCGAGCCGCATCACCACCCCCATGTCGTGTTCGACCAGCACGATCGATATGCCGAGGCCGTCGCGGACGCCGGCGATGACGGCGGCGGTGCGCTGCCGTTCGTCGGCCGTCATCCCGGCGACGGGTTCGTCGAGGAGGAGCAGCCGGGGCTCCATGCACAGGGCCCGGGCCAGCTCGACGAGTTTCTGTTTCCCGTACGGGAGGGAGCCCGCGGGCGCGGCCAGGTCGGCCTCCAGGCCGACGAAGGCGGCGATCTCGCGGACCCGTTCGCGGTGCCGGCGGTCCTCGCGGACGGCGGCCGGCAGCCGGAGCCCGGCCGCGAGGAACCCGGACCGCATCAGCCGGTGGCGGCCGAGCAGCAGGCTGTCGGCGACCGTGGTGTGCGGGGGCAGGGCCAGGTTCTGGAAGGTGCGGGCGATGCCGAGCGCGGCGACGGCGTGCGGGGCCAGGCCGGTCAGCTCGGCGGCGCCGAAGCGGACGCTGCCCGCCGCGGCCCGGTAGACCCCGGAGAGCACGTTGAAGCAGGTGGACTTGCCCGCGCCGTTGGGGCCGATGACGGCGTGCAGGCTGCCGGGCTCGACGGTGAAGGAGACGCCGTCGAGGGCCGTGAGGCCGGCGAATCGCACGGTGACGTCGGTGACGGTGAGCGGGGGCGTTCCCGTCATGCGGACCACCTGCGCAGGGTGGGGGCCGCATGCGCGGGCGGGGCGTCCTCGGCGGTGATGCCGAGGTAGCGGCGGCGTACCTCGTCCGAGGCGGCCAGGTCGGCGGCCGGGCCGGACAGGGTGACCTCGCCGACCTCCAGGACGTACGCGTGGGAGGCCAGCCGCAGCGCGAGGGCCGCGTTCTGCTCCACCAGCAGCACCGAGGTGCCGGAGGCGTTGATCTCGGTGATGGTCGCGGCGATCGTCGCGGCCATCTTCGGGGCGAGGCCCAGGGAGGGCTCGTCCAGGAGCAGCAGCCGGGGGCGGGCCATCAGGGCGCGGCCGAGGGCCAGCATCTGCTGCTCTCCGCCGGAGAGCAGGCCGGCCCGCTGCCGGGCGCGTTTGGCGAGGACCGGGAAGAGTTCGTGGACGCGGGCCAGCGAGCGGGCGGTGTCGGCCCGGGAGCCGGCCCGTGCCCCGAGGGCGCCGGCCCGCAGGTTGTCCGCGACGCTCATCCGGGCGAACACCTGCCGCCCTTCCGGGACTTGCACCACCCCCGCGGCCACCGCCCGGGCGGGCGCGAGTCCGTCCAGCGGCGTGCCGTCGAAGGTCACGCCGCCCCCGGTGACGGCGCCGCGGTGAAAGGCGAGCGTGCGGGACACCGCCCGCAGCAGGGTCGTCTTTCCCGCGCCGTTCCCGCCGAGGACGACGACCACGGCGCCTTCGGGTACGTCGAGCGACACGGCGCGCAGCGCCCGGACCGGCCCGTAGCCGACGGACAGCTCGCGCACTTGGAGCGAGGCCACTACTTCCCCTCCCACTGCCAGGCCCTGTTCGGGCGTTGTGCTGGCGCACAGACCAGCACCGGGCGGGGCCGGGCGTCCACGGCCCGAAGCGGAATCGCTGCCGATGACCAGCCGTGGGTGGGGTCCGGTTGTGCAGTGGCACAGATCTGGGTGCGCGGCCCCTTACGCCGGCGGGCCGCGGGTGACATCCTCTGCGGCCATGGGCGGACGCAGGGCGCGTACGGAAGCGGAGTGGTCGGTGCTGCTGACGGCGGTCGACGTGCTGCTCGGGCGCGTCCCCGAGCTGACCGAGCAGCTGATCGGCGATCTGGCGCAGCACTCGCCGCTGTACGACCTGGTCGTGCCGCGGGACGAGCACTGGCAGCAGATCAGCGAGGCCATGCGGTACGGCATCGAGGCCTTCGCCGCGCGCCGCTCGGACGCGCGCAAGGACCTGGTGTACGCGGAGGAGTTGGGGCGGCGCCGGGCCGAACAGGGGCTGCCGTTGGACCTGCTGCTGTACGCGTACCGCCGCGCGGGCCGGCTGACCTGGGACGCGCTGCTGGACATCGTGACCGAGGAGGACCCGGACGCCCTGCCGGTGCTGGCGCGGACGGCCGGGGCGATGTGGGCCGGGATCGAGCAGCAGGCCGCGACGACGGCGGAGGCCTACCGGGCGGGTGAGCGGGAGATGCGCCGGCGCAGCGACGAACGGGTGCAGGCGCTGCTGGACGCGCTGCTCCAGGGGGACGCGGCGCCGGGCCTGGCGGCGCGGGCGGCGGCGGGCCTGGACCTG